>JAGCXA010000047.1 GCA_017961575.1 Clostridia bacterium | reverse complement strand
GGGAAGGCGCCCGCTATGCGGTCGCGCGATATGTTTCGTGCCTGCGGCACTCCACGCGATATGCTCCGCGCGATATGTTTTCGGGCGGTTTGCCCTCAAACGCGATATGCGGCGGGGAACCCCTGAACCCCTACGCCGCGCGAAAGTGACAGAGGATGCGGGCGCGTGTGCGCCCTGTCGATATACGGCGCGGAGCGCCGTTCGATATAACAGCCGCGGCGGTTCGCCGCGGCTGTTTCGATATGTTCCGCTTGCGCGGAACTCGATATGTCGCGCGACCGCGCGACGAGAACGGGGAAAGGGGGCGGGGGAGAAGGCGGGACGGGGGCGCGACCGCCGTGGGCGGAGAGGGGGCAGTTATGACGCCGCGGGGGTCGTCCGCGGCGGTTATGATTTTGCCGTCCGGCGTCGGACGGCAAAAGTTATGAGCCGCCCGACGGGCGGCGCTTTTGGGGAGGGGGCGGTCGTTAAAAACGACGGAAATACGGAGTAAAACGGGAGAAAGCGGAAAAAGCGAAAAAAGAGGGAGAAAGCGGGAGAAAAAGAGGGGCGGCGCCGATCAGGCGGGGTATTTTCCCTCGGCGATCATCCGCGCGATGGCGGCGCGGAGCGACGCCGCGTCCTCGCGGTAGGTGACGCCGTACCATTGTTCGGGGGTCTCAATGACGCGCACCGAGAGCGAGCCGTCGCGGATCGCGTCGTTGACCACGCCCGGCAGATACAGCTCGTCCTTCAAGGGGTCGTTCATCTTCGGTAAAAACGCCCGCAACTCGGTTTCCAGACGTCCGACGAGATCGGGCTTGAAGCCCCAGATGTTCATTGAAACGACGGTATTGAGCGGGATCCCGCTGTTCTTGTCGATGCCGAAGGTCTCCTCGATCCCGGAGAGATAGCCGTCCGAGACCGTGCAGATCCCGCGGTTGACGGTTCCCGTCTCGCTCAGCGTGTTGCCGAGCCGGTAGCCGACCATACACGCCGTAAAATCGGGCGAGGTCAAAGCGTCCGCGAGCGCGGCGTAGGAGCCGGCGCCGTAGAAGTCGTCCGAGTTCACGACGGCGAAGGGGGTGTCAAGGTGCTCCCGCGCGCACCAGACGGCGTGCGCCGTGCCGAGGGGTCTCGTCCGCTCCGCGGGGACCGAGAAGCCCGCCGGGAGAATATCGTTTTCCTGCAAAGAGTATCGCACGTCGAGCAGTTTTTCGATCCGGCGTCCGACGGTCTCCCGGAAATCCGCGAGCATCGACCGACGCAGGACGATCACCGCGCGGTCGAAACCCGCGCGCGCGGCGTCGTAGACCGAATAGTCGAGGATGGTTTCGCCGTTCGGGCCGAAGGGCTCGATCTGTTTGAGCCCGCCGAAACGGCTGCCCATTCCCGCCGCCATCACCAGGAGCGTGATCTTTTTCGTCATCATAACCTCACACGGGCGCCGATTTGTTCTTGCTGCGCCCTCCCGCCAAGTATACCGCAAAAGCGCGCAAATGTCAACACGGGAAAGGGGTCGTCGGTCGTCGGTCGGCGGCGGCGCGTGACTTTTCTTGCAAAAGATTTCTTTTCTTGCATACGTTTGCCGAAAAAGCGCCGCCGGACGGGGGACGGGACGGGCCGCGTATTGACAAAACCCGCCCTTCATTATATAATTGAAGCAGAAAAACCGCCGCGGAGAGCGCATAGGCGTCCCGCGAAAAAACAAGAAAAGAAACCTCGCGCACGAGTCGTTTTCTGCGGTTTTTCCGTCTTGCACCGTCCGGACTGCGAACCCCAAACAAAAAACTGTACGGAAAGGAACAATTGAGTATGAAACGACTGACGGTACTCCTGCTTCTCCTTGCGATCCTTGCGACGGGGCTGGCGTCCTGCGGCCCGAAAAAGCCCGCCGCGACCGAAACGACGACCGAAAAAGAATCCGAAGAAACCACCGATAAATATGTAGACATCGGGGGCGAGGTACGCGCGCTTTCAGCCGCCGATCGGTCTTTTAAGATCGAGATGAGCGACTTCAGGAACGCGGAAAAAGACTCCAAGAACGATATTTACCTCGCCGGACCCGACGCTCGCGAGGGCGCGAGCAGCATCGGGCAGAAGATCTACGACCGCAACAAGCGGGCGGAGGAACTGCTCGGCGTGTCGGTCGAGTATCTCTACTGGGACCAGTACGGATGGGAGGCGCAAGCCCCCGAGATCTACAAACTGGTCTCGACGAAGGCGGCTGACGCCCCCGACGTGTTCGTCAATATGATCTTCGACCTCGGGAACGCCACGATGCAGGGGTGCTTCAAGGACCTGTGGTCGATCCCCGGCTCCTACTTCGATTTTAACGCCGAAGGTTGGATGACCGACTGGATGAAGAACATGTCGCTCACCGGCGACCGCGCCTACATCCTCGCCGGCGACTATTTCCTCGATCTCGTGCGCGCGTTCGGCGTTCTGCCCTTCAACGCCACGATGATGGACGCAAACGCCTCGAAACTGGCGCCGGCGCTCTTCGGAGGAGAAGGACTCGCCGCGGGCGAGACGATGTCGCAGCGCTTCTTCGATTTCGTCGAGGACGGAAACTGGACGTGGGACGCGCTCGGCAAACTCTCGGAGGCGGTCTGGGACGACAAGGGAACGGCGGGACAGACCGATATTTACGATACGCTCGGGATCCTCGGCGACGCGCGTTCCGGTATGACGACCTCGTTCTACCTCTATTCCTCCGGCGCGGCGCTCTTCGAGAGCGATACGAAGGACGGCAAGGCGTGGATCAAATATCCCGAACAGTCCACCGCTCTCGGCGGGATCTTCGACGCGGTGGCGGGCGTCTTCTCGGGTGACGGCGCGCTCGCGACCAACGCTCCGTCGGACGGCGGCGCTTCCCCGACGAATCCGAGCGTGGAGTACCATTGGCTCAAGTTCGGAGAGGGCGGAACGCTCTTCGCCGGCGCCTGCGTGCTCGGCGCGATGGAGGACGACGCCTTCCAGCAGATGGCCGACCTCTACTCGGTCGTTCCGCTGCCGAAAGTGAGCGCAAACAATCAATACAACACCATCATCCACAACGTCGGCGACACCGGCGCGATCAACGTCAACGTCGGAGCGGGGAAGGCGAAAGCGCTCTCGGCGTATCTGCAATTCCTGAACGAGAAGTCGGATAAGATCAGGGAGGAATTCCTTGAAATCGTGACGAAGTACAAAACTACCGTCTACAACCAAGGGACCGACCGGATGCTCGACCTGATCTACGAGAGCGTCGTCAACGGACGCGACAAGGCGATCGAGGACCTGATGCGGCTCGACAGTACCTGCAAGGGGATGCAATGGCACAACTATATGAAGAAGGACGGTCGGCTCGACCACGATTCTTCCTATATCGCGACCGACTACGCCGCCGCCCGCGACGCCAAGCAGGCGTTTTTGGACAGCATTCTGGAAACCTGGTACGGACTGCCGAAGGCGGAGTGAAGAGCGGGCGAGCCCGCGTGATATGAGAGCCGACCGTTTTTGACGGTCGGCTCTCGCGATATATCCGCCGCACACGGCGGACGCGATATGTTCCGCTTGCGCGGAACGTGATATGCGGCGGGGGACCCCTCGCACCGGCGTTCCCAAAACTCGACAAGCTCGTTTTCGGGAACCCGGTGCCCCCCGCGCCGCGCGAAAGAGACAGAGGATGGGGGCGCGGGGAGTGCGCCGCGCGAAGGAGACAAAGGGGGAGCGCGGAAATAAGCGTCGCTCCGCGAGCGAATTACATACCACGCTATGCGTGGATAACGTCCCGCCCGTCGGACGGACAACGTGCCGTTCTGCGAACGGATAATGTACCGCGCTGCGCGCGGATTCGGGGGGACAAGAGACAAGAGGACGCCGGGCGTCGGTGAACTTGAACAATTCGGGGCGCGGATTTTTGTTAGAAACGCCGATTTCTTTCGTTCGGGGGCCGTTCCCTCTTGCAAAAAAATTCTTATTCCTATATAATATAGTTCGATAAGAGCCCCGCGCTCGGCGCGGGGTAAGTATCAAAACAAAAACGGAGGAAGAATATGAAGAAACTTACACTTGCAATTTCCCTGCTCCTGTGCGTGGTTTTCTGTGTTTTCTCGTTCACGGCCTGCTCGAAGAGAAACAAGAAAAAAGACCCCGAACCGAGCAACACGGGGACAGACGTCACCACCGACAGATGGGAAGTTCTCGGCCCCGAAGTCAAAGCGGCGCTCTCCGAAGACGCCCGGACGTTCACGATCCAGTTGAGCGCCTACGGCGACGCGGAGAAGACCTCGAAGAACGACAAGTACGTCGCCGGACCCGACGAGGAAACGGTCAAGAAAGGCAAAGCCGATTCCATCGGGCTGAAGGTCTACGACCGTAACTCGAAGGCGAAGCAACTGCTCGGCGTGGACGTGACCTATACCTACTGGGACGACCCCGAGCTCGGATGGGGCAAGCAGGCGGGCAAGATCGTGACGCTCGTCACGACGAAAGCCGACGACGCGCCCGACGTGTTCGTCGATATGCTCTACGACCTGAACAAGGCGTTGCTGTCCGACGGCGTGTTCAAAGACATCCTGTCGCTCCCCGGATCCTACTTTGACTTCTCGTCGAAGGGCTGGATGAAGGAGTGGATGGACAGTCTGTCGTTCACCGGCGACCGCGCCTACATCCTCGGCGGCGATTACTTCATGGATATTTTCCGGAACATGGGCGTCCTGCCCTTCAACGCCGATCTGATGGATCTGAACGCCTCGAAACTGGCGCCTGCGCTCTTCGGCGAGGATCTTGCCGCGGGCGAATCGATGTCGCAGCGCTTCTTCGACTTCGTCGAGGACGGCGAATGGACCTGGGAAGCCCTCGGCAAACTCTGCGAGGCGATCTGGGTCGACGGAGGCACCGCAGGACAGAGCGACTTCAACGATACGCTGGGCATCATTGCCGAGAGTTATTCCGGAATGCCCTCCGCTCTTATGCTTTACTCTGCCGGCGTGTCGATCGTCCAGGTCGAGAAGAACCCGGTAACCGGCGTGCAGACGCTTTCCTACCCTTCCGAATCGACGATCCTCGGTGATATCTTTGACGCCGTCGCCGGCGTCTTCAACGGGGACGGCGCGCTCGTCACCACCCACACCGGATCGAACGACGAACCCGGTGTCGCGGAGCATTACGCGAAGTTCGCGGAGAACACGTTGCTGTTTGCCGACCCGTCGCTGCTCGGTACGCTCGAAGACGACGTCTTCCAGCAGATGGAGGCGCTCTACTCGGTCGTTCCGCTTCCGAAGGTGAGCGTCGACAATAAGTACAACACCGTTATCCACAACACCGCCGACGTCGGCGCGATCAACGTGCACGTCTCGAAGGAAAAGGCGAGCGCGATCTCGGCGTATCTGCAGTACTGCGCCGAGCACTCCGCCGCGATCCGCACGGAGTTCCTTGAAATCGTGACGAAGTTCAAGACCACGAACTACAACCAGGGCACCGACCGGATGCTCGACCTGATCTACGACAGCGTGATCAACGCCCTTGACAAGGCGCTCGACGACGCCGTCGACTGTATGCCCGGCGGCCGTGCGCTCCGCTTCCACTCGATGATGAAGGACGGCAAGTACGTGAGAGGCTCCGACTACATCGTAACGGATTACACGTCGACCGTTCAGAGCAAGCAAACCATCGTCGACGAGATCCTTGCCAAGTGGATGGCTCTTCCGACCGCGTCGACCGAAACGCCGGAAGAAACCCCCGCGCCGGAAGAAACCCCCGCGGAATAATTCGGTACGCAAATCCGTAATCGCAGCCGCCCGGACGGGATTCCCGTCCGGGCGGCTTTTTCTCTTGTGTACGGTGAACAAAAATCCAAGAGAATTTTGTTGAAAACGACGAGCCGGTTTTTGCGCTCCGCCGGGGGCGCGGGGAAGCGAAAAAGTCCGGTTTTTCAAGGCGGGACGGCGCTTTTCGGCTCTCCGGACGGTGAAAACAATGGGGAAGGATGCCCCGGACGACGTTGGAAAATCGGTTTTTTCGGGGAGAACGACTTGTGAAGTTGAACAAACCGGAGCCGACGATTTCGGCGAAACGCCGAAACTCCTTTCTTTTTCGGTTTTCTCTTGCAAAACAGGGGAAGTTCTTATAAAATAAAAAGTAGAGGCGGGAGAACGCCCGCCCTTGACTCTTTCATAGGAGGAACGCAATGAAAAAACGCATCGTTGCCCTGATTCTCGTTCTTTGTCTTATCCCCGGCGTCTTCGCGCTCGCGTCCTGCGGTCCGAAAAAGCCCGCCGCGACCGAAAAGCCCGCCGACACGGCGACCGAAGGCACCACCGACCGGTGGGAGGTCTACGGACCCGAGATCGCCGCGGCGCTCGACGCCGGCGCCAAGAGCTTTAAGATCGAGCTCGCCGAGTTCAATCAGACGGAAAAGGCGTCGCGCAACCAGAAATATCTCGCCGGACCCGACAAACGTGAGGGCGCCGACAGCATCGGACAGAAGATCTATGACCGGAACGCAAAGGCGAAGGAATTGCTCGGCGTCACGATCGAGTACGAATACTGGGATTACGACCAAGCCGCGTGGAAAAAATCGTCGGGCGAGATCAACCGGATCGTGGCGGCGAGGGATCCCGACGCTCCCGATATGTTCGTCAACCAGATCTACGACCTGAACAGGGCGTTGCTGTCCGACGGCGTGTTCAAGGACATCTGGTCGCTGCCCGGCGCGTACTTCGATTTTGAAGCCCCGGGCTGGCTGGACGGATGGATGAGGGATATGTCGTTCACCGGCGACCGCGCCTACGTGCTCGCGGGCGACTACTTCCTCGATATTCTCCGCTCGATGGCGATCATGCCCTTCAACGCCGATCTGATGGACGAGAGCGGCTCGAAACTTGCTCCGGCGCTCTTCGGCGAAGGACTCGCCACGGGCGAGACGATGTCGCAGCGCTTCTTTGATTTCGTCGAGGAAGGAAACTGGACGTGGGACGCGCTCGGCAAACTCTGCGAGGCGGTTCACGTCGACGGCGGCACCGTCGGACAGGATGATATGAACGACGTTCTCGGCGTCATCGCCGACTGCTACGGCGGCGTCTGCACCGCGTCCTTCATCTACTCCGCCGGAGAGACGCTGGTCGAGCGCAGAGAGAACGAAGCCGGCAAAATGTGGGTGTACTATCCGACCGACGCCACCGAGATCGGCAAGATCTTCGACGCCGTCGCCGGCGTGTTCAACGGGAACGGATCGCTCGCGACCTACGCGAAGGTCGACGACGCGACCGAAGGGATCGCCGCCCATCGCGTCAAGTTCGCCGACAACGAACTGCTGTTTATGGGCTACGCCCTGCTCGGCGATCTGGAAGACGACGTTTATCAGCAGATGACGTCGCTCTACTCGGTCGTTCCGCTGCCGAAAGTGAACGCGAGCAAATCGTACAACACCTTCGTTGCCGACACCGCCGACGCGGGCGCGATCAACGTCAACACCTCCATCGGAAAGGCGCGCGCGATCTCGGCGTATCTGCAATACTGCACCGAACATTCCGCCGCGATCCGCGACGAGTTCCTTGAGATCGTGACGAAGTATAAGACCACGCGCTACAACCAGGGCACCGACCGGATGCTCGACCTGATCTATGAGAGCGTCCAGTACGGCGGCGCCAAGGTCATCGACGGAGCGGTCAAGGACGAAGGCGGCCACATGAGATGGTACGACATTATGAAGGACACCCCGGACAAGAGATGCACCGTCACCTCCGCCGAATTCAAGACCAAGTTCGATTCGCTCGTCACGTCGAAACAGCTAACCCTGAACACCATCATCGACAAATGGTACAACCTGCCGATCGCGGGAGCAGAGGAAACTCCGGCGCCGTAAAGGCGGGCAAGCCCGAGGAACGGCGACGGAACAATCCGTCGCCGTTCGCGATATGAGAGCCGACCGTTTCTGACGGCCGGCTCTCGCGATATGCAGGCGTGCCGAAGGCACGGTAAGGTGATCTTATGCGGCGGGGGGACCCCTCGCACCGGGGTTCCCAAAAACTCGACACGCTCGTTTTCGGGAACCCCCGCATACCCGCTTGCCGTCGCATGGTCGCGCAAAAACGCGCGTCGTGCCGCGCATTCTGCGCTCCCTGCTTTGGGCAAGACCACTTCACGAAAAACAATCCACCGGATTGTTTTTCGCTCGCTAACCCTGCGCCGCGCGAAAGAGACAGAAGGAAACGGGCGTTTTGCAAACGCCGTGAATTGCCGCGACGCGGCGTGAATTGCAGGCGCCCCGTCGGGCGCCCACTCGATATACGGCGCGATGCGCCGTTCGATATAATTGCCGCCCCACCGGGGCGGCAATTTCGAGATGTTCCGCTTGCGCGGAACCCGATATGTCGCGCGACCGCGCGACGAGGTCATAGACAAAAGCAAAGCG
>JAGCXA010000046.1 GCA_017961575.1 Clostridia bacterium | reverse complement strand
TGACCCCAACACTGCCAGTGTTGTGCGCTCCCAACTGCGCTAATGCCCCAAGCGTGGTATAGTATAGCATATCGGGGACGGTTTTGCAAGAGTTTTTTGAAAAAAAGAAACGGCGGCGCGAAAAGAGCGCGGAAACGGTCGGCGGACAAAGAGCGCGGCAGGTTCCCCTGCCCGTCTCTTTTCGGTCTCCGCCCGGAAAAACCGAAAGAAGGCGTCCGCGTGTCCGCGGACGCCTTCCGTTACGCTTTCGGGATCTTACTTCTTCTCCACGGGGGAAGGGACCCGTTTGACCGTTCCGCCGGTGGCGATGATCATCTTGGCGGCCTCGATCGAGAAGTCCTGCAACTCGACGTGGAACACCTTGTCCAGCGTTCCGTGCGCGAGCAGTTTGACCTGTCCCGCCTTCTTCGAGATCAATCCCTTCTCCGCCAACGCCTGCACGGTGATGGTATCGCCCGACCGGAAGCACGCCGAGAGACTGTCGACGTTGACGATCTCTTTCTTGCCGGTGACCTTCACCTTCACGTCGTCGTTTTCGATCGCCGCCTCCGCGGCTTCGTCGCTGATCAGGGCGTCGACCTCGCTCGCGGAAATGACGGCGACGGGGTCGGGAAGCGACGCCTGCAACTTGATCGCCTTCGCGTCTCTGCCGAGAACGTGCGCGTGGCAACGGTCAAGGATGCTCTGCACCTCCTCTTTCGAGTAGGTGTCGTCGAGCGGCAGACTGTACCACTGATCCTTCGATTTCGGGAACGCGCTCTTGTGCACGTTTCCGTGCCGCCCGTTGAGTTCCGCCGCGAGTTCCGCGTCGGAGTTGATGAGCAGAAGCGGCGATCCCTCGGTCTCGTAGACGTAGACGAAGCACTTCCGCGTCTTGTGGTCGACGGCGTAGTGCGTGTCGGCGAGCGGAAGCCCCGTGGTCGTATGCGTGACGCGCTCGTTGACCTCGACCTCTTTCCCGTGACGGGTGCGCAGGTCCTCCGCGATCGCCTTCTTGCTCCACTTGACGCTGTGCGCGGTGTGGCTCGCGACCGCAATGGACTCTTTCAAGGTCATCGGCTCCTGCGACCCGACCGGCTCCGCCTTGGCAAGACCCGGCAGCGGGATCGCGTTCACGTCCCGTCCGAGAACGTAGGCGTGGCAACGGTCAAGAATGCTCTGCACCTCCTCTTTCGAGTAGGTGTCGTCGAGCGGCAGACTGTACCACTGATCCTTCGATTTCGGGAAGGCGCTCTTATGTACGTTTCCGCGCCGCTTGTGCAGTTCTCTTGCGAGTTCGGGGTCGGCGTTGATGAGCAGCATCGGCGCGCCTTCGGTTTCGTATACGTAAACGAAGCACTTCCGCGTCTTGTGGTCGACGGCATAATGCGTATCGGCGAGCGGGAGACCCGTGGTCGTCTGGCTGACTCTCTCGTTGATCTCGATCTCGCCCGCGTGACGGACGCGCAGATACTCGGCGATCGTCTTTTTACCCCACTTCACGCTGTGCGCCGCGTGCTTGGCGACCGCGATGGATTCTTTCAGCGTGATCGGTTCTTCCGGCTCTTCCTCCGGCTCCGCCGCCTTTTCGTCTTCAATCGGCGTGACGTCCTCCGGCGGTTCTTCCCGCACGGGCTCGGCTTTCACCTCTTCCGTCGCCCGCGCCTTCGCTCTTCCTCTCCTGCGGAGGAGGACGCAGATAAAGACGACGATCAGAATGAGGATGAGCAGACCGATCAGAATGCCGATCAGCTTGCCCGGCGAGATGCTCATCGCCAACAGAGCAGAGGAAAAAGAGAACGGTAACGCTTTCATAACAAGATCTCCCTTCTTTTGAAATCTTTTGAAGTCAAAAACCTGCGCGGTTTTTCTGCGACGCGCTACCGCCTTTCCGGAAATGACGCAACGGCAAAGCGCCCGATAAATCGCCCTGCGCCGTCCGTCCGGCAACGTCGCTCTATACAAAAAATCTCTCAACTCGCCCTTTACTCTATTTAAATTATACAATCAGCCGACCCCAAAGTCAATACTTATTATACTTTTTTTCCTACAAAACGACACGGCGCGGACTGTTCCGGAAAAACGGCCGCCCGAACGAAATCGCGCGCCGCCGATCCCCCTCGCTTGCTTTTTTCCGACGCGCGCGTTATAATAAATCGAAGGGTATCCGAACCTCTTTTTTTGCATTATTCATCGCTATTCAGTACTTTATGCATTGTATCAAAAAATATTTTCTGTTATCACTTGACATTTCGGGAAACAGGTTGTATAATTATTCATATCCGTTGAAAAGGGGACGAAAATGACCAAAGTTTTCATTGACGGGAGCGCCGGAACCACCGGGCTCCGGATCCGTGAGCGGCTTGCCGCGCGCAAAGATATAACGCTTCTCTCTCTGCCCGACGAAAAGCGGAAAGACCCCGCGTCCCGCGCCGCGTGTTTTGCCGAGGCGGACGTCGCGTTCCTGTGTCTGCCCGACGACGCCGCGCGCGAGGCGGTGGGACTTGTCGGCGACGCGAAAACCGTCCTGATCGACACCTCGACGGCGCACCGGGTGTCTCCCGGCTGGGTCTACGGGTTCCCGGAACTGGCGGGACAGCGTGAGAAGATCGCGAACGCGACGCGGATCGCGAATCCCGGATGCCACGCCAGCGGATTCATCGCGCTCGTCGCCCCGCTTATCTCGGCGGGTCTGCTCTCCCCCGACGCGCGTCTCTCTTGCTTCTCGCTGACCGGCTACTCCGGCGGCGGAAAGAAAATGATCGCCGAATACGAGGACGAATCGAACGCCGCGCGCCTGCTGGCGCCCCGGATCTACGGACTTTCGCAGACCCACAAGCACCTGCCCGAAATGCAGTTGATCCCGGGACTGAAACACGCGCCGCTCTTTTCCCCGATCGTCTCCTCTTTCTACGCGGGGATGGCGGTGACGGTGGAACTGCCCGCCGAACTTCTCGCGGGTACCGCCGCGGACGTGATTGACCTCTACCGCACCGTTTACCGCGGGCCGATCGTGCGTTACTCCGGCGAGGCGGACGCCGACGGACTGCTCTCCGCCGGGGCGCTTGCCGGGCGCGACGATATGGAGATCTCGGTGTTCGGGAACGACGAACGGATCCTGCTCGTCTCGCGCTTCGACAATCTCGGCAAGGGCGCGTCGGGCGCGGCGATCCAGAATATGAATATTGCGCTCGGGCTCCCCGAAGAGACGGGGCTCGCGCTCGGATGAAAACGAACCGGAAAAGAGGATAACGAAGTGAAAAAAGTGAACGGCGGCGTCTGCGCCGCAAAAGGGTTTAAAGCGAACGGGATCCATTGCGGGATCCGGAAGAACCGGACGAAGCGCGATCTGTCGCTGATCGTGAGCGAGGTCCCCGCGACGGCGGCGGCGGTCTACACGACCAACCTCGTCAAGGGCGCGCCGCTCCTCGTCACGAAGGCGCACCTTGCAAACGGCGTCGCGCAGGCGATCGTCTGCAACAGCGGAAACGCCAACACCTGCAACGAGAACGGGATCGAGGTCGCCGAGAAGATGAGCGAAGCGACTGCGAAAGCGCTCGGGATCTCCCCCGACGACGTCGTCGTCGCCTCGACCGGCGTGATCGGGCAGCCGCTCGACGTTACCCCGATCGTGGCGGGGCTTCCCGCGCTCGCCGCAGGGCTTACGGAGAACGGCAGCCAAGCCGCCGCCGAGGGGATCATGACGACCGACACACAGCTCAAAGAGGTCGCCGTCGAATTCACCCTTTCGGGCAAGACCTGCCGAATCGGCGGCATCGCGAAGGGGAGCGGGATGATCCATCCCAACCTCGCGACGATGCTCGTCTTCATCACGACCGACGCGAAGATCTCCCCCGCAATGCTGAAAAAGGCGCTCTCGTCGGACGTTTCCGACACCTTCAATATGGTGAGCGTCGACGGCGACACCTCGACCAACGACATGGTGACGGTGCTGGCGAACGGGCTCGCGGGCAACCCCGAGATCACCTGTGAGAACGAGGATTTCGCGACCTTTATGCGCGCGCTCAACACCGTGACCGTCGCGCTCTGCCGGATGATCGCCGGCGACGGCGAGGGGGCGACCCGCCTGCTCGAATGCCGCGTCAGCGGCGCCGCCGACAAGGCGACCGCCCGGACGGTGGCGAAGAGCGTGATCTGTTCGAGCTTGCTGAAAGCCGCGATGTTCGGCGCCGACGCCAACTGGGGGCGCGTCCTCTGCGCCATCGGATACAGCGGCACGGCGGTCGACGTCTCCAAGATCGACGTCAGTTTCGCGAGCGCAGCCGGGACGATCCCGGTCTGCCGGAACGGCTGCGGCGTGGACTTCTCGGAGGAGAAGGCGAAGGCGATCCTCTCGGAGAAGGAGATCGAGATCCTCGTTTGCCTGAATTCGGGCGACGAGACCTCGTCGGCTTGGGGCTGCGACCTCACCTACGATTACGTGAAGATCAACGGCGATTACCGCACCTGAAAGGAAGAAAGAAATGCTGAACGCGATCACCAATCACGAACGCGCCGAGATCCTGATCCAGGCGCTTCCCTACATCAAGCGCTATAACGGAAAGACCATCGTCGTCAAGTACGGCGGCAACGCGATGATCGACGACCAACTGAAAGCCCAGGTGATGGAGGACGTGGTTCTCCTGTCGCTCATCGGCGTGAAGGTCGTGCTCGTCCACGGCGGCGGACCCGAGATCAGCGGGCTGATGGAGAAACTCGGCAAAAAGCCCGAGTTCGTCGACGGACTGCGCGTCACCGACGCCGAGACGATGGACATCGTGCAGATGGTCCTCGCCGGAAAGGTGAACAAAACGCTGGTCAATATGCTCGAAAACAAGGGCGGGCGCGCCGTCGGGCTGTCGGGGATGGACGGACGGCTGATCGAAGCCGTACAGAAGGATCCCCGGCTCGGCTACGTGGGCGAGGTCGTGAAGATCCATCCCGCGCCCCTGACCGACCTGCTTGAAAAGGGCTACATCCCGGTCGTCTCGACGATCGGCTGCGACCGGGACGGCAACGCCTATAATATCAACGGCGACACCGCCGCCGCGTACATTGCCGGGGCGCTCGGCGCCGAACGTATGCTGCTGATGACCGACATCGCGGGCATCCTGCGCGACAAGAACGATCCCGCGTCGCTGATCCCCGAGATCACGGTGGACGAGGCGGCGCACCTGCGCGAGCAGGGGATCATTTCGGGCGGTATGATCCCGAAGGTGGACTGCTGCGTGAAGGCGATCTCCGCCGGAGTGCGCAAGGTCATCATTATGGACGGCAGGATCCCGCATTCGATCCTGCTGGAACTTCTGACCGACGAGGGCGCCGGTACGATGGTAAAATCGAACGAGGGCTGACATGAATCTGTTTGAAAAGGATAAAACCTATATTGCGGGGACCTACAACCGCTTCCCCGTCGCGATCGCGTCGGGCAAGGGCTCGCTCCTCTTCGGAGAGGATGGGCGCGAGTATATCGACCTGACCTCCGGGATCGGGGTGACGGCGTTCGGGATCGCGGACGAAAAATGGCAAGCCGCGGTGATCGAACAGGTGGGAAAAGTTCAGCATACGTCGAATCTTTTTTACACCGCCCCCTGCGCCGATCTCGCGGAATTGCTCTGTCGGAAGACCGGGATGAAGAAGATCTTTTTCTCGAACTCGGGCGCAGAAGCGAACGAGTGCGCAGTCAAAGCCGCGCGGAAGTACGCCGCCGACAAGTACGGCGCGGAGCGCTTCACCGTCGTTTCGATGAAGAACAGTTTTCACGGGCGGACCCTGACCACGCTCTCGGCGACGGGGCAGGATCACTACCACGAACTTTACAACCCGCTGACGCCGGGCTTCGCGTCGGTCGCGGCGAGCGCCGCCGGGCTGGACGAACTCGCCGTCCTGCACCTGAAAACGCCGGTCGCCGCCGTGATGATCGAGTGCATCCAGGGCGAGGGCGGCGTGCTCCCGCTTGATCCCGATTTCATCCGCGCGCTTGCCGCGTGGTGCAAGCAAAACGACGCGCTCCTGATCGTGGACGAGGTGCAGACCGGGAACGGACGGACGGGAAAACTCTACGCCTATATGAACTACGGGATCGAGCCCGACGTCGTCACGACGGCGAAGGGGCTCGCGGGCGGACTGCCGCTCGGCGCGACCCTGCTCGGCGAGAAGGTGAAGGACGTCTTCGGGTTCGGGGATCACGGCTCGACCTTCGGCGGGAACCCCGTCGCCTGCGCCGCCGCCCTCTCGATCCTGTCCCGGATCGACGACGACCTGCTCGACGGCGTGAAACGGAAGGGCGACTTCCTTCGCGCGACCTTTACGGGCGCGAAGGGGATCGAGGGCGTGACCGGGATGGGTCTGCTCCTCGGCTTGAAGACGACCAAGCCCGCCCCCGAGGTGCTTGCCGCCTGCCGCGACCGCGGCGTCCTCTGCCTCACGGCGAAGGATAAGGTGCGCCTCATCCCCGCGCTGAATATCCCCGACGAACTCCTCGCGAAAGCCGCGCAAGTTATCAAAGACGTTTGCGCGGAGTGACGGAGAAGGGACGCGAACTGCACGCAGGGAGAGGTACGTCCGCTTTCTTGAAAGAAAGCGGAGCAAAGAACTTCATTATGGGATGAAGTTAGCGCACCACTCGTTCCTCGTGTGCGCGGTTTCAAAAACGGACCTCTCTCGGCTCTCTTTGCTTTCGGTCTATAAACTTAACGCCCGCCGAACTTTCGGCGGGCGTTATTTCGAGCGTCGTGGCACAGGCGCGACGCATATCGAAATTGCCGCGACGCGGCAATTATATCGAACGGCGCGCTGCGCAGTATATCGACAGGGCGCAACGCGCCCGCATCTCTCCGTTTCCGCGAGGAAACTCTCCGGCTCGTTCTGCTTTTCGCAATCTTTTTTGTCGACGTTCACCGAATGATGTGTTTACTGTCCCCCGCTTTTTTGGTATAATCAAATTGAAAACAGAAACGGGAGGATAAAAACGTGAATATCGGTCAACAAATCGCAAAATACCGGAAAGAAAAACGTCTCACGCAGGAACAACTCGGCGAATCGGTCGGTGTAACCGGTCGTTCGGTTTCCAAATGGGAGGTCGGATTATCTTCCCCGGGCGTGGATCTGATCCCCCCGATCGCAGCCGCGCTCGGGATCACGCTCGACGAACTTTTCGGGATCAAACCGAAAGAAAAACAAAAAGATCTCTCCGATACCGTCCGGGAGGCGGTCGCCGCCGCACTTGAAGAGAAGTTGCCCGACCTGCTTGAAGAAAACTTGGACGAATTGATGCCGTCCTATCTGAACGGACAGACAGGCGACGGGTATTCTTTGACGGTGTTCAGCAAAAAGACAAAAACGGTCGTCAGGTTCTCCGGATTCGGAATCGTGAAAAGCCGAAACTCGCCTGGTCAGCCCGAACATTATTGGATATGGCCTGGGAAAGACGCTTTTATTGGCGATTATAACACCAAAGAGGAAGCGGGCGCGGATTTGGAAAAAATATTCGAAGCATATAAGAACCGGGAAAATGCAATCGAACTGTAATAATCGGAGTGACTGGATTCGACGGGCTCCCGTCGGAGCCCTACCAGCGCGTCTCGCCCTACTTTTTTATAAGGGCGACTGTTTCGGACGGCGGGTCGCAAGACTTTTCACCACTCCGCGATGAAAAGTCCGCTGGTTCGAGCAAGGCGCTACGGACAAACAGAGGGCGGAGACCGATGTCCCCGCCCTCTGTTTGGTCGGAGTGACTGGATTCGACGCACCCCTTCGGGGCGCTACCCGCGCGTCCCGCCCCACGGTTTTGAAAAGGCGGCTGTATCGGACGGCGGGTCGCAAGACTTTTCACCACTCCGCGGTGAAAAGTCCGCTGGTTCGAGCAAAGCGCTACGGACAAACAGAGGGCGGGGACCGATGTCCCCGCCCTCTGTTTGGTCGGAGTGACTGGATTCGAACCAGCGGCCTCTTGGTCCCGAACCAAGCGCTCTACCAAACTGAGCCACACCCCGGTATTCATTTTTCGCAGGGAGTATTATAACACGGAAAAAAGGGTTTGTCAAGCACAGACGGACACAAAATCAAAAGAAAAAACAATTCCCCGCGTTATCCGTCGATAACGTTTGCCCCGTGCCTTGTGCGCGGGGCGTTTTTCTTTGTCCGGCAACCTAACCCCCGAAGGGGGTTGACGATCAGACCATATATATGGGGGCGCGTACGCGCGCACGCGAGACCCCCCCGACCCCCGCACCCGGGCTACCAAGAGGGGACGCGCAAAAAAACCGAACCCCTAAAGGGGTTGCAGTTTCTCCCTATATAGGGGGCGCGCGAAGCCGCCCGCAAGGGCGACCCCCGCACCACCCCGCCGCCGCCGCTACCAAAGCGACCCCAAAACAAAAAAACGGAAAGGAACAAAAACATGGGACTCAGTAAACTCTGGGAAGACTTAGTTGAAGCTGCAGAAGAGTGTCACATGCTTCGAAGAAAGGAGGTAGAAACGCCCCCGGAGGTCAGCAGCGTGCTGACGTACAAAAGCGTTCTTCGCATCACGCCGATCAAACCGGCGCCCGTCGTGACACAAACCGTCAAACGGAAAAAGAGGAAAAGCAAGCCCATCGTCTGCTGCGACTGCGGAGCGACCTTTCGGTTCGGCGGAGGGGAACAGGTCTATTTTGAAAAGAACAAGCTAACGGAACCAAAACGTTGCCCCGACTGCAGACGGAAACGCAAAGCAAAAAAGAAAAACGGAGGGACACAATGAACGACAAAACCGACCCAAACGAACACGCCCCGGACATCGCCGCGCTCCTGCGCTTCCTCGAAGAGGCGGCGGAGGGGATCCCCGAAGACACGGTCTTCATCATCCATCCCGCCAACTATTCCCGCATCGCCCGCTCGGTCGACCGGATTCTTGCGGTGATCCGCGAGGCGGCGCCCGACGCTACGCACGCGATCGAGTTCGACCCCCTGATCGGGACCGGGCTGTGCCTGCGGGTGCGGGCGTGGATCTACTGTTTCCCGGACTGCAAGGCGTTTGCCGAGGCAGCGGCGCTTGCCGACTATATGGAAACGGAAGCCCTCGTTTCCGGGGAGACCGTCTTCTCGTTCGGATTTGAAGACGCGCGGATCCGCGTTCCCGAAGCCGAAAAGGACCTACTTGAAAACCCGTCGGAAAGTTGCTATAATAGTGATTGGACGCAACCTTTCGACGAAAACAAGATCGGAAGGAGTTACCCTATGTTTGACGACGAAAGAAACGACTGCTACGAAGAGGACATCTTCCTCAGCGAGGACGACGATCTCAGCGACGATTGGAACACCGAAGCGGACGAAGACGTCGGCTTTAACGTCCCCGTCGACGAGGACGAGGAGATGGAACAGATCCTCTGGGACGAGGACCTCGAAAGCGACCTCTTCGGCGACGACTGACCGCGCCCCCGACAAAACCGAATAAGGGAGATTATACATCCGATGAAATACCTGATCGCGTCCGATCTGCACGGATCGGCGAAATACACGGAACAACTGCTCGCGGCGTACGACCGGGAGGGGGCGGATCGGCTGCTCCTGCTCGGGGATCTGCTCTACCACGGGCCGCGCAACGACCTGCCCGACGGCTACGCGCCGAAGAAGGTCGCGGAACTCTTGAACGCCCGGCGGGGCGAGATCCTCTCGGTGCGCGGGAACTGCGAAGCCGAGGTCGATCAGATGATGCTGAACTTCCCGATTCTCGGGGATTACTGCCTGCTTTCCGAGGGAAACCGCACGGTCTTTGCGACGCACGGGCACGTTTATAACCGAGACAACCTTCCCCCGCTGAAAGAGGGCGACGTCCTGCTCTACGGGCACACGCACGTCCCGCTCTCGGAGACGGTTCTCGGCGTCGTCTGCCTGAATCCCGGCTCGGTCTCGATCCCGAAGGAGGGGTCGCCCCGCGGCTATATGACGCTCGAAGGCGGCGTCTTCCGCTGGATGACCCTTGCGGGCGAGGAATACAACTCGTTTGATCTGAACGCCTGAACGTCGTTGAAAGAAGGGAGTGATTCTATGCTCGGAGCGATCGTCGGCGATATCGTCGGCTCTGTTTACGAATTCAACAATATCAAAACCAAGGACTTCCCCCTTTTTCGCGACGACTGCTTTTTCACCGACGACACGGTGATGACCTGCGCCGTCGCCGAGGCGGTGATGCGAGGCGGGAAGCCCGACGACTTCATCGACGAAATGAAGCGGCTCGGTCGGCTCTACCCCGACGCCGGTTACGGCGGGCGGTTTTCGGGCTGGCTGTTTTCCGACGACCGCGAACCCTACAACAGTTTCGGCAACGGCTCCGCGATGCGCGTCTCGCCCTGCGGCTGGATGATGGATTGCGGCTATGCGGCGCGGACGGGCGGCTTCCCTCACAACGGCTACGCGTTGGCGGAGCGTTCCGCCGCCGTGACGCACAATCACCCGGAGGGGATCAAGGGGGCGGGCGCGACCGCCTACGCCATCTTCCTCGCGCGCTTTTATTTCGGCGGTTGGCACCGGGACTACGAAAAGCCGATCAACGACGACCCCGCCGAATGTAAAAAGCGGATCAAAGAAAATCTTGAAAGCCGCTTCGGCTATAACCTCTCGCGCACGCTCGACGAGATCCGCCCGTTTTACAAGTTCAACGAGACCTGTCAGGACACCGTGCCGCAGGCGCTCATCGCGTTTCTCGAAAGCGCCGACTTCGAGGACGCGATCAGAAACGCGATCTCGCTCGGCGGCGACAGCGATACGCTGGCGGCGATCACCGGCAGCGTCGCCGAGGCGGCGTACGGCATCCCCGAACCCATCGCGAACGCCGCGCTCTCCTATCTTGACGAACGGCTCTACGACGTCGTGAAACGCTGGTACGCCTACCGCGCGAAGTGGGAACACGACCACGATTTCGGCGTGATGATCGAAAGACTGTTCCGCCGCGACGAAAACCGAACCGAAACCGAATAGAAAGACCAAGCCCGATCCAAAATACGGATCGGGTTTTTGGTTTTGCAAAAAATATTTTGCAAGCCCCTTGACAAATTATATCGCGTGCGATATAATAGAGGTGCGGATGGGCGGAGAGAAGCGTGATTTGGCGCGCAACCGTCCGGTTTACGCGACAAGGAGGATAAGAAAATGAAAACCGTTTACGATTTCAAAGTCAAGGACCGTCAGGGGAACGAGGTTTCCCTCTCCGACTACCGGGGCAAGGTGCTGCTCATCGTCAACACGGCGACGGGCTGCGGTTTCACCCCGCACCACGACCCGCTCGAAGAGATGTACCGCGACCTCAAAGACCGGGGCTTCGAGATTCTCGACTTCCCCTGCAACCAGTTCGCGGGGCAGGCGCCCGGGAGCGACGAGGAGATCCACGATTTCTGCACGATCAAGTTCGGCACCGATTTCCCGCAATTCGCGAAGATCGACGTCAACGGCGACGACGCCGATCCCCTGTTCGTCTACCTTGCGACCGAAAAGCCCTTTGACGGATTCGGAAAGGGAATCAAAAACTCCTTCCTTTCCAAGTTTTCCAAGAAGAACAACAAGAAGTTCGGCGACAAGGCGTATATCAAATGGAACTTCACGAAGTTCCTCGTCGACCGCGAGGGCGGGGTGATCGCGCGCTTCGAGCCGACCGTCGATATGAAAGAGGTCAGGAAAGCGGTCGAATCCGCGCTCTGATCTTCCGCTTTCGGTTTTCAATCTTTTTTCAAGGTTGAACGCGTATCATCGCATACGAAAACCCATACGGAGGTGTTCGGTCGGATGAAGGTATTGCTTGCCGAAGACGAAAAGAGAATGAACCGGGCGCTGTGCGAGATCCTGCGCCAGGAGGGATACGACGTCACGGCGGTCGAGGACGGCGAGAGCGCGCTCGACGAGCTTGAAAGCGGCGTCTACGACCTCTCGGTGCTCGACGTGATGATGCCGAGAATGAACGGTTACGTCGTCGCGAAGAAAGCACGCGCGGCGGGCGTCCGCACCCCGATCCTGATGCTGACGGCGAAAAGCGAACTCGACGACAAAGTGGAGGGGCTTGACAGCGGCGCCGACGACTATCTGACCAAGCCCTTTATGACGGCGGAACTGCTTGCCCGTCTGCGCGCGCTCGGTCGGCGCAACCTGCCGACCGGGGACGGAAGTCTCACCTTCGAGGATCTGACGCTCGACGTCCGGTCCGCCGTTCTGACGTGCGAAAACGGGCAGAGCGTTCGCCTCGGCGAAAAGGAACTCCGCATTCTGGAATACCTGATCGCCAACCGGGGACGGGTCCTCACCCGCGAGCAGATCGCGCTGAAAGTGTGGGGCTACGAAAACGATTCGGAATACAACAACGTCGAGGTGTATATGTCCTTCGCGCGCAAAAAACTCGCCTTCGTGGAGTCCCGGTGCGAAATCAAGGCGCTGCGCGGGATTGGCTACGAATTGAGGTGCCGTGATGTTCGGTAAAACGAAACGGAATATCGTCTTTGCGATCGTCTTTTCGCTGCTTGCCCTGATGATCGTCACGCTGACGACGATCTATCTTTCCAATCGCGTCGCCCTTCGCCGTGAAAACGAAGAAATGCTGAAAACCTACGTCGAACGGTACGCGCTCGAAGAACAGCCGACCGCGCCCGAGCCCGCCGAGGACGCGGGTTCCGGAGAGGGCGGACAGACGGACGGCGGCGATCTTCCGCCCCCGCCCCCGGACGGCAAAGAACCGATGCGGCGAGAACCGCAGTTCCGGCTGTCCACCTTCTACTCGGTCGCCTACGGGAACTCCGGCGAGGTCCTCGCGATCCGCAACGGGAACGGCGCTCTGCAAAACGACGCTTCGCTTCTGGAAACGGCGGCGTCCATCCTGAAAAGCGGGAAAAAGAGCGGCGCGAAAGGAACTCTGTACTATCTCGTCGCGGAACGCGAATCCTACACGCTCGTCGCAATGCTTGACGGAACGATCGGCGACAGAAACCAGACCCTCCTGATCCGCCAGATGCTAATCATCGGCGCCGTCTCGACGGCGATCCTGTTCTTCGTCTCGATCTTCCTCGCGCGGCGGATCGTCCGCCCGCTCGAGGAAAACGACCGTCGCCAAAAGCGCTTCGTCTCCGACGCGGGACACGAGCTGAAAACGCCGATCGCGGTCATCTCCGCCAACAGCGAACTGTTGAAGCGGCAGATCGGCGAAAACGAATGGCTTGCCAACATCGACTACGAAAACCGAAGGATGTGCGACCTTGTCAAGCAACTGCTTCTGCTTTCCCGGGTCGAGAGCGGAGAAACGCCGAAAGAAACGGTCGATCTTTCCAAACTGACCGACGGGGAGATCCTTCCCTTTGAAAGTCTCGCCTTCGAACACGGAAAGCGGATCGACGCGACGATCGAACCCGGTCTTACCGTCGAGGGCGACCCGAACCAACTCCGTCAACTCGTGTCGATCCTGCTCGACAACGCCCTCTCCCACGGGACGGGAGACTCGATCACGCTGTCGCTGTTTGAAAAAGAGCGGCACGAGGCGACCCTCACCGTGGCAAACGACGCGGCGGAACCGAGCGAAGAACAGTTGACCCGTATGTTCGACCGCTTCTACCGGACCGACGAAGCGCGCACCGACGCCGGCGCGCACTACGGGCTCGGACTCTCCATCGCGCAGGCGGTGACGAAGGCGCACGGCGGGCGGATCGCGGCGGAGTACAGAAAACCGCGGCTGATCTTCACCGTCACGCTGCCGCAGAAGGATTAAAAAAACCGGATCCTTCAATCTTTCTTCAATCCTCGTCCGTTATGATCAAGGCAAAGACAAACGGACGGGGATTTCCGTTTGTCGGTCAAAAACGAAAAGGAGAACCGATATGAAAAAGATGATTGCCCTTCTGCTCACCCTCGCCCTGATCGCGGCGCTCGCAGGATGCGTCGCGGGAACCGACGGCGCGACCGTCGGGGGGCAAACCGAAAAGGCGGCTTCCGGCGCGCAAACCGACGCCGCGACCGACCCCGATAAGGGACAAAACGTGATCGCCGACGCGTCGGAGACCTACACGTCGATTTCGGGCGCGGTCACGGCGCTCGTCGAGGGGCTGACCGACGACCAAAAGAACGCCGCACTGCCGAGCGAGTACGCGACCGGCGTCTACGCGATCACCGAAGCCGGGAACTACTACTTCACGGGCGCGCTGACCGAACCGATCACGGTCGCGAAAAACGCGGGCGCCGTCCACGTCTATCTCGACAACGCGACGCTCTCGGTCGAGAACGCTTCGGCGATCTCGTCGAAAAAGGGCGCGAATCTGACGGTCACTCTGATCGGCGAAAACGCCCTCTCCAACAGCGGCGATACCGCGAAGCACGCGATCGACAGCAAGGAGAATCTCGTCGTCAACGGGACCGGAACGCTGACGGTCACGGCGACCAAATCCGCCGTTTCGTGCGACGCCGCCTTCGTCGGTCTCGGCGGAATTCTGAACGTCACGGCGGAAAAACACGCCGTGACGGCGGACGCGATTTACTTTGACGGGATCACGGTCAACGCCGCTTATTGCGGGAAAGACGTTCTGCACGCCGAGAGCGATTACGACGAGGTCGAGACCGCCCCTTCGTTTGATTACGGGAAAGGGTACGTCTATATCAAAAACGGAACGATCTCGACGGGGACGGTTCTCGGCGACGGGATTCAGGCGGACAGTTTCGTCTGCATCAAGGACGGAACCTTCGACCTCACGACCGCCCCGACCTGGAACGACGCCTACGTCGCGGTCGAAAATCAGGAAAAGGGGATGTACAGCGTCTCGACGCATCAGAAGGTCGGGCGCGACAGCGTGCGGCGCGGCTCGACCTACGCCGTGCTTGAAGAGAGCGTCAAGGGGATCCGGGTCGGCGAGATCGACTATTTCCTCGCGACCGATACCGAACAGGCAAACGAACTCACGGTCGAAAGCGACGAATACGCGATCGTGATCGAGGGCGGCGTCTTCCGCGTCAACACCGTCGACGACGCGATCCACGCCAATTCGGGCTCGGTCCTGATCTCGGGCGGCAGTCTGACGATCAATACGAGCGACGACGGAATCCACGCGGACGCCAACCTGAAAATCGGGGGCGACGCCGAAATCAGAATTGAAACCAGCTACGAGGGGATCGAGGCGGAAACGATCGATATTTCCGGCGGGAATACCACTATCTTCGCGCTTGACGACGGCGTGAACGCGACCAACTCCAACCTGACCGAAAGCCAACAGAAGACCGTCTGTCAGATCAATATTTCGGGCGGGCGGCTCGACGTCACGGTCAACCCGAACGGCGACCGGGACGGGATCGACTCCAACGGAGGCATCAGAATCACCGGCGGCGTCCTGATCACGCGCGGACCGAACAGCCAGATGGCAAGCCCGATCGACGCGGCGAACGCCGTCTCGGTCACAGGCGGCACGGTGATCGTCGTCGGGTGCGCCCCCGGTTCGGGCGGCAGGATGAGCGGCGGTCGCGGAGGCCCCGGCGGAGGCGGCGAGGGGTCGTGGTCGGTTTCGGGCGCGATGGTCAAAACCCAGACCAATTCCAAAGGGCTGTCAAGCGGCGCCCACACGGTCACGGTCAACGGCGCGACGATCACCTATACCAACGCCTATTCGTACAGCGGCTACACGACGGTCTTCGCCGGCGCGATCGCGACGGTCAACTGAACGCTCAAGAGGTTCTCTATACCAATTAAACAGCTACCAAACGACCATTTAACCGATTTGTTAAGCGCCGATTATACCGCTTTCCTTTCAAAAAAGTCGAAAAATGTATTTATATGCATTTACAAACGATTTCTTTTGTGATATAATATTTATGAAGATTAGATTGACTCTGCTTGAAGCAAGGAAAACGAACGATGTACTATTGTTTTGGGACTCTCGCAAAAATTCTAGTCGGAGTATTATCAATAATATCACATATCATCAATTTGTTTGGTAGCAACATCATCGTGATTGAAGTTACTGAGGGAATTAGCTTCAATTATCAAGCGCTTCTCAAAAGCAAAATGTTTTGGATAATGCTGGTGATAACTGCCGTTTATTATCTTGCCGCGCTTTGTTTCAACCGCTCTTCTAATGCCATTGACGAATCAATCGCGCAAGCGCTCAACATCGGCTCAATCGTGCTTCTTAGTAATGCTATTACTTCCGCTCAACAAAACGATTTTATTTCAAGCAAAAAGTTTTTAAAGATGTTTGACCAGTTCCAGAAAAGAGGGGGAAAAGTATGCCAACCAAAGTCCAAATCAAGAAAGAAACGGCGCAAAAAATAAAAAAAGCGAATCATTCTCTCCGCTACGCGCATAAAATAAAAAAAGCAATTGTCGAGTTGAATACTATTGAGTTGCCAAAGTTACAAAAAATGGGGAAAGTTAGAAAGATTGACTTACCAAATGCAAAAAGCATTTATTCGTTTCGATTAGGGATGAATGAACGACTCTTGTTTTCTTCGATTGACAATCAAATATTGATTCACGAAATTGTTGATGTAAAAGACATACAATCAATGGGATTATTGTCTATGGAAAAGAATGACGGTTCTCCGCCTGCATTAAAAAAGAATCCTGTGAAGAATTAATTGTTTTCTCGTTAGATGTGCCTTAACAACTAAAGCAGGACTTGCAATTGCAAGTCCTGCTTTAGTTTCATACGAATTGCAACACCCGGATCAGCAGCAGCCACGCCGTGCCGTAGTAGATGCAGACGGCGACGAGGTCGTTGACCGTGGTGATGAGCGGCCCCGACGCGACGGCGGGATCGACCCCGATCCGCTTGAAGAACAGCGGCGTCACCGTCCCGACGAGCGAGGAAACCGCCATCGCGACGAGCAAGGCGGCGCCGACGCACCCGGCGGCGGCGAGCGAAAACGCCCACGTCTGCTCCTTGATGAGCCGGATATAAAGTCCGACCAGAAGGAACGAGACGGTTCCGAGGATCGCGCCGTTGCAGAGCCCGACCCGCACCTCTTTCAGAACGAGGAACGCCCGTTCGCGGAATTTCAACGCCCCGTCCGAGACGACCCGGATGGTGACGGCAAGCGACTGCGTGCCGACGTTGCCCGCCATATCGAGGATCAGCGACTGGAAGCAGACGACCAGGGCGATCTGACTGATGACCCCCTCGAAGATCCCGACCACCGTCGAGACGGCGATCCCGAGGACCAACAGGACGAGCAGCCACGGCACCCGCTTTTTCAGACTGTGGAAGAGCGGTTCCTTCATATCTTCGCGGTCGGTCAGACCGGCGAGTTTCGCGTAGTCCTCGCCGAGGTCGGATTTGACCGCCTCGGTCAGGTCCTGCGCCGTGATGACGCCGATGACCGTTCCGTCCTTCGACGAAAGCACCGGGATCGAGTCCTCGGAATACCCGCGTACCCGTTCGAGGTTTTCGGCGATGCTGTCGGTGTCGTAGACCGACGGGTACGAGGTCATCACGAGCGAATCGAGTTTGGTATCCTGCCGCGCGACGATCAGGTCTTTTAAGTCGATCGCGCCGCAGTAGGCGCCCTCGTCGTCCGTGACGTAGAGGGTCGAGATGTTGTCGTTGTCCGCCGCCTGCTCCACCAGACTCTTCATCGCCTGTTTGACGGTCATGTTCTCCCGGATCGTGACGTAGTTGGTCGTCATGATACTACCGAACTGATCTTCGTCGTAGGAGTGCAGGAGTTCGATGTCCTCTTTGGCTTCGGGTTCGAGAAGTTCAAGCACCTGCTCGCGCTTCTCTTCGTCCATATCTTCGAGGACGTCGATCGCGTCGTCCGCGTCCATCTCTTCGATCAGGTCGGCGGCGACCCCGGCGTCCATCTCTTCGAGGTATTCGCCGGCGTCCTCGGAGTACGCAAGGACCTCGGACATCGCCTCGTTGCCGAGGACGCCGAGCAGGCGTTCGCGCTCTTCGGGCGTCATCTCGCCCATCGCGGCGGCGATGTCGTTTTCGTGGTAATCGCCGAGCGCTTCGCGCAGTTCCGCGTCGTCCGTGACGGTGCGGATCAGGTTCAGGATCTCGGCGGGATAGTCGACCGGCGCCGGCGTTTCGGCTTCACTCTCTTCCGTGGGAAGATCGGCCGGTTCAAGCTCTTCGTTCTTTTTCTCGTTTTCGTTTTCCATCAAAAAAACGCCTCCCTTCTTCTGGTCGGCGTCCGCACGGAAAAAAGCGTCAGAGGACGGTTCTCCCCTCGACCGTGGCGGACTCCGCTGTTTTTTCGTTCCGGCATAACGGAACGGCGCTTTGTCGGTCTGTGCCCGCGTCCATCCACGATCACCCCGCTTTCCTTTTTCTGTCCTTATTGTACCACCGCGTCCCCCGCTTTGTCAAGCGAAACGGGGTTTCACATCGCGCTTTTTTCGCGCGCACGATTGACAATCAAATAAAAGTCTGCTATACTTTTTTGTATGAAAAAAGGATCAAAGATCCGGAACAAGGAAGGGTTCGTCATGGAGAGAGTTTACGCCGCCGACGTAAAAGCGCATATCGGACAAGAGATCAAGGTGCAAGGCTTCGTCGAAAACCTGCGCAACGGCGCCGCGATGGCGTTCATCGTGCTGAAAGATATTTCGGGCAAAGTGCAGATCACGGTCGAGAAGGAGAAACTCCCGGATCTCGTCCCCGTGATCGATAGTCTGACCCCCGATTCGGTGATTACCGTCACGGGCGTCGCCGTCGAAAACGAATACGTCAAGATGGGCGGGATCGAGCTGATCCCCTCCTCGATCACGGCGGAGAGCGTCGCCGAGCCGCTCCCGATCGTGCGCAAGGATATTCCCGCGACCAAAAAGAAGCAGGCGGTCGAGCGCAGTTCGATCGACCAGCGGATCGACTACCGCTGGATCGACCTGCGCACCGAGGAAAATCAACTGATGTTCCGGGCGCAGACCGTGTTCGTCAACGCGATGCGCAAGTTCGTGATCGAGCGCAACTTCATCGAGATCCACACGCCGAAACTGATCGGCGCGGCGTCCGAGAGCGGATCGGACGTCTTTGAAGTCAAGTACTTCGACCGCAGCGCCTACCTCGCGCAGAGCGACCAGTTCTACAAGCAGATGGCGATGGCGGCGGGATTCGAGCGGATCTTCGAGATCGGACCGGCTTTCCGCGCCGAAAAGTCCTTCACCAACAAACACGCCACCGAATTCAACGTGTTCGACGTCGAGTTCAGCTACATCACGTCCTTCCGCGACGTAATGAAGTTGGAGGAAGACCTGCTGACCGCCGCGCTGAAAGAGGTCAAGGCGACCTGCGGCGACGAGATCGAAGCCCTCTTCGGGATCCCCGTGATCGTGCCCGAGACCCCCTTCCCCGTCGTGAAACTCGCCGACCTGTATCGCGGACTGGAAGAGGACTTCGGCTATACCTGCCCCGACTCGGAGAAGGGCGACCTCACGACCGACGCCGAACGACTTTCCTACGAGTGGGTCAAGAAGCATTATAACCACGAATTCCTGTTCGTAACCGACTACGCCGCCAAGGAACGCGCCTTCTACCATATGCGGGACGAGAACGGCATGGCATTGGGTTACGACCTGATCTGGCGCGGCACCGAGATCACCACCGGCGCACAGCGCGAACACCGCTACGAGATCCTGAAAAAACAGGCGGATGAAAAGGGACTCGGCGAGGACGTCAAATTCTACCTCAGGTTCTTCCGCTACGGTTGCCCGCCGCACGGCGGCTTCGGTCTCGGCATCGACCGTCTGACGATGCTTTTGCTCGGATTGCATATCAAGGAATCGACGTTCCTCTTCCGCGGACCGAACCGCCTGACCCCGTGATCTCCTCTTTCATTTTCATCCTTATCATCGAAGAACAGGAGTTTTCCCCGTGAAACCGCTGAAACGACTTCTTTTGCCGATCACGCTTTTGCTCCTTTTCTGCGTGGTTCTGACCTCCTGCACCCTTTTGAAGATCGAAACCGCCGGAACCGCGACCGAACCGACCCCGACCGAGAACGGAGGACAGACCGAAATGACGACCGACCGTCAAACCGAACCCGTCGCCGAAACCACCGCCGAAACCACGGCGGCGACCACGACGCCCCCGCCCGAACCGTCCGATTACGAATACCCGATGGATCAGGTAACGAAACTGGGCGGAACCATCCGGTCGGCGCAAAACGACTTTATGCTTCATTCCAAGTATTCCGGCGCAACGATCGATCTTGCGGATATTCCGTACGACACCGTGACGGTCACGAAGCGGAAAGGCGTAAAAGAGATGGGATACGCGTTTTTGACGGCGCTTCCCGTCAGCAACGGCGAAAAACCGGCGTACGCGACCGGCTATTCCAGAGTGATCTGGGACGGGCGCGAAACCGCGACGCTCGCGATCCCCTCCGACGCGAAGTATCTGTACGTTTACGATTACGACAACGGCGTGCGGTATCTGCCCGAATCGATCGTGTTCTCCAATACCCCGATCCCCGCCTCCTTCACGGTCGCGTCCTGGAACATCGGGCATTTCAGTATGGGGAAGCACAAGACGTCCGATTTTTCGGACGACGCATATGATACCGAGGCGCCGAAGTACCTTTCCTACGTCAACGATTCGCTCGGCGCGGACGTTCTGTGTCTGAACGAATACAGCGAACTGTTCACTCCGTCGCACCCCGCGCGCGAACTGTTCCTCGATTACGCCGCCCCCTTCGAGGGCGAACAGCGCAATTACAGCTGCAACGCGCTTTACGCGAAGTTCCCCCTGAAAAATTTGACGGTTCACGAGTTCGACTGCAACACGCCCGATACCGTCCTGCACACCACCGCGATCAAGGCGACCGATTACTACTATATCACGGCGGAACTCCCCGTCGGAGACGAAACCGTCACCGTGATCGCCCTGCATCTGGCGTTCCACGACAACCTGAGCCCCGATACCGTCTGCACGGATCAGATGGACGAGCTGATCGCAAAGTACGCCGACGCCGAACACGTCGTTCTGCTCGGGGACTGGAACGCCTATCACGCCGAGTATTACGAGCGCTTCGCCGAGGCGGGTTATACCGTCGCCAACGACGGCTCGTATCTGACCTGTACCGGCTCCCGCACCGGGGGGCTCGAATGGCCGGTCGATAATATCATCGTCAAGGGACTCACGATCTCCGACTTCCGCGCCGTCGATACTTCCCTCTCCGATCACGTCGCCGTGATCGCGACGATCACGGTGGATTGACACGCGGATTTCAGCGCAGACCGAAAAACAAAAACGGAATATATGAAAATCCGTTAATGCTTTTCGCCCTGCTTAAACGTCCTGCACGGCAAATGCATTTAAGGTTGAAAACCGTCCGCTGTTCCGCGGACGGTTTTCTTCTTTTTATTGTGTTTTTGTTTTTCTATCCGCGTTCTCTTACTCTCGACGTACGATTGTACGCCTTCGGCGCGAGAACGCGAATTCTGCATCTGTCTCCGCGCGTCTCCTATAGTCGGAGCGGCGTGACCGGCGCAGTTGGTTTTAAATGTTACCAAAACGCCGCCCGTGCAAAATCTTTGCACGGGCGGCTCATCACTTTTGCCGTCCGCGCGTCGGACGGCAAAATCATAACCGCTCCGAAGGAGCGTCATAACGTTCGCGCGGGGAGGAATCCCCGCGCAACTCATAACTTATCTGATAATGTTTCCCGTATAGATCAAATGCGCGTCTCCCGTGAGAACGATCTCATCGGTCCCCTTCACGCACACCGACAGGTCGCCTCCGGGCAGTTCGACCGTGATCTCGCTGTCCCTCTTGCAGTACCCGTTCAGCACCGCGGCGACGGCGGCGGCGACGGCGCCGGTCCCGCAGGCGGCGGTCTCGCCGTTCCCGCGCTCGTAGACCCGCATCGAGAGCACCGTCGGGGAAACGACCCGGACGAACTCGGTGTTCACCCGTTCGGGGAAAATCGGCGCGAACTCGAACTGCGGACCGACCGTCGAGAGGTCGATCTTTTCGGGGTGATCGGTAAACACCACGCAATGCGGGTTCCCGACCGAAAGGCAGGTAACGCGGTACGCGGCGTCGCCGATCTTCACCGTACGGTCGATCACGGATTCGCCGTCGAGCGTGCAGGGAATCTTTTTCGGAGAAAGTTCGGCTTTGCCCATATTCACCCCGACCATCGTGACCCGACCGAACGAGGTGTGCAGGGTCAGTTCCCGGATCCCCGCCTCGGTCTCGACCGTCACGACGTCTCGCTTGACGAAGCCGTTGTCGTAGAGGTACTTACCCACGCAGCGGATGCTGTTCCCCGCCATCACGCCGTCGGAACCGTCGCGGTTGCAGATCCGCATTTTCACGTCGGCTTTATCGGAGGGGAGAAGCACGACCATCCCGTCCGCCCCGATCCCGAAGCGGCGGTCGCAGAGTTCGACGGCGAGCGATTCCGCCCCGTCGAGCGGCGCTTCCCGCGCGTCGAGCAGGATGTAGTCGTCGCCCGATCCCTCCATCTTCGAGAAGGCGATCGTGCGCTTTTCGCGGCGCATGGCGTTGAGGTCGACCAACTCGGTGTTCTTCTCGGAGTATCCGCTCGCGATCACGTCCGCCATCGCGTTCGCCGTGTCGAGCGAGGTCAGGCAGAGCACGCCGAGCGTCAGCGCCTTTCTGTGCAGGTTGATATACTCGGAGAGCGTTTCGTCGTAGAGCGCGCCGGTGTAGACGATGTAATGAATCTTGCCCTCTTCGAGCAGTTTCCACATCCCGTCCTGTTCCCGGATGCCGGGCACGACGTTCACCGGGATCCCGAGCCGCCCGATCGTCTCGGCGGTGCCGGGGGTGGCGTAGACCGTCATCCCGAGGTCGCGCACCTTGCGCGAAAGACCGATGATCTCGCCGTAGTCGTGATCGTCCACGCTGATGAAGATGCCGGTCTCTCCCCCGTCGCGCGGATTTTGCAGACGGAAGCCCGCCGAGGTCATCCCCTTGAAGAGCGCCTCGCGGATGTTCTTGCCGATCCCGAGCACCTCGCCCGTAGACTTCATTTCGGGTCCCATATAGGAGTTCGCGTCGGAGAGTTTTCCGAACGAGAAGACCGGGACCTTCACCGTGACGTAGGGCGGCGCCTGCACCAGCCCCGTTCCGTAGCCGAGATCGGCGAGTTTCCCGCCGGTCATCACCGACGCGGCGAGGTCGACCATCGGAACGCCGGTCACCTTGCTGATGTACGGCACGGTGCGCGAGGCGCGCGGATTGACCTCGATCACGTAGAGTTCGTTCTCGTAGATCAGATACTGGATATTGACCAGCCCCTTCGTCCCGAGCGCGAGCGCCAGTTTTTCGGAACATTCGACGATTTTACGGATCATCCGGTCGTCGACCGAGTAGGGCGGATAGACGGCGATCGAGTCGCCGCTGTGTACGCCCGCCCGCTCGATGTGCTGCATGATGCCGGGGATCAGGACGTTTTCGCCGTCCGAGATCACGTCGACTTCCAGTTCCGGACCCATCATATACTTGTCGACCAAGACCGGGTTGTCGATCCCGGTCGAGAGGATCCGCGCCATATACTTCTTCACCTCGGCGGCGGTATGCACGATGGTCATGTTCTGCCCGCCGATGACGTAGGACGGACGGAGCAGGACGGGATAGCCGAGTTCCTCGGCGGCGGCAAGCGCCTCTTCGGTCGTGACCACGCCCATCCCGCGCGGACGCTTGATCGAGAAGCGTTCGAGCAGTTGATCGAACCGCTCGCGGTCCTCCGCGACGTCGATCCCCTCGGCGGAGGTGCCGAGGATCTGCACGCCGGCACGATCAAGGAAGGCGGTCAGTTTGATCGCAGTCTGCCCGCCGAACGCCACGACCACCCCGATCGGGTTCTCCGCCCGGATGACGTTCATCACGTCCTCGGGGGTCAGGGGCTCGAAGTAGAGACGGTCGGCGGTGTCGTAGTCGGTCGAGACCGTCTCGGGGTTGTTGTTGATGATCGCGACGTCGTAGCCGAGTTCTTTCAAGGTCCAGACGCAATGCACCGACGAATAGTCGAACTCGATCCCCTGCCCGATCCGGATCGGACCCGAACCGAGAACGAGGATAACGGGCTTGCCGGACTTCTTGAAACTCCGCGCTTCGCACCCCGCCGTCTCCGGCACCGAGTAGAAGTAGGGTTTGTCGGTGCCGAACACCGACGCGCAGGTCTTGACGATCCTGTATCCGAAGGGCGTTTCGTGCGCCGGCTTGGTGCCGGACAGTTTTTCGAGCGCCTTGTCGGTATAGCCGAGGTCTTTCCCCTCTTTTAAGAGTTCTTCGTTAAGACCGCCCTTGATCCGCTCCTCGTAGTCGGCGAGGCGCGCGATCTTTTTCAAGAAGTAGGGGTCGATCATCGTGATCCGATAGATCTCTTCGATCGGAACGCCCGCCTTGATCGCCTCGAACACGGTAAACAGCCGGCGGTCGTCCTGATCGCCCAGCCGTTCAAGAACGGGGCGCCCGTCGAGCGGCGGAAGGTTCAGCGTGTCCGCCCCGATCTCGGCGCCGCGGATAGCCTTCATCAGACCCGCCTCAAAGGTCGGCGCGATCGACATAACTTCCCCGGTCGCCTTCATCTGCGTACCCAGCCGCCGGCTCATCCCGGCGAACTTATCGAAGGGGAACTTCGGATATTTGACGACGATATAATCGACCGCGGGCTCGAATCCCGAGAGCGAATCCCCCGTTTTCGGGTTCTTGATCTCTTTCAGCGTGTAGCCGAGGGCAAGCCGGGTCGTGACTTTGGCGATCGGATAGCCGGTCGCCTTCGACGCCAGCGCCGAACTGCGCGACACGCGGGGGTTGACCTCGATCACGGCGTACTCACTCCCGTCGGGTTTCAGTGCGAACTGGCAGTTGCAGCCCCCGATGACCCCGATCGCCGCGACGATGTCGAGCGCCGCCTGCCGGAGCATCGAAAACTCGCGATCGGAAAGCGTCAGGGCGGGCGCGGCGACGATCGAGTCGCCGGTATGCACGCCGACCGGGTCGACGTTCTCCATCGAGCAGACCGAAACGGCCTCTCCCGTTCTGTCGCGCATCGTCTCGAACTCGATCTCCTTCCACCCGGCGATGGACTTTTCGATCAGCACCTGCGTGATGGGGGACAGATCGAGCCCCGGACCCGCGATCGAGACGAGTTCCTCGGGATTGGCGGCGATGCCGCCGCCCGTCCCGCCGAGCGTGAACGCCGGACGGACGATGACGGGATACCCGATCCGCTCTGCGACGGCAAGACACTCGTCGACCGTCGTCGCGATGTCGGAGGGAACGCAGGGCTGTCCGATCTTCTCCATCGTTTCCTTGAAGAGTTCGCGGTCCTCCGCCCGGTCGATCGCGGCGACGTCGGTGCCGAGCAACCGGACGCCCGCCTCTTTTAAGAACCCTTCCTTTTCAAGCTGCATCGCGAGGGTAAGTCCGGTTTGTCCGCCCAGACCCGCCAACAGCCCGTCGGGTTTCTCGCGCAGAATGATCCGCTTGACCGACTCGATCGAGAGCGGTTCGAGGTAGATCTCGTCCGCCAGATGCTTGTCGGTCATGATCGTCGCGGGGTTGGAATTGACCAGGACCGTGTTGATCTTCTCCTCGCGCAGCACGCGGCACGCCTGCGCGCCCGCGTAGTCGAACTCGGCTGCCTGCCCGATCACGATGGGGCCGGAGCCGATCACCAGAACTTTTTTGATACTTTGATCTTTCGGCATTGTTTTATACCCGTTTCAAATAAAGATTGGGTGGTTTTTCAGGGATTGGTTCGCGTTTCCGGGGATCGTCAGAGCGTCGCCGCCATGACCGCCTTGATGGTGTGCATCCGGTTTTCCGCCTCTTGGAAGACGAGCGACGCCGGACTCTCGAACACCTCGTCCGTGACCTCCATCGCGTCGCGCCCGAAGCGTTCGCCCATCTCGCGCCCGACGGCGGTGTTCCGGTCGTGGTAAGCGGGCAGGCAATGCAGGAAGATCGCACCCTCCCCCGCCGCGTCCATCACGGCGCGGTTCACCTGATAGGGGGCAAGCGCGTTGACGCGCTCCTCCCAGACAGCGACCGGCTCTCCCATCGAGACCCAGACGTCGGTATAGATCGCGTCGGCGCCCTTCGCGGCTTTGATCGGGTCGGTTTCAAACCCGATCGTCGCCCCGGTCTCGGAGGCGATCTTTTCGCAAACGGCGACGAGTTCGTCGTTCGGCTTGTACGCCGCGGGCGAGCAGGCGACGAAATGCAGTCCCATCTTCGCGCACCCGACCATCAGCGAGTTGCCCATATTGAAGCGGGCATCGCCGTAGTAAACGAGTTTTTTGCCTTTCAGGGTTCCGAAGTGTTCCCGGATCGTTAAGAAGTCCGCCAGGATCTGGGTCGGGTGGAACTCGTCGGTCAGCCCGTTCCAGACCGGGACGGGCGCGTATTTTGCCAGCGTCTCGACGATCTCCTGCCCGAATCCGCGGTACTCGATCCCGTCGAACATGCTCCCCAGCACCCGCGCCGTATCGGCGATGCTCTCCTTCCGCCCGATCTGCGAGCCCGACGGATCAAGATAGGTGACCCCCATCCCGAGATCGCGCGCCGCGACCTCGAACGAACAGCGCGTCCTGGTCGACGTCTTCTCGAAGATCAGGGCGACGTTCTTGCCCTGATGCACGGCGTGGGGGATCCCCGCCTTCTTTTTGGCTTTCAGATCCGCCGCCAGATCGAGAAGATACCCGATCTCGGCGGGGGTAAAGTCGAGCAGTTTCAGGAAGTCCCTTCCTTTGAGTGTGATATTCGCCACTTTTGTTTCCTCACTTACAGTACTTTCGACAAAAACGATTGCAGACGCTCGCTCTTCGGCTGCCCGAAGAGTTCGGCGGGACTTCCCTCCTCGCCGATCACGCCGTCGTCGAGGAAAATCACGCGGTTCGACACCTCGCGGGCAAAGCCCATTTCGTGCGTCACGACCACCATCGTCATCCCCGATTCGGCAAGTTCCTTCATGACGTCGAGCACCTCGCCGACCATCTCGGGGTCGAGCGCCGACGTCGGCTCGTCGAAGAGCATCACGTCGGGTTCCATGCAGAGCGCGCGGACGATCGCCACCCGCTGTTTCTGCCCGCCCGACAGTTGGGTCGGGTAGGAGCCGGCGCGGTCGGCAAGCCCCACGCGGGCAAGGAGAGAAAGCGCCCTCTGCTCCGCCTCCTCTTTGGTGCATTTTTTCAGCATCACGGGGGCGCAGGTCATATTTTCGAGGACCGACATATGCGGGAACAGGTTGAACTGCTGGAACACCATCCCCATCTTCTGCCGATGCAGGTTGACGTCGGTCTTCTTGTCGGTCAGGTCGTCGCCCTCGAAGACGATCGAGCCGCCGTCCGGGCGTTCGAGCAGGTTCAGACAGCGCAGGAAGGTCGATTTCCCGGACCCCGACGGGCCGATGATACAGATGACGTCGCCGCGGTTGATGTCAAGATCGATCCCGCGAAGCACCTCGACCTCTCCGAACCGCTTTTCCAGTCCCTTGACCGAGATCAGAAGATCTCCCGTCGCCGCCGCGCTCTTCCGAACGTTCTCAGTGGAGATCGCGTTTTCTGATTCTATCTTCATTTTTCGCAAGTTTCCTTTCAAAGACTTTGAGCAGTCGGGTCAGTCCCACGACGAGGACGAGGTAGACGAGCGCGACGAGCAGCAGCGGGTTGATCGCGTCGAAGGTGTTGTTGCGAATGATGTTTCCGGCGCGGGTCAGGTCGACCACCCCGACGTAGCCCGCGACCGACGTCTCCTTCAGGAGCGCGATCATCTCGTTGCCGATGGCGGGCAGGATGTTGCGGATCGCCTGCGGAAAGATGATCTTCCGCATCGTCTGCAATTTGGAGAGCCCGAGACTGCGTCCCGCCTCCATCTGTCCCTTGTCCACCGCGTTGATCCCGCTGCGCACGACCTCCGCCATATAGGCGCCCGAGTTGATCCCGAAGGTCAGGATCGCGACGGTCACGCCGTCGGCGCCGATCATCACCACGAAGAAGAAAATGAAAAGCAAAACGACCACTGGGATCCCGCGGATCACCGTGACGTAGAAATCACAGAGCACCGATACCCACCTCATTGAGGGGGCGCCTTCCGAAAAAAACTTGGCGACGGCGACCGCCGACCCGATCACGACGCCGATCGCGAGCGCGCCGAGCGTGATTTTGATCGTATTCAGAAACCCTTCGATGATCCATTCGTAGTGCCCGCTTGCGATAAACGTTTTATGCAGTTGTTCCAACCAACTCATACGAAATACGGTTCCTTTCCTGTCCAGTCATAAAGCAGAAGAAAGGGCCCGCCGTCCGGCAAGCCCTTCCCGGGGCAATTCGTCGATTAGTTGGCTTCGGGAGCCGTGTAAGGAGCGTCGTACTTAGCAAAGATCGCCGCGATCGTCCCGTCTTCAAGCATCTCTTTTTGGATCTCGTTGATCTGCTTAACGAGTTCCTCGTTCCCGAAAGCGAACGCGAAAGCGTAGGGCTCGGTCGTCATCGCCTCGGAGAGGATCTTGAGTTTCGCGTTGTCCTCTTTGCCTTCATTATACTCTTTCACCATTTTGGCAGCGGTCAGGTCGTCGATGACCCACGCGTCGACGTTTCCGTTCACCAGCGCGAGTTCGGCGTCGTTGTTTGCCTGAAACGCCAGAACATCATAATCGTTTTCAAGACAGAAGTCCTCGGCGGTGGTGCTGGTCTGCACCGAGACCTTCTTGCCGGCAAGATCCGCCTTGCAGGTGATGGAACTGCCCTCCTTCACGACGATCGCCTGCGCCGCGAGGCAGTAGGGATCGGTAAAGAGGGTGTTCTCTTTCCGCGCGTCGGTCACGGTGATGCCGGACATGCCGCAGTCAAATTTGCCTGCCGCTACGCCGACCAGAACCGAATCGAAATCGATCTGTTTGAAGACCGCCTTTTTGCCGAGTTTTTCGCAGATGTTCTGCATAATCTCGACCTCGATGCCGACGACTTTCTTTCCTTCCAGGTACTCAAAAGGCGGAAAATCGGGCGAGGTGGCAATGACGAACTTCTCCTTTACCGAGCAAGAAGCGAAGGTTAAAACGCCGAGCGAAAGCATCGCCAAGACCAAAACGAAAGACAGCAGTTTCTTCATAATTTTATTTCCTTTCTTTTCTTTGGAAACGGCGGACGGATTCCGCCGATCCCGCTTTGTGTGCATAATTATACACCGTTTTGTGCCCGAATGCAACCCTTTTTTGAAAAAACGCAGGGATTTCTGCCTTTTGCCCATATTTTTTGCATTCTTCCGGCTCGCTTTTTGTATATTATGACGGCGAATCGGGCGCGCAAGCCGTATTCCGCAATGAACGAAACGCACGGCGAATCTGCCGGTTTGCGTCCCGCGCTCGGTTTTCCGGCGCGGCGGATTCGCTTCCGTTATGCGCCTTAAATGCATAACCGCCTCATAAAACGCATAAATACTCAATAAAAAAGCCCCGGCGGAAACCCGCCGGGGAATCGGACTGCGCCCGTCGTTATTTGTCGATTTCGTCGTCGGATACGAATTCGGCGTCGTCTTCATCGGGCAGCGAGCCGTCGCGGACCGAGATCCCGCAGCCGCCCGCGCGCTTGACCCGATAAAGTTCGCGGTCGGCGCGGCGAAAGAGATCGCGGCGCGTGCCCTCGCCTCCGAAGGCGACTCCGGCGCTGATCGACACGGGGGGAAGATCGTCCGACGATTCCCGCATTTCGCTGTTGATCAGCGCGATTTTCTCGCGGATCATATCGCTGCTCTCGACCCCGGCGTTCCACATAATGACGGCGAACTCATCGCCGCCGATCCGGCAGATCCGGTCGTCCGAGCGGAAGGAAGAGGACAGTTTTCCGGAAAGTTTTTTCAGGATCTTGTCCCCGACGTCGTGACCGTAGGTGTCGTTGACCCCCTTGAATCCGTCGAGATCGACCAACACCAGGGCGTTCCGCCCCGCCGCCGCGCGATCAAGATAACGGTCAAGCCCGCTGCGGTTGAAAATCCCGGTCAGATAGTCGTGCGACGCCTTGAACGCCAGTCGTTCCTTGCTCTCTTTGCTCGCCTCGAACATTCTGTTGTACGTGGAGGCGAAGAATCGGAACTCGTATGCCCCCCGTTCCTCCGGAATCAGTTTTTCGGAGCGGATCAACTGTTCCGCGCGGATCAGAGGATGGAAAACCATGAAGGACGTCAGCGTGACGAGGAGCGCGACCGTCGTCGCCGCAAGAACGATCAGGACCCGTTCGAGAACGATCAGAACGTGTACCTGCTCGGTCTGGTGCGCCCTTTGCTCCTTCAACTTGTTTTCAAGCCCCGCAAGACAACTGTTGATCTCCGCGAGGATCCCGCTTTTATACGCTTCGTATTCCTCGTCGTAAACCAATTTGCGCGACTCGTCCATCTGTTTCGGGACGTCCCATCCGCGCTCCTCGTCGGAAAGCGGATAGTCGCGCACCTCCGCGGGGTATTCCGAGAAATCGACGCCGTCGATCGTTTCAAGGCGCAGCCGCATGGCGTGGTATTCGAGGTCCATCAGAGAATACGATCGCTCCACCGCCTGTTTCAGATCTTCATAGAGCTCGGTGTCCGCAAAAAACTTTCCGAGCGTTTCAAGACCCTTTTCCCGGCGCCGCGTCTCTTTCGCTTCCCTGAAATACAGATCGACGTACTGTTTCATTCCCGATCCGACGAAATAGCGGACGTGTTCGGTCAGATAGTCCGACGCCTTCTGAATCTCGTTCGCGCTCTCGCGGCACTCAATGAAAACGTCCGTCGTGTCCTGAAGGTCATAGTATCCGTCGACCGCAAGAAAGGTCGTCGTCAGCATCAGGACGGCGAGCCCGACGGCAAGCCCTCCCGTGACGTAGTTCATAATCCGCAGTCTGACTCCACCCGTCGTCTTATCCTTCTTCATTGTGACCGTCCCTCGTATTCCTACGTTGTTTTTGTCTGTATTCGGTTTAGAACGTCCTTGGAATCATTCATTTTGAGATAGCGAGTGATATATTTAATGAATATTATAGCATACTTTTTTCAAAAAAGCAACCCCTCGGCTTCTCCCCGCGGATCCGCCGACGACGACCGCGTTCTTTTTCGCCGTCGGTCACGCCCGCTTCCCCGCCCGTTCTTTGCGCGCCGGCTTGGTCAGGATGCGGCGGATGACCGCAAGCTGCAATCGGCGCGGCAACAGACCAAGGAGGCGCAGCGCCGGATTGCGGTTCAGAGAATAGACAAGTTTCGGTTTCTTCGCCGCAAGCGCGCGGAGAACGACCCGCGCGAGTTTTTCGGGCGGGACCTTTTTCGCTTCGACCCGTTCGACGATCTCCCGGAAGCGGGCGGCGTTGACGGGATAGAGTTCGGTCGTGCGGCAGAACCGTTCGAGCGCCTCGGTCGACGCCGGAAGCATCCCGGTATCGACCGCCCCGGGTCGGACCGTCACGACGGGATAGCCGAGCAGCTGCGTCTCCATCCGGAGCGCGTCGGCGTAGGCGTCGAGCGCCGTCTTCGTGATCGCGTAGATCCCCGTGAAGGGGAGCGGGGCGAGCGGGGCGAGTTCGCTCGTGATGAGGACGATCCGCGCCCCCGGCGCAAAAAGAGGGAGGGCGAGCCGGTTGACCCGGTACGCCCCGAACAGGTTGACGTTGAAAATACGGAGGAACTCGTCCTCCCCCATCTCGACGAGCGATCCGAGATCGTAGATCCCGGCGGCGTGGATCACGCCGTCAAGACGTCCGCCCGCGGCGACCGTCTCAAACGCGGCGGCAAGCGACGCCGGGTCGCACAGGTCCGCCGGGATCACCGTCCACGGGGTCGGCGTCTCCGATGCGACAAGATCGAGCCCGACGGCTTCGTCCCCCCGGTCTGTGAGCGCGCGGCAGATCGCCCGCCCCATTCCGCCGTTGGCTCCGGTCACAAGATAGCGCGCCATGTCACGCCTCCTCCCCGGTTCGATCTCCGAAGTCCCAAACCTTCGTTCCCCAGACGGGATCGACTTTTCTGCCGATCGCCCCCCCGACGACGGGACGCACCTCGATCTCGGCGGTGACCAGCACCGTCGCCTCGCCGAGATGTCCCCCGGCGGTCTTGTGTTCCCCGTTTTCGACGTAGGCGAAAAGGGCGTGGGTATGTTGGGACAGTCCCCCGTTCCCGTCGCCCGTCACGTCGCCCCAGAGCGAGACGAGTTCAAGCATCCCGGAAAGGGTCCTCGATCCGTACGCGCGGGTTTCGGGGTCGAAGGTTTTGATCTCGGCTTCCCCGCATCCGCCGAGCCCCGAGAAGGTCGCCGTCGCGATCCCCTCCCGGCGGCAAAAGTCAAGCACCGACGAGACGATCCCGTCCCCCCGGTCAAGCCGCAGATAACCGACCCCGTTATATACTCTGTATTCCATCGTCGGAACTTTCCGATCCCGCTTTTACTTCTCGACCCGCTTCACGTCGACGTCGATCTCGGGCGTGCCGTAGGCGGGATTGAACAGCGCGAGAATATGCGAGGCGTACCAGTCCCGGATCTCTTTGTCCGACATCTCGCACTTTTCGCCCTTCGTTTTCACCGTGATCGTTACGATCTGTTCTTCCATTTCGTTTTTCCTCCGTTCGGTGTTCGTTTTTGCGGGCGGCAGGATCGCCGCCAGTTTGGCTTTCAGGAGTTCGTAGCGAAGCCGTTTTTCCTCTTTTTTGAAGTGGATCTCGCGGAACTGCTCGGGGCGGTCGGCGTAGTCGAGCCGCTCGTCGAACTGCTCGCTCGTCAGGTCGAACGCGCAGTCCCCGACGACGTTGAAACAATGATAGTTCCCGTCGGGGAGCGGCACGCCGAGGACCCGTCCGCCGTAAATATCCTGCATAAGGAACGCCGTGATCGTGCATTGCCCCAGCGTCCTGTTCGTCTCCGACCAGTCGCCCCGCATCCTTTCGGCGCAGGTCTCCCGGCACCATACCCGCGACAGGAGATCGTAGTAGTCCCGGGGCGTCAGCCCGCGCGCGTCCCGCGCGTCCGCCGTCTGCCAACCGTAAAAGCGATACGGTTCCCTTTTCATTGCGATCCCCCTTCCCGCGAAAGCGGCGCGGGTTTTTGTTTCACCCGCGCCCCTATTGTATATCATTTTCTCTTATTTGTCAAATCCGTCGAAGTACGCTTTGTAAGAGGCGAGGCAGGACGCCAGATCCGGGAAGACCGTTCGGAGTTCGGGGCGCCACATATTCTCCCATTCGAGCGAAAGCACGCCCGCGTACCCGCGCCGGTCGAGCAGTTCGAGCGTCCTGGCAAGCGGGACCTCTCCCTCGCCGACCTTGGTATAGGTCATCGCGCCGTCGGGGTCTCCCTTTTTCCTCACGCCGTCCTTGATATGGACGTGCACGGTCTTGTCCCCGAGGATCGCGTCCGACTCCTCGACGCTCTCTCCCGTCTCGTAGGAGTGAAACACGTCCCAGATCACCGAGATCGCGTCACCCCCCGCCGCGTCGATCACCCGGCGCACGTCTCGCGCCCGGGAATAGGTGCCGTGCGTCTCGATCCAGAGGTCGGCGGAGTAGCGCTCGGCGACCCGCGCGGCGTCGGAGACCGACCGGACGATCCCCTCCTCGTTCTCGGTCTTCCCCTCCGGCACGCGAAGCGCCGAATGACCGAGGAAGACCCGGACGCCCTTCGCCCCGATCGCGTCCGCCCGCTCGAAGGCCGGAGCGAGTTTTTCGGCGAGTCCCGGACGGTAGTCGGTCAACTCCAACCCCATCCCGACGTCCGAGACGAAAAGCCCGCGCTCCGACAGCGCCGCCGCCAGTTTCGGCAGTTCGGCGTCGGGGATCCCGAAGGGACGGTCCTCGCGGTCGAGCCGGATCTCCACCGCTTTCATCCCGGCGGCGGCGCCGACGTCAAGAACCGTCTCCCACGGCAGATCCGGGCAGGCGATCGTACTGAATCCGAGCGTTCTTTTCATTTCGTCCGCCTCACATTTTGGTCATCCGGGACGAAGCCGCCCGGCTGATCTCAAGCGGCAGATCGGTCTCGCCGTCGAAGAAGCGGACCATCTGTTTCGCCAGTTCCATCGTTCCGTAACCCCGTCGGTCCATCGTCGGACCGCCCATATGCGGGATGCAGTAGACGTTCGGGAGGGTGCGCAGCGGACTGTCTTTCGCGAGGGGTTCCTGATGGAAAACGTCGAGCATGATGCGGATGCGCTGTTTCTTCGCCTCGTCGAGCAGCGCCGTCTCGTCGATCACCGCGCCGCGCGAGGTGTTGAGCAGGAGCGCGCCGTCCTTCATTTTCGAGAGTTGTTCCGCCCCGATCAGCGCCCGGTTCTCGGCGTTCAGCGCCGAGTGGACCGACACGACGTCGCACGCGGCGAAGAGATCGTCGAGTTCCATCATCGTGATCCCGTATTTTTTGCGGTACTCCTCGTCGGGGGCGTGATGCGAGAAGAGCCGGATGTCGCAGCGGAAGGCGTAGAGCAGCGGGATCAGATAGCGGGTGATGGTGCCGAACCCGACCAGCCCGACCTTCGCGTCCATCAGCGAGATCCACGAGCCGAAGGGGTTATAGTCGTCCTTCCAGCCGCCCTCCCGGACGATCCGGACGTAGTCGGGGATGCTCCGCTGCGCCGCGAGCAGGAAGGCGATCGTGCCCTCCGCCACGCTCTCGGCGTAGATCTGGTTCTCGGTCAGCACCCGGACCCCGACGTCGTAGACCGACGCGTCGAGCAGGTTGCCCACCGTGCCGCCGGTGTGCGCGATCAGTTTCAGGCGGGGGTTCCCGCCGAGCAGTTCGGCGTCGTAGAACTCGCTTCCCCAACCGGTCATCACGGCGTCGAAATCGGGGAGGATCGGTTTCAGATCCTCTTTCGTCATCTTCTTCCCCGTCTCGTTCCAGACCACGTCGAAGTGCTCTTCGAGGAACGCGCGTACTCCGTCGGGAAAGAACGAACGTCTCGTCCCTCCCTCCTGCATCGTGACCAGCACCCGTTTCTTCATACCTACCTCTTTTCCCGTCCCGTGCGGGAACGGTCTTCGTTATCAAGGTTATTATAGCAATTTCAAACCGAAAAAGCAAGCGCAAACCTGTCTTTTCACGCACTATTTCGGGTCAATCGGGAGCGTCCCCTTTCCGTCCGCCCGTCGACCAGAAGCGCGCGAGCAGATGCGAGAGCGACGGCAGGTCGCCGACGTATTTCAGTCCCCGCCAATGGTTCGGCATCAGCCGGCGGTAGATCGGTTCGGAAAAACGGTCGTCGATCAGCACCACGACCCCGCGGTCGTCCTCCCGCCGGATGACCCGCCCCGCCGCCTGCAAAACGCGGTTCATTCCGGGGTAGATATAGGCGTATTCGCGCCCGGCTTCGAGGGCGTCGTCGTAGTACTCGCGGATCGCCTCGTTCTCGGGGGTCGGCTGCGGGTGTCCCACGCCGACGACGACGGCGCCGATCAGCCGCCGCCCCGCGAGGTCGATCCCCTCGGCGTAGATCCCGCCCATCACGGTAAAGCCGATCAGCGCCCGGCGGTTCTCTTCCGAGAACCGATCGAGGAACGCTTCGCGCTCGCGCCGATCCATACGACGGCTCTGCACCGCGAGGTCGAGCCCCGGCGCCATCTTCCCGACCTCTCCCGCGAGTTTTTCGAGATAGGCGAAGGACGGGCAGAAAACGAGGTAGTTCCCCGGTTTTGCCTTGACCGTCGCCAGCACCGCGCGGGCGACCGCGCGCAGGGTGTCCTCGCGCTCGGAGTAGCGCGTGCCGATCTTGTCGAGGACGGCGACCGAGAACTGCGCCGGATCGAACGGGGAGGGCAGGTCGAGTTCGTCGTCGGTCGGTCTTCCGCCGAGCACCGTCCGGTAGTAGGCGGTCGGGGTCATCGTCGCCGAGAAAAGCACCGCGGACCGTCCGAGCGAGAGCCGCGAAGCGATGATCTCCGACGGATCCAGACACAGCGCGCGGTAGGTCAGCGCGTCGCCGTACGACGTGACGAAGGACGTAAAGCGCGACGAGTAGCCCGCGAGTTTCGAGACGATCTCCGAGAGGTCGTAGGTCGCGTCGCGAAGCCCCGCCGTAAGATCGGGGGGCAGTTTTCTTTCTTCCAGGACCGAGAGGCAGACGTCGAGCAGTTCCGCCGCCGCGTCGAGCAGCCCTTCGGGGAGCGCGCTCTGCCGATAGAACCCGCGCCGAATCCCCTCTCCGTCGGTCTCGACGGTATCGGAAACGAGCGGGGCGAGGATCGCCCGCAAACGCGAAACGGTAGCGTCGAGCGCACGCTTCAAGGCGGGGTTTTGTTCCGCCGCGGGGCGAAAAGCGTCGAAAAAGGTCAGGGGCAGGTCAGAGGAATAGAGTTCCCGCGCCCGGTCGATCAGGTTGTGCGCCTCGTCGCAGAGGAAGCACCAGTCCCCCTTTTCGGAGAAGAAGCGGCGAAGCGCGACCCGCGGATGAAACAGGTAGTTGTAGTCGCAGATCACGACGTCGGCGTACTCGGCGTAGCGGAGCGCGAGCTCGTAGGGGCAGACCTTCGCCCGCTCGCCCGCTTCCCGGAGACGGGTAAGATCGATCACCGTCTCCCCCGACGCGAGCAGTTCGCGCGCCGCCTCGTCCTCACGCGCCGGAGCCGACCGCGAGAGGGGACAGCGTTCCCCGCCGATCTCGCGGCAGAGCAGTCGGTTCGGGCAGATCCGTTCCTTCGCCGAGAGCAGGAGTACGCGCAGGTCCGCGCCGCATTTTGCCAGCCGTTTCGCCGCGTCGGCGGCGGCGAGCGCCGCCGTGTTCTTCGGCGTCAGGTAGAAGATCTTGTCGCAATAGCCCTCGCCCATCGCCCGCACGGCGGGAAAGAGCGCCGACACCGTTTTCCCGATCCCGGTCGGGGCGCAGGCGTAGAGCGAGTACCCGCCCCGGATCGCCCGGTAGGCGGAGGAGATCAGGTCGCGCTGTCCGTCCCGGACGTTCGGATAAGGGAAGGCGACCTTCGCCATCGACGGAAGCCGCTTCTCGACCCGTTCGATCTCGGCGGCGGCGTCGCGTTCGACCGCCTCGAACAGACGGGCGTAGAACCGATCGAGATCGCTCGTCGCGGGAGTCTCGCGCACCTCGCGCGTCTCGCCCGACGGGGACAGATAGACCGCCTTGAACGCGCCGCTTCGCGCGCGTCCCGCGCGCGAGAGCATCGCGAGAAGGCAAAAGCCCTCTCCCCGGATCTGGCGTACCAGATCGGGGTCCGGCTCGCGATTACCCGGCACGCGCGCAAACAGAACGAGGTCTTCCCCGTCGAACGCCGCGTCGCCCGTGACGATCCAGCGGCGCTCCCCGTCCTCGAAAACGTCGGTCAGCGGTTCGGTTTCGCGCCGGTCGCCGACCCCCGTCGGTTCCTCCTCGGGGAGGGGGCGCGTCCGGTAACGGAATCGTGCGAGCCGCACCAGTTCCGGCACCCGCACCGTCACGGCGCCGCTTTCCTTATCGTAGCGCATCGCGTCCCCCTCCTTTCCCGGTCTTCTTCCGAAGCCGAAACTTTTTTCCCGAAAAATGAAAAAACCTCTTGCTTTTTTGTTTCGAGTGTGTTAGAATATACTCCGTCACGCGGAGGCATAGCTCAGTCGGTTAGAGCACTTGCTTCACATGCAAGGGGTCACAGGTTCGAGTCCTGTTGTCTCCACCACGGACTTTCCGCCGCGTCACACGTTCACCCGGAGGCATAGCTCAGTTGGTTAGAGTACTTGCTTGACATGCAAGGGGTCACTGGTTCGAGTCCAGTTGTCTCCACCAGAACGGCACTCGTTTCAGGGTGCCGTTTTTTCTTCTTTATTACGATACCGCGCGGCAATCGCCGGAAAGGAGGCGCCTGTGCAGAAAGAATCGAATCGGTATTCCCCCGTCGGCTCGCTGATCCTTGCCGTCGCCTCGATGATCTGGGGATTCGCGTTCACGGCGCAGAAGGAAGCGAGCCGGACGCTGCCCCCCTTCTCGGTCAATTCGATCCGCTTCTTCATCGGGGCGGCGACCCTGTTCCTCTTTTCGCTTGTCCGCGACGCCCTCCGCCGCAAACGCGATCCCGCCTACCGCGCCGCGCCGTTTTCGCGCACCGATCTTGTCGCCGGGGCCGTCTGCGGCTCTCTGCTCTTCGTCGCCACGATGCTCCAACAGTTCGGGCTGTCCGAGGGGGACGCCGGGATCACCGCGGTTCTAACCGCGCTCTATATCGTGTTCGTCCCGCTCTTCGGGGCGGTGATCTTCCGCAAAAAGATCGGGGTTTCGGTCGTGATCGGGGTCGTGATCGCCCTTGCCGGCGCCTATTCGCTCTCGGTGCTCGGAAACCTGCCCGAGGCGGACGGCGTGCGCTCGCTCTCCGGCTTCGGCGCGCTTCTTCGGGAGACCCGCTTCACGGCGGACCGCTCCGCCCTCTTCGCTTTCCTCTGCTCGATCGTTTTCTCGTTCCAGATCCTTTCGATCGACCGTTTCGCCGGGCGGATCGACGGGATCCGTCTCTCGACACTGCAATTCCTCGTCGCCGGCGTTCTCGCGTCGCCCTTTCTCCCGATCCTCGAACGCCCCGCGCCGTCGGCGATCGTCGACGCGCTCCCGTCGCTTCTCTTCCTCGGCGTCCTCTCCTGCGGCGTCGCCTACACCCTGCAAATCGTCGGGCAGGCGAAAACTCCGCCCGCCGTCGCCGCCGTCGTAATGTCGCTCGAAGCGGTGTTCGGCGCGCTCGGCGGGATCTGGTTCCTCGGGGAAAGAATGAACGCGCCCGAAATACTCGGATGCGCGCTCATACTTCTGGCGGTTCTGACCGTCGAACTGTCCGCCCTCGGAAGAGCGAAGAGGACCGATCTTCCCCCGCAATAGAATTACAGATCCTTGATCTCCTGCCCTTCGAGCGCGGCGAGCCCGATGGTCAGCGCCCGCGCCGCGGCGGCGCGCTCGGCGTCGTCCGATCCCTCCCGGATCTTCGGTTCGAGCAGCCGGTAGAGTTCGCCCCGCGCGCTCATATCTTTCAGAAGCTGCGGATCACTCTCGGGCGCCGTCAGGTTCACGAGCGAAAAGACCAGCAGCCCGAACGAACTCGTCCCCGCGTTCCGCGGGATCCGGAATCCGGGATGAACCGTCCCGGTGAGTTCGATGCGGAGCACCGCGGTATGTCCGAGCGAATTGTCCCGGACGATCGAGGTGATCTGCCCGATCAGCTCGGAATCGTTCTTCATGTTCGAGACGTCGATCGTCCGCGACAGGCAGCGCACCGTTCCGAGTTCGAGCCGCTTGCCGTGCAGGCGGCGCGCCCCCGCTTCCTCGCTCACCGTCAGCAGGTTGGCTCCGCCGACCTGCTCGTTTTCATATCCGCGCGATTCGAGCCATCCGCTGTACCCGACGCTGCTCCCCCCGATTTCGAGCCGGACGGGATCCGGGTTCCCGGAGAGGGCGATATAGTCGGCGCCGACCGAAACGATCTCGGTGTTGTCGGGGGTCTCGCGGCGATAGCCCGCGAGGATCAGAAACTCCTGTTCGTTCTTTCTCGTCAGGGTCGGGAAAGCGGCGGATTCCTCCCCGCGCTCGCCCGAGCCGCGTCCCGTGACCGACACGCCGATGTCGTCGAACGAGAAGGTCCGGTACTCGTCCGAACCGAAGATAAAGACGTTCTGCGGGAACCGTCCCGACTCGTAAAACGACCCTTTCCCCGCGGGATCCGCCCCGCCGGGCAGGATCACGAACCGACACGCCGGGCAGGAACGGAAACCGCGCAGAAGAAGACCCGCCGTCTCGTCCGACAGGTCGTCCGAATCGAACAGGTTTCCGGTAATCAGGGCGAGCTGTACCTTCTGATCGCGGATCGTCTGCATCGCGCGCTCGAAGGTCTCGCGCTGCAACCGTCTCCGTTCCGCGCTCTTCTCGGGCGCGGGGGACAGGAACGGACTGCCGAAGAAGACGTCTCCGAAATGCAGGATCCGAACCTCGCCGAACTGCGTCGCTTCGCTCATTTTCGCTCTCCTCCCCGCGGCGCACGCCGCGTTCATATCGTTCATAATAAAAGTATAGCATATTTTCCGCGCCCGCGCAAGAGAAGACCCCGAAGAAATCCAAAAAGATTCTGCGTTTCCTCTTGATTCGACAGCGCGAGTGTGCTACAATGATTACAGGAATCAAACGATAATCCGGGGCAGACGTTTTTTGTCGTCTGCCGACGAAACCGAGGGAGGATCCGGGAATGCTCGCGATGGCTGTCCGAAACACGAGAAAACTGATCCGTGAAAAGTCGGCGTCCGACAACGTCCGGCTTGGGCGTTTCTTCACGAAGCGCGAGACGGCGGCGAAAATGGCGTCGATGTTCACCTTTCTCGAAACCAAGCCGCTGATGGAAATTCTCGACCCCGGCGCCGGGACCGGGATCCTCTCCGCCGCTTTGCTCGAAGCCGTCTGCCTCGGGCGGGCGGCGCAGGAAGTGCGCCTCGTCTGCTACGAGAACGACGCGCTCTATCTCCCGATGCTGAAAAACAATCTGGACCGTCTCCGCCGCCGCGCCAAACGCGAGCACGGGGTGAAGGTGAACTACGAGGTGCGGGAGGAGAACTTCCTGCTCGCGCCGCACCCCGAGGAGGGCGACGCCTACGACTGCGTGATTATGAACCCGCCGCGCGAACTGCTCTCCCGCGGCGCGCCCGAGACGCTTCCCGCCGGGGATCTGCTCTCCTCGCCCAAAATCGACGCCTGTTACCTCTTCCTCGCCGCCGCCGCGCTCCGCTTGAAGGACGAGGGTCAACTCGTCGCGTGCCTTCCGGTGGGGTTTGCCACCGGCGTCACGCTGACCCGTCTGCGCGACGCGCTCTTCGACGACTGCCGTCTGACCGGGATGCATCTGTTCCGCTCGGAAAAGGGGCTGAAAAAGGACTTCCTGCTCTCGCTCCGCAAGACCGACGAGCAGGGCGAGCCGATCGCCGTCTCGGTCGAGCGCGCCTCGGAAGACGGGACGCTGACCGAAACGCTCCCGCCCCTCCCCTACCCGATGATCGTCCGCGAAGGCGGCGCGGGTCTGCTTCTTCTGCAAAACACCGACGACCTGACGGTCCTCCGCCGGATGGCGGCGATGCCCCGCCGCTTCTCCGACTACGGTCTGCGGATGAAGACCGGCTTGACGCTCCCCTCGCGCTACCCCGACCTGCTCTCGGATAAGCCGGAGCCCGGCGCCGTCCCGCTGATCCACCCGCGTTCGCTCGGATCGGGGCGCGTCACCTTCCCGGCGAAGGGACTGCACGGGCAGTTCATCCGTCCCTCGATCCCCAGTCTGATCCAGAAGAACCGGAATATGCTCTTCTTAAAGCGGTTCCCCGCGAAATCCGACCCCCGCAAACTGATCTGCGCCGTCTATATGGCGTCGCAGGCGGGCGGCTACCGCTTCATCTCGACCCACAACAAACTGAACTACGTCGACCGCGAGGGCGGCGAGATGGATCCGCCCTTCCTCGTCGGGCTCTACGCCGCGCTCTCGGGCTCGCTCTACAACCGCTACGTCTCGATCATCAGCCGCTCGGAGCAGATCAACGCGACCGAACTCTCGGATCTTCCGCTCCCCGACGAGACGACGCTCCGCTCGGTCGGCTCGCAGCTCCTTTCGATGCGGCGGCTCGACCCCGAGGCGTGCGATTACGTGTTCGAGGCGGCGATGAAGGAAAAGGGCTGACCGAAGGAAAAACCCCCGGTTTTCCCTCGCGCCGCGCGGCGCCCCCGGCTTTCTGCCCCGCTTTTTCGTACAAGGGGGATCACGCCGCGATTCCGCCCGCGCAAAAATAATGAAAAAAACTCTTGCATTTTTTGCCCGGTTGTGGTAAAATACTCATACTGTAAATGAATCGGGGACGAAAAACGGCTTTTTCGTTCCGCGGAGGTTAAATTATGTCTGTTGTCGCATACTACGTTCTGATGGGGGCGCTCCTCGTGATGGGAGTGTTCCTGATCGTCGCCGTCCTGATGCAGCACGGCAAGGATCACGGTCTGTCCGGCACGATCGCCGGCGGCGCCGAGACCTTCTTCGGGAAAGACAGAGGGACCCGGATCGACAAACTGCTCGGAAGACTGACCACCATCGTCGGCGTGCTCTTCGTCGTGATCGTCGTCGTGGTGTACGTGGTTCAGCCCGACTATTCCTCCGACTACTCGAACGTCGAACTCTGGAAGAGCAACTCCTCTTTCTGGAGCGCCATCAACGGCTGAGTCGGACAACCGAAACGCGGCGGGAGCGCATCAGCCCCCGCCGCTTTTTTATCTCCCGGCGCAAAAAAACCTCTTTTCCCGAAAAACCGAAAGAGAAAACCGATGAAACGTGTAAAGCAAAAACGAAAAACGACCGCCCGCCGCACAGGCGCAAGCCGACCCGCGTCCCCGGCGCGCAAGCGGACGTCCCCGCGCCCCGGGATGCGACGCCCGTCTCCCGTTGCCCGTTCGCTTCCGAAGCGGACGAAAAGCGGAACGGCGGAAGGGGTCTTCACCGGCACGGCGCGGGGATACGGCTTCGTCTTCCCCGACGGAAGCGAACGCCGACCCGACGCCGACGTCTTCATCCCGGCGGGCAAAACCGGCGGCGCGCTTGACGGCGACCGCGTGGCGGTGCGCTTCCGCGCGGGATACGATCGCCGCACGGAGGGCGAGGTGACGGCGATCCTCGCCGAAGCGAGAAAAACCCTGATCGGGGTGCTCGTCGCGGGGCGCGCCCTCGCCTTCGGGCGGCGTTCTCCGCGCGACCGGTCCAAATCGGGCTGGTATCTGATCCCCGACGACGCGAAGATTCCGGGCGAGTTCCCGGTCCTCCCCTCCCCCGACGCCGAACCCGGCGACCGGGTCGAGATCGCTCTTCCCGGAAGGCGCGGCGGCGCTTGCCGGATCACCCGCGTGTTCGGGCGATCCACCGACGTGCGGGCGACCTGCGACGCGATCCTCGCGTGCGCGGGGATCGAGACGGCGTTCGACCCGCTTGCGCTCCGGGAGGCGGAGTTCGCGGCGGCGGAACCGCTCGGCGCCGACGGCCGCGCCTCTCTTACGGACGACGTGATCCTCACGATCGACGGCGCCGACGCGAAGGATCTGGACGACGCGGTCTCGCTCCGGCGACTGCCGGGCGGAAAGTGGCTGCTCGGCGTGCATATCGCCGACGTGTCCTCCTACGTCGCGCCGGGTTCCGCGCTCGAAGCCGACGCGATGCGCCGCGGAACGTCGGTCTATTTCGCCGACCGCGTGATCCCGATGCTCCCGGTCGCCCTCTCGAACGGCGCCTGCTCCCTGAACGCGGGGGAGGACAAGCGCGCCCTCTCCGCCGTGATTACCCTCTCGCCCGACGGCGCGATCCTCGGCTGCGAACTGAAAAAGACGGTGATCCGCTCGCGCGTGCGCGGGGTGTATTCCGAGGTGAACGCGCTCTTCTCGGACGGCGAGGACTCGCCGTTCTATCCGAAGTACCGCGCGGTATTCCCCGCCCTGACCCGGATGCGGGAACTCTATCAAATCCTCGCGCGACGCGCGTCTTTGCGCGGTTCGCTCTCGCTCGACCGTCCCGAACCGGTCTTCACGCTGAACGAAGACGGATTCCCAACCTCGATTTCGCTCCGCGAGCGCGGGGACGCCGAAAAGATGATCGAGCAGTTTATGCTGACGGCGAACGAGGCGGTGGCGACCCTGCTCCACGAGCGCGGGATCCCCTGCGTGTATCGGATCCACGAGGATCCCGACCCCGTAAAACTCGCGGCGTTCAAAAACGCGGCGGCGCATCTGGGGCTCGACGTTTCGGGGATCGACCTCGGGGACCCCGGCAAAAGCGATTTTTCCGCCCTGCTCCGGGAAGCGGAAGAAAAAGGGATCGCGGAGCAGATCTCGCTGTCGCTTCTGCGCGCGATGGCGAAGGCGCGCTACGAGTCCGCGCCCGCCCGGCACTACGGGCTGGGGATCGACCTCTACTGTCACTTCACTTCGCCGATCCGGCGGCTTTCGGATCTGGCGACGCACCGGATCATCTCGGAGGTTTTGCTCGGCGCGGAGTCTCCCCGCCGGTACGCGGGGTACGCCCGTGACGCGGCGGCGGCGGCAACCGCGGCGGAACTGCGCGCGCTCGACGCGGAGCGGAAGATCGAGGCGACCTATAAAGCGCTCTGGCTCGAAAAGCACGTGGGCGAGGTCTTCGACGCGCGCGTTTCGTCGCTCGCCTCGTTCGGGCTGTTCGCCGAACTCGACAATACCTGCGAGGGGATGATCCCGACGGGGGATCTGCCCGGCGTGTATATCTACGACGAGGCGAATATGGCGCTCGTCGGGGGCAGAAGGACCTTCCGGCTCGGCGATCGGGTCTCGGTCCGCGTGGAGGAGGTCGACGCGCTTGCGGGGCGCGTGCGCTTCTCGCTCGTCTGACCGTTTTCCGTTTCGGAACGCTTTGATAGGGGGTTTTTGATTTGGACGCGAAGAATACCTGCTGTTTCACCGGGCATCGGCGCATCCCGGCGGACGATCTGCCCGCCGTCGCGGCGGCGCTCCGGCGCGAGGTACTGCGCCTCTGTCGGGAGGAGGGGATCACCGTGTTCCTCTCCGGCGGCGCGCTCGGGTTCGATACCCTCGCCGCCGAAACGGTGCTTGCAATCGCCGACGAGATCCCCGGCGTTTCGCTTGTGATCGTGCGGCCCTGCGCGGATCAGACGCGCGGTTGGAACGCGCGCGACGCCGCGCGCTACGACGCGATCCTCTCCCGCGCAAGCGAGGTCGTCACACTCGCCCCCGCCTATCGACCCGGATGTATGCAGGCAAGGAACCGATACCTCGTCGAGCATAGCGGCGTCTGCCTCTGCTACCTCACCGAAAAAACCGGCGGCACCGCCTATACCGTCCGCTACGCCGCCGCCCGGGGTCTGCCTGTTATCAATACCGCTCCCGCGAAGCCCGACCTGCTGTCGGGGTTGTGAGGGGACGGAAAGACGGGGGTTCCCGCTTTCTTGAAAGAAAGCGGGGCAAAGAACTTCAATGAAGATTGAAGTTGTGACTCGGCTCGTGACTCGCCGAGTCACGGTTTCAAAAACGGGACTTCCCCCGTCCGCTTTCCTTTTGGAAAAAGAACGCGCCGCCTGCCGACATCGGCAGGCGGCGGTGTGTTTCAAAAGCAACGCGGTTCCGTAAAACCAAGGCGCGGCGGAGCGGAGAGCGAGCCGCGCCGATAAAAGAACCGGAGAGGTCGCACGATTTCGTGCGACCTCTCCGTATACAGAGTTCTTTGCCGCGCTTTCTCCGAAAGAAAGCGCGCGTACCCTTATAACTTGATTCTTGCCCACTTTCCTCTGTAAAATCTGATTCCGGCGAACAGTGCGCGGATGATCTGATCGGTCAGCACGGCGATCCACGCGCCGTAGAGCCCGAGCGGGGTCAGGTGCATCAGAACGAAGGTGAGTCCGGGGCGCATAATACCGATGGTGAGCAGGGAGACCGCCGCCATAAATCTCGTATCGCCCGCGCCGCGGAGGGTCCCGCCGAACATCACCTGCTGGATCTGGAACAGGAGGACGATCGAGATCATCAGCATAATATTCCCGCCCTTTTGCAGAACCTCCGGGGTATCCGTGAACCACCCGACGATCCCGCGACGGAACACCGCGACGGCGGCGCAGAGCACGGCGGCGAACGCAAGCCCGATCCGTTGCGCCACCTTCCCGAACACGAGCGCCCGGTCGGGTCGCCGCATCCCGAGATTCTGTCCGACGAGCGCCGACGAGGCGATCGCCAATCCGTCCCCGACGGTAAACGACAGGTTCAGGATGGTCATACAGATCTGATGCGTCGCGAAATCCAGCGTTCCGAGCCCCGCGACCAGTTTCGCGAAGGTAAAGAACCCGACCCGAAGAAAGAGCTGTTCCGCCAGCGCGCCGCTCATCACGAAGAACACGGGGCCAACCACCTTGCGGTCGATCTTAAAGAGCAGGGACAGTTTCAGGAACAGATACCCGTTCTTCCGCCGCACCGACGCGACGCTGATGACCATCGCGGTAAACTGCCCGATCACGGTGGCGATCGCCGCCCCGGTCACCTCCAACCGGGGAAAGATCCACAGCCCGTGGATCAGGAGCGCGTTGAACAGGCAGTTGACGATATTCGCCGTCATGGTCGTCACCATCGCGATCCGGGTCTTCCCCGCGCCGCGCTGCGCCCCGTTCAGGGTCAGGGACACCCCGAGAAAGATCAGTCCGAACATCGTGATCCGGTAATAACTCGTCGCGTCCGCGATCGTATCTTCCTTCGCCCCGATGAACGTGAGGATCGGCTGCGCGAAGAACCACGAGACGACGAAGAACACCGCGGCGACCCCGACCACGATCGGGAGCATCGCCCCGAGCACCCGGTTCGCGCCGTCCCTATCCCCCTGTCCCTTTCGTCTGGCGACCACGGCGGTCACCGCCGTCGCGATCGCGACCAGCACCACCTGAAAGATCATGCGCGGCTGGATGGTCAGCCCGATCGCCGCCACCGCCGCGTCGCCGACGGAACTCACCATCAGCGTGTCGACGAAGTTGATGACCCCGGTCAGCACCTGTTCCGCGAGCGCCGGCCACGCCAGGAGGAGGAAGGTCAGGTAGATCTGTTTGGTCCCGAAGTCGTCGCCGAGTTTTTTGTCGTCCCGGACCATATATCGGGGCAGAAAAAACCGAACCAAAAAGGGCGGTCGCTTCGCCCCCGCCGCGACGCGGTCGGTCACGGGGGGTTTTTGATCGTTCATCGCTTCGACGTCCTTTCGGTTCGGTTTCTTACAAACGCCGCCGGATCGGCGGTGACTAACGGAAAACGCGGGTTAATACAAGGCAGTCCGCCCCGAGGGGCGGACCGTCGTTTCAGAGCAAGCCCTCGACCGCCGCGAGCGCCTCGTCGATCTTATCGAGATCGCGTCCGCCGCTCATCGCGCTGTCGGGTCGTCCGCCGCCCTTGCCTCCGGTGATCGCGCTGACGGTTCCGAGGATCTTACCCGCGTGCGCGCCGGCTTTCACGGCGTCCGCGCCGCAGGCGGCGACGAAGTTGAGTTTACCGTCGGACGTGGCGGCGAAGACCGCGACGATCTTCGGGCGTCTCTCTTTGAGACTGTCGCAGAGCGTCCGCACCGCGTCGGGCTTCATCGTAAGTTTCGCCGTCAGCAGTTCGTATTCTCCGACCGTCTTCACGGAGGCGAGCAGTTTATCGAGGTCCGCCGTCGCGAGTTTCGCCTCGGCGGATTCGAGCGCGCGGCGGGTGGCTTTCAGTTCCTCGCCGATCTGCGCGGCGCGTTTGGCGATATCGAGCGGGTTGACGGCTTTCAGTTCCTTCGCCGTCTCGCGGATCAACTCGTCCTTCTCCGAGAGCAGCGCCAGCACGCCGAACCCGGTGACCGCCTCAATCCGTCTGACGCCGGCGGCGACCGAGGTCTCCGACGTGATGCGGAAGAGCCCGATCCGTCCGGTGGAACAGACGTGCGTTCCGCCGCAGAGTTCGGTCGAGGCGTCGCCCATCTTCACCATCCGGACGACCTTGCCGTACTTCTCGCCGAAGAGCGCCATCGCGCCCGACTTCTTCGCGCTCTCCATATCGGTCAGCTGCGTTTCGACCGGAATGTCCCGGAGGATCGCCCCGTTCACCTTCGCTTCCACCTCCGCGATCTCGGCGGGGGTCAGCGCGGCGAAGTGCGAGAAGTCGAAGCGGCAGCGATGCTCGTCGACGTAAGAGCCCGCCTGCTCGACGTGGTTGCCGAGGGTCGAGCGGAGCGCGCCTTGCAGCAGGTGGCACGCCGAGTGGTTCCGGCGGATTGCGTCGCGACGGGCGGCGTCGAGCGAAAGCGTTACGGTATCGCCCACCGCGATCGACCCGTCCGAGACGGTGACGAAGTGGATATACACCCCGTCGCTCTTCTTGGTATCGGTGACGGCGAGCGTGACCCCGCCTTTGGTTTTCAGCGTTCCGGTATCCCCGACCTGTCCGCCGCCCTCTCCGTAGAAGACGGTGCGGTCGCAGATCACCGAGACCTCGCCCTCGGTCGCGACGTCGATCAATTCGTTCTCGGCGACGAGCGCGATCACCTTCGCCTCGCAGTCGTACTTGTCGTAACCGAGGAACTCGGTCTTATCGAGTTTCGACAGCAGGTTCTTCGAGCCCTCGGACCAGCCGCCGATGTTCCCCCGCGCGGCGCGGGCGCGCTCGCGCTGTTCGCCCATCAGACGGCGGAAGGTCTCTTCGTCGAGCGAAAGCCCCTTCTCCTCGACGATCTCGCGCGTCAGGTCGATCGGGAAGCCGTAGGTGTCGTAGAGACGGAAGGCGTCCTCGCCCGAAACCGTCCCGTTCCCCGCCGCCGCCTCGTCGGTCAGGCGGGAGAGCATCGCCGTGCCGGCGTCGATCGTCGCGTCGAAACGCTCCTCCTCGATCGACAGCACTTTGAGGATATAGTCGCGCTTGGTCGAGAGTTCGGGGTACGCCCCCTCGTTCTCCTGCATCGCGACGCGGCAGAGCCCGACGAGGAACGGACGGTCGATCCCGAGCAGTTTCCCGTGCCGGCAGGCGCGCCGGATGATCCGGCGAAGCACGTAGCCGCGCCCCTCGTTCGACGGGATCACCCCGTCGGCGATCATAAACATCGCCGACTTGATGTGGTCGGTGCAGACGCGGATCGAGACGTCGTTCGCGGCGTTCTGCCCGTAGGTCTTCCCCGCCGCCTGACACACGGCGTCGAGGATCCGGCGGTTTGTGTCGACCTCGAACATATTGTCGACCCCCTGCATCACGCAGGCGAGCCGTTCGAGTCCCATGCCGGTATCGATATTCTTCTGTTTCAGTTCGGTATAGTTGCCGTTCCCGTCGTTGTTGAACTGCGAAAAGACGTTGTTCCAGATCTCCATATACCGGTCGCAGTCACAGCCGGGACGGCAGTCGGGAGACCCGCACCCGTACTTCTCGCCGCGGTCGAAGTAGATCTCGGAGCAGGGGCCGCAGGGACCCGAACCATGCTCCCAGAAGTTATCGGCTTTGCCGAGCCGGGTGATGCGCTCGGCGGGAACGCCGATCACGTCGTGCCAGAGATCGAACGCCTCCTGATCCCCCTCGTAAACCGACGGCCAGAGCAGATTCTCCGGGATCGCGAGCCAATCGGGAGAGGTCAGAAACTCCCACGCCCACGGAATCGCCTCGCGCTTGAAGTAGTCGCCGAACGAGAAGTTCCCGAGCATCTCGAAAAAGGTGCCGTGCCGCGCCGTGTGTCCGACCCGTTCGAGGTCGGGGGTGCGGATGCACTTCTGGCAGGTGGTCACCCGCCGTCTCGGAGGCTCTTCCTCCCCGGTAAAGTACTTCTTCATCGGCGCCATGCCCGAGTTGATGAGCAGAAGCGATTTGTCCCCGATCGGCACGAGCGGAAAACTCGGCAGGCGGAGATGCCCCTTCGTCTCGAAAAAGGAGAGGTACTTTTCCCGCAGGTCGTTAAGTGAGGTCCATTTCATCTGTTTGTCCTTCTCCGGATTGTTCCGGTACTACATATTTTTCCGAATATATATTATACTTCCTGCCGATTTGCTTGTCAAGACTTCGGCGAAAAAACCGACGGTTCACGCATAATCCGGGCGGCGGCGGGACACATTGAAAGAAAAACCAACGCACGGAGGAACAGATGAACTTCGACCGTCGCCGGTATCTCGACCGGGTCAAGGAGCGCGAATCGCGCTCCCCGCTTGCAAAGAACTGCTTTTTCGCCTTTCTCTTCGGGGGCGGGATCTGCGCCTTCGGGCAGTTGCTCCTCTCGCTCTATCTGTCCGCCGGGCTCGCCGAGCGCGAGGCGGGGACGCTGGTCACCGTGTCGCTGATCTTTCTCTCCGCCGTCCTGACCGGGATCGGGGTCTTCGATTCGATCGCGCGGATCGCGGGGGCGGGGACGCTGGTGCCGGTGACCGGGTTCGCCAACGCCGTCGTCTCGCCCGCCGTCGACTGCAAGAGCGAGGGGCTCGTGATGGGGGTGGGTGCAAAAATCTTCGCTGTCGCGGGTCCTGTTCTGCTCTACGCGACGCTCTCGGGCGCGCTTTACGGCGTGATCCTGTGGGTCGTCGGACTCTTTCTGTGAGGTGCATTATGCGCAGTATCATTCGTTTCCCACGCCCCGTCTCGATCTACGCGCACGCCGCCGCCGTCGGCGGGGCGGAAGCCGAGGGTCCTCTCGGCGCGCTCTTCGATTATCACGACCCGACCGACCGCTTCGGCGCCGATACCTGGGAGAAGAGCGAGGAGTCGCTTTCCCGCACGGTTTTGAATCTCGCGCTTGTCCGCGCGGGTGAAAGTCAGGACGGAATCGACCTGCTCTTCTCCGGCGATCTGCAAAACCAATGCGTCGCCTCGTCCGCGGGCTGCGGCTCGATGGGGGTCCCCTACGTCGGGCTCTACGGCGCGTGTTCGACCTGCGGCGAGGGTCTGCTCCTCGCCGCGCTCGCGCTCAACGCTTCCCGCGAGACCTCCCGCGCCGCCGTCGTGACCACCTCGCACAACGCGGCGGCGGAGCGGCAGTTCCGGCTTCCGCTTGAATACGGCGGTCAGCGTACCCCGACCTCGCAATGGACGGCGACGGCGGGCGGCGCGTTTCTGCTCGCCCGCGCGGACGAGTCGGACGTCGCGCCGACCTCGGCGCGGATCACGGCGGGGCTCGTCGGGCGCGTGCTCGACAGCGGGGTGAGGGACGGCGCGAATATGGGCGCGGCGATGGCGCCGGCGGCGGCGGATACGCTGCTCCGGTTTTTTTCGGCGGCGGACGAGACCCCGGCGGACTACGACCGGATCGTGACCGGGGACCTCGGGACCGAGGGCTCCGCGCTCCTGCTCGAACTGCTCCGCGAAAACGGGCTCGACCTCGCGGGACGCCATCGCGACTGCGGCGTTCTGCTCTTCGACCCTCTGAAAGCCGACGTTCACGCGGGGGGTTCGGGGTGCGGATGCTCCGCGTCGGTGCTTTCCGCCCTGTTTTTGCCCGCCCTCGAACGCGGGGAGATCCGCAGGATGCTCTTTATCGCCACGGGCGCCTTGATGAGTCCGTCGAACCTGATGCAGGGCGGTACGATCCTCGGGATCGCTCCGCTCGTCGTGCTGGAATCGGGTGTGATCGGAGGGGATAAATGATGTTCGGAGCGCCGCTCGATTATCTGTTCGCGTTTCTCTTCGGCGGGTTGATCTGCCTCGCGGCGCAACTCCTGATCGACCTGACCAAACTGACCCCGGCGCGGATCCTCGTGATCTACGTCGTGCTGGGCGTGTTTCTCGGCGCCGTCGGCGTCTTTGAACCGCTCGTCGACCTCGCCGGATGCGGGATCACCGTCCCCCTCGTCGGGTTCGGCGGGAACGTCGCGCGCGGCGTGCGCGAAGCCGTCTCGGAAACCGGGCTCCTCGGCGCCCTCACCGGGGGGCTGTCCGCCGCCTCCGGCGGCACCGCCGCCGCCCTCTGCTTCGGCTATCTCGTCGCCCTCTTCTGCAACGCGAAACCGAAACGCCCGTAGGGAGCGAGGGGACGAGGGGGAACGCGTCCCGCTTTCTTGGTGGCGTCGCCCGCATCCCACAGGCGGGCGCGGTAAGGAAAGCGGGGCAAAGAACTTCCATAATGGATTATGGAAGAGCAAAACGTCACGCGAACCCCAACGCTTACTTCGTGCGCGCCGGGGAACCCCTATGCGAGCCCTATCGACTCTCGCCGTTTTGCGGTTCTATAGCCGGTTCTTTTTCCGTCCGCTTTGCTTTTGTCTATGACCTCGTCGCGCGGTCGCGCGACATATCGGGTTCCGCGCAAGCGGAACATCTCGAAATTGCCGCCCCGGTGGGGCGGCAATTATATCGAACGGCGCATCG
>JAGCXA010000045.1 GCA_017961575.1 Clostridia bacterium | reverse complement strand
TTTCCCCCACCAACAAGGGCGGGCGCCAATCTGGCGCCCGCCCTTGTTGGTGGGGGAAACGAATGCGAACCACGCGTTCGGCCGCCTTACGCGACCGGACGCGTGGTTCGCATTCGCCGCCCGGAGATCCGGGAGCTTGCTCACCAGACGAAGGGTGAGCGAATATTCGGGGCGTCGCCCCGAATATCCACCGGGGGCTCAGTCGTATTCGGACCACCCGAGTTTTCGCCGCTCTGCGGCGGAAACTCTAAGTCTCTCGCCATCCGAAAAAGCCGTTCCCTTCCTCTCCGTCGGGCGAGAGACGGTGGTAGCGCCCGCCGTCGGAAACCCCAACGCTTGCTCCTTTCGTCACGCGCGTCGGGGAACCCCTATTCGCGGGCGCGTCCGAATCCACGCCCGAAGGTCGGGGGTCTACCATAAAACAGCCGTGCTTTCGCAAGCACGGCTCTTTTTTCACTCCGCGTCGACGGTGGAGACGCCGAGGGTGACCTCTTCCAAAACGTCGAGGAGCAGGCGGACGGTATCGAGCGACGTCAGCATCGTGATGTTGTTCTGCGCCGCGCAGCGGCGGATGGCGACGCCGTCGCCGTAGTGGACGCCGGATTTGATCGCGCGGGTGTTGATGACGTAACTGACGTACCCGGCGCGGATCGAGTCGAGCACCTCTTCGCTTCCCTCGCTCGGCTTGTGCCGGATGCGGGTGCGGATGCCGTTTTCACGCAAAACTTCGCCGGTCAGGGTGGTCGCCTCGATATTGAAGCCCATCCGGTAGAAGCGCCGGACCAGCGGGACCGTCTCCTCCTTGTCCTCGTCGGCGACGCTGACGAGCACCGTACCGTAGTTTTTCAGGGTCAGCCCGGCGGCGATCATCGCCTTGTAGGCGGCGCGGTGGAGTTTCTTATCGTATCCGATCGCCTCGCCGGTCGATTTCATCTCGGGGGACAGGTAGGCGTCCATTCCGCGCAGTTTGGTGAACGAGAACGCCGGGACCTTGACGTAGTACCGCCCCTTTTCCTTCGGATAGCGTTCGGTGATCCCCTGCTCTTCAAGCGAGACGCCGAGAGAAACGAGCGTGCCGATGTCGGCGAGCGAATAGCCCGTCGCCTTCGAGAGGAACGGCACGGTGCGCGAGGAGCGCGGGTTGACCTCGATGATGTAGACCCGTTCCTCGGGATCGACGATGAACTGGATGTTGTAAAGCCCCACGATCCCGATGCCGAGCCCGAGTTTTTCGGCGTAGTCGAGGATCGTATCCTTCACCTTCTGCGAGAGCGAGTAGGACGGATAGACGCTGATCGAGTCGCCCGAGTGAACGCCGGTGCGCTCGACGAGTTCCATAATGCCGGGGACGAAGACCCGCTTGCCGTCGCAGACCGCATCGACCTCGACCTCCTTGCCGCGGACGTAATGATCGACGAGAACGGGTTTGTCGCGGTCGACCTCGACCGCCGTTTTGAGGTATTCCCACATCGCCTCTTCCTTGGCGACGATCTGCATCGCGCGCCCGCCGAGCACGAAACTCGGACGGACGAGGACGGGATAACCGATCTCGCGCGCCGCTTCGACGCCCTCCTCGATGCTCGTGACCGCCCGTCCCTCGGGCTGCGGGATGCCGAGCGAGAGCAGCAGTTTCTCGAACAGGTCGCGGTCCTCGGCACGGTCGATCGCGTCGCAGTCGGTACCGATGATCGGCACGCCGCGCTCTTTCAAGGGATCGGCGAGGTTGATCGCCGTCTGCCCGCCGAGGGTGACGATCACGCCGTCGGGCTTTTCCAGCGTCAGGACGTTCATCACGTCCTCGACCGTCAGCGGCTCGAAGTAGAGCTTGTCGGAGCAGGTATAGTCGGTCGAGACGGTCTCGGGGTTGTTGTTGACGACGATCGCCTCGTAGCCCGCGCGCCGGATGGTCTGTACGGCGTGGACGGTCGAATAGTCGAACTCGACCCCCTGCCCGATGCGGATGGGTCCCGAACCGAGCACGACGATCTTCTTCCGGCGTTCGACCTGCGCCTCGTTCTCCTCCTCGTAGGTCGAGTAGAAATACGGGATGTAACTGTCGAACTCGGAGGCGCAGGAGTCGATCATCTTGTAGACCGGGACGATCCCCTTTTCCGTCCGCAGATCGAACACCTCGCGCTCGGTCATCCCCCAGAGGTCGCCGATCGCGCGATCCGAGAAGCCGATCCGCTTGGCGTACCGCAGCGCGTCGGCGTCTCCCGACGCCCCGCGGAGCAGGGTTTCGGTCTCGACGATCTTTTTCAGTTTGCGGAGGAAAAAGAGGTCGATCCCGGTGTTTTCCGCGATCGCGTCGACCGTGACGCCGCGCCGCAGGAGGCTTGCGATCGCGTAGATCCGGTCGTCGGTGCCGACGCCGACATAGCGTAAAAGTTCGGTCGTTTCGGTCTCGTCGAACTTCTTGATATGCAGATGGTACGCCCCGATCTCAAGCGAGCGGATCCCTTTCAGGAGACTTTCCTCAAAGGTGCGTCCGACGCTCATCACCTCGCCCGTCGCCTTCATCTGGGTCGAGAGGGTGTTGTTCGCGTCGGCGAACTTATCGAAGGGGAAACGCGGCAGTTTCGTGACGACGTAGTCGAGCGCGGGTTCAAAGGACGCCGGGGTGTTGGCGAGCTTGATCTCGTCGAGGGTCATCCCGACCCCGATCTTCGCCGAGACGCGGGCGATGGGATAACCGCTCGCCTTCGACGCGAGCGCAGAGGAGCGCGAAACGCGGGGGTTGACCTCGATCAGATAGTAGCGGAAGGACTGCGGATCGAGCGCGAACTGCACGTTGCAGCCCCCCTCGATTCCGAGCGTGCGGATGATTTTCAGCGCGCTGTCGCGGAGCATCTGGTATTCCTTATTGGTAAGCGTCTGGGACGGGCAGACGACGATCGAGTCGCCGGTATGGATGCCGACGGGATCGAGGTTCTCCATATTGCAGACGGTGATCGCGGTGTCGTTTTTGTCCCGGATCACCTCGTATTCGATCTCCTTGTACCCCTTGACGCTCTTCTCGATCAGCACCTCGTGCACCGGGGAGAGCGCGAAGGCGTTGGGGGCGAGGTCGAGCAGTTCCGCTTCGGTATCGGCAAAGCCGCCGCCGGTGCCGCCGAGCGTGAAGGCGGGACGAAGCACGACGGGATAACCGATCCGCTTTGCGGCGGCTTGCGCCTCCTCGACCGAGTAGGTGATCTCGGAGGGGATGACCGGCTCGCCGATACTCTCGCAGAGTTCCTTGAAGAGTTCGCGGTCCTCGGCTTTTTCGATCGCCTCTCTCTTGGTGCCGAGCAGTTCCACGCGGCACTCGTCGAGGATCCCCTTCTTTTCGAGCTGCATCGCGAGGTTCAGCCCGGTCTGCCCGCCGATGCCGGGCAGGATCGCGTCGGGGCGCTCGTAACGCACGATCTTGGCGATATATTCGAGCGTCAAGGGCTCCATATACACCTTGTCGGCGATCGCGGTGTCGGTCATGATGGTCGCGGGGTTGGAGTTACAAAGAACGACCTCGTACCCTTCCTCTTTGAGGGCGAGGCACGCCTGCGTCCCGGCGTAGTCGAACTCCGCCGCCTGCCCGATCACGATAGGACCCGAGCCGATCACAAGTATTTTTTTGATATCGTTTCTTTTAGGCATTCTTTTTGCTCTCCATCAGCGTGATGAAACGGTCGAACAGATGCCCGCTGTCGCGGGGACCCGGGGCGCTCTCCGGGTGGTACTGAACGCTGAACGCGCCGTCTTTTTTACAAGCCACCCCCTCGACCGTTCCGTCGAGCAGGTTGCGGTGCGTCACGGTAAGACCCGTGCCCGAAAGACTGCTCTCGTCGACGGCGTAGGAATGGTTCTGCGAGGAGATCTCGATCTTTCCGGTTCCGAGATCCAGCACCGGATGGTTCCCGCCGCGATGCCCGAATTTGAGTTTGTAGGTCGCGGCTCCGCAGGCGAGCGAGAGGATCTGATGCCCGAGACAGATCCCGAAGATCGGGACGCGCCCGCGCAACCCCTTCACCGTCGCGACCGTCTCGGGCACGTCGGTCGGATCGCCCGGTCCGTTCGAGAGGAAAACGCCGTCGGGCGAGAGGGAAAGGATCGTCTCCGCCGCCGTGTTCCACGGCACGACCGTCACGCGGCAGCCCCGCGCGACAAGCGAACGGACGATGTTGGTCTTCATTCCGCAGTCGACGGCGACGACGTGAAAGCGCGCTCCCGCCTCCCCGACCTCGTAGGGCGCCCGGCAGGACACCCGCGACACGGCGTCGCGCGGCAGGGCGGTTTCCCGCGCGATCCGAAGCCCCTCGTCACGCGGGACGGAGGCGGAACAGACGTACGCCTTCCGGCTTCCCCCGTCGCGGATCAGACGGTTCAGTTTTCTTGTGTCGACGCCCGAGATACCGGGGATCCCGTATTGCTCCATCACCTCGCCGAGCGTCCTCTCGGCGCGGAAATTGGACGGCTCGTCGTTGTACTCGCGCACGACGAGCGCCCCGATCGTCGGGGTCGCGGTCTCGTAGTCGTCCGCCGCCATCCCGTAGTTGCCGATCAGGGGATAGGTGAAAACGACCGCCTGATCGGTATAGGACGGGTCGGACAGGATTTCCTGATAGCCGACCGGAGAGGTGTTGAAAACGATTTCCAGCACGCGGTCGACCTTCGCTCCGAAGCCGAAGCCGACGAATTCCTCCCCGGTTTCGAGTATGATCTTTCTGTCGGGTTTCAAAATCAACGTTTCATTCCTCTTTTCGCTCGGATAATCTTGTTTCAAATCGGTTTTTCCGCGAGTCGTCCGGCGTTTTCGTCGGGTATCTTCCGTCGAAGCACGCGCAGCAGAAGCGGCGGTCGCCCGCGAGTTCCGCGAGCCGTTCGGTCGGGAAGAACCCGAGCGAATCGGCGCCGATCATCTCCGCGATCTCGGCGGGGGTATGCTTGACGGCGATCAGGTTCTTCCGCGAATCGACGTCGGTCCCGTAGAAGCAGGGATAGAGGAACGGCGGCGCAGACACCCGCATATGGATCTCGCGCGCCCCGGCGCGGCGGAGCAGAGACACGATCCGACCGGAGGTCGTTCCCCGGACGATCGAATCGTCGATCAGGACGACGCGCTTTCCGCGCACGACCTCCCCGACGGCGGAGAGTTTGATGTTCACCTGATCGGCGCGCCCGTCGGGGGAGATAAAGGTGCGCCCGATATACTTGTTCTTGATGAGACCGATGTCGTAGGGGATTCCCGACGCCCGGCTGTATCCGAGGGCGGCGTCAAGCCCCGAATCGGGAACCCCGATCACGAGATCCGCGTCGACGGGGTGCGTCTCGGCTAAGATCCGTCCGGCGTCGATCCGCGCGGCGTGCACCGAGCGACCGTCGATCGTCGAATCGGGACGAGAGAAGTAGATATACTCGAAAATGCAGAGTTTTTTCGGTTTCGCGCCGCAATGCTCGCGGCGCGACGTGACCCCGTCCCGCGAGAAGACCAGCACCTCGCCCGGCATCACGTCGCGGACGAACTCCGCGCCGACCGCCGAAAGAGCGCAGCTTTCCGACGCGACGATATAAACGCCGTCGGGGGTCTTTCCGTAGCAGAGCGGGCGGAATCCGTAGGGATCGCGGGCGCAGATCAGTTTCGAGGGCGACGTCAGGACGAGCGAATACGCGCCGTCGAGCGTCCTCATCGCGCGGATCAGCGCTTCCTCGATCGACGGAGCGGTCAGCCGTTCGCGCGTCACGAGATAGGCGATCGTTTCTGTGTCGCTCGACGTGTGGAAGATCGCGCCCGAAAGTTCGAGTTCCGAGCGGAGTTCGGCGGCGTTCGAGAGGTTGCCGTTATGGGCGATCGCCATCCTCCCCTTGACGTGGTTGACCTCGATCGGCTGACAGTTCGCCCGGTTCGTGCCTCCGGTCGTGCCGTAGCGGGTATGCCCGACCGCCATCGTCCCCCGCGGAAACGAGGCGAGCGTTTCCTTCGTGAACACGTCGGCAACGGTGCCGAGATCCTTATGCGAAACGAAAAGCCCGTCGTCGTTCACGACGATCCCGCAGCTCTCCTGCCCCCGGTGTTGCAGAGCGAAAAGTCCGTAATACGCAAGGCGCGCCGCGTCGGTCGGCTGTTCGGCGAAAACTCCGAACACCCCGCATTCCTCGTGCAGACCGCTCATCACGCGCGACCTTTCATCCGATCAAACGCCGCGCCGATGAAGCCGAGGAACAGCGGATGCGGCTTGTTCGGTCTCGATTTGAACTCGGGATGGTACTGCACGCCGACGAAGAAATCCCGGTCGGTGAGTTCCACGGTTTCAACGAGCCGCCCGTCGGGAGACTCGCCCGAGAGCGTCAGTCCCGCCGCCTTCATCGCGTCGCGGTAGTCGTTGTTGAACTCGTAGCGGTGGCGGTGGCGCTCGCTGATCTCGCGCTTGCCGTAGCAGCGTTCCATCGTCGTTCCCTCCGCGATCACGCAGGGATAGGCGCCGAGTCGGAGCGTTCCGCCCTTGTCGATCTCGTCGCTCTGCCCCGGCATAAAGTCGATGACCTTGTGCAGAGAGTCGGGGGCGAACTCGCCCGAGTCGGCGTCGGCGATCCCGACCACGTGCCGGGCGTATTCGATCACGGCGATCTGCATTCCGAGGCAGATGCCGAAATACGGGATCCCGTTTTCCCGCGCGTACTCGGCGGAGGCGATCATTCCCTCGATCCCGCGGCTTCCGAACCCGCCCGGGACGATGATCCCGTCGAGCCCCGCAAGCGCCTCTCCGGCGTTCTCTCGCGTGACGGTTTCCGAATCGATCCAATGGATCTTGACGTGCGTGTTCAGCGAGTAGCCGGCGTGCCGCATCGCCTCCGCGACCGAGAGATACGCGTCGTGGAGCGCGACGTACTTGCCGACAAGACCGATATGGACGGTGTAGGGACGCGCTTTGATGCGATCTACCATCGCCGACCAGTCGGAGAGGTCCGGGGTTTTCGTTTCCAGACCGAGTTCGCGGCAGACGACCGACGAAAAGTTCGATCTTTCGAGCATCAGGGGCGCTTCGTAGAGGTTCGGGAGCGTGATGTTCTCGATCACGCAGTCGCGCTTGACGTTGCAGAACAGGGCGATCTTGTCGAAGATGGAGGGTTCGAGCGGTTCGTCGCAGCGCAGGATGATGATATTCGGGTTGACCCCCATCCCCTGTAACTCTTTCACCGAGTGCTGGGTCGGTTTGGTCTTGTGTTCCTCCGAGCCGTGCAGGTAGGGGACCAGGGTGACGTGGATGAAGAGACTGTTTTCGCGCCCGACTTCGAGCGAAACCTGCCGCGCCGCCTCAATGAAGGGCTGGCTCTCGATGTCGCCGATCGTGCCGCCGATCTCGGTGATGACGACGTCGGCGTCGGAATGCTTGCCGACGTTGTAGACGAACGCCTTGATCTCGTTCGTGACGTGCGGGATCACCTGCACCGTCGAGCCGAGATATTCGCCGCGCCGTTCCTTGTTCAGTACGTTCCAGTAGACCTTTCCCGTCGTCAGGTTGGAATACTTGTTCAGATCCTCGTCGATGAAACGCTCGTAGTGCCCGAGGTCGAGGTCGGTTTCGGCGCCGTCCTCGGTGACGTAGACCTCGCCGTGCTGATACGGGCTCATCGTACCGGGGTCGACGTTGATGTAGGGGTCGAGTTTCTGCGCCGCGACTTTCAGTCCGCGCGATTTCAGAAGCCGTCCGAGCGACGCGGCGGTGATCCCCTTGCCGAGCCCCGAAACGACGCCTCCCGTCACGAAAATATACTTTGTCATTTTTCTTTTCTCCTGTCTTTGTCGGGTTTGGAGTTTGGAGTTTAGAGTTATGTTTTTGCCTGCGGCAAAAGTTATGAGTTTGGCTTCGCCAAACGTTATGATATGATCGCCCCTGTCTCTTCCAACGCGGCGGAGCCGCTCATAACTGCGCGTAGCGCATCATAACTCATCACTCGCCGAAGGCGATCATAGTTGGTGGAATGAAAATGATGCTCCGCGTCATTCCCATTCCACCGTCGCGGGCGGTTTCGAGGTAATATCGTACACCACCCGGTTGACGGTTTTCACTTCGTTTGTGATCCGGCGGCTTGCCGCTTCCAGTACGTCGTAGGGGATCCGCGTCCAGTCGGCGGTCATAAAGTCGTCGGTCGTGACGGCGCGGAGCGCGACGACGTGCCCGTAGGTCCGGGCGTCCCCCATCACCCCGACGCTCGCGGTGTCGGTCAGGACCGCGAAATACTGGCTCGGACGAACGCCCGCTTTTTCAAGTTCACAGCGGAAGATCGCGTCGGCGTCGCGAAGCACGTCCGCCCTCTCCCGCGTGATCTCCCCGATGATCCGCACGGCAAGTCCGGGACCCGGGAAGGGTTGGCGCGAGACGAGCGATTCGGGCAGTCCGAGTTTCCGTCCGACCTCGCGCACCTCGTCCTTGAAGAGGTCGCGGAGCGGCTCGACGATCCCCTGAAATTTCATCACCGACGGAAGCCCGCCGACGTTGTGGTGGCTCTTGATGGTGGCGGCGTCGCCCTTGCCGCTCTCGACGACGTCGGGGTAGATGGTCCCCTGCACGAGAATATCGGGGTCTCCGATCTTGTCGCGCACGTCTTCAAAGACGCGGATGAACTCCTCCCCGATGATCTTGCGCTTCTTTTCGGGTTCGACGACGCCCGCGAGTTTCGATAAAAACCGCTCCTCGGCGTCGACGCGGAGAAAGTTCATCCCGAACCCGCCCGAAAAGACCTTTTCGACCCCGTCGCCCTCGTTCTTGCGGAGCAGACCGTGATCGACGAACACGCAGGTCAGTTTGTCCCCCACCGCCCGATGGATCAGCGCCGCCGCGACCGCCGAATCGACCCCGCCCGAGAGGGCGCAGAGCACGTTTTTCCCGGCGAGGGCGGTTTTGTATTCCGCTACGGTTTTCTCAATATAGTCGTCCATCTTCCAGTCGCCCGCGCATCCGCAGACCGAAAAGAGGAAGTTGCAGAGGATCTTCGTTCCGTATTCGGAATGCGTCACTTCGGGGTGGAACTGCACGCCGTAGATCTTCCGTCCCTCGTCCGCCATCGCGGCGGAGGGGCAGGCGTCGGTCGACGCGACCGCGTGAAATCCGGCGGGCAAGGTCGACACGTAGTCGGTGTGGCTCATCCAGACGACGCTCTTTTCGGGCACGCCGGCGAAGAGAACGCCGGGCTTGACCGTCACTTCGGTCTTGCCGTATTCGCTCCCGCTCGCGGCGGGTCCGATCACGCCGCCCGCGAGATACGCGATCAACTGATGCCCGTAGCAGATCCCGAGGAGCGGGATCCCGAGCGAGAGGATCTCGGGGTCAAAATGCGGCGACGCGGGGTCGTAGACGCTGTTCGGCCCGCCCGTGAAGACGATCCCCTTGTATCCCGCCCGGCGGATCTCGTCGACCGTCACGCGGTTATACGCCTTGATCTCGGCGTAGACCTGCTGTTCCCGCACGCGGCGGGCGATCAACTGATCGTACTGCCCGCCGAAATCGAGCACGAGTATCTTTTCCATCTTCGTCGTCTCCTTTGGTCGCCGTTATTCTTGCCCCGCGACGGGGATCTTCGGGTCGAACGCCGGCATCGGTTTCAGTTTGAAGAGATTGGCTTCGTGCAGGCGGTCGATCTTTCTCTTCGTTTCGGGATCGTCGATCTTACCCGTCCGGACGTAGCGGTCGAGTTCGGCGTAGGTGAACCCGAGATTCTCCTCGTCGGTTTTCCCCGAAAGCCCGTCGATCGGAACCTTCTCCACCAGCGTCTCGGGCAGACCGAGCGCGCGCCCGATCTCCTTCACCTCGGCGACGGTCAGGCGGGACAGCGGGCTGAAATCCCCCGCTCCGTCCCCGTACCTCGTCGCGTAACCGACCCAATCCTCCGAGAGGTTGCAGGTGTTCGCCACCCGCCCGTTACGGCTCTGCGCCACGGCGTAGAGCGTCGCCATCCGTATCCTGGCGGGCAGGTTGATCGCGCTCTGCCGGGAGAGATCGAACGGCAGGTTCTTTTTCAGCCCGTCCACGGCGTCCTTGATATTGACGACGCAACGCCGGATCCCGAGATGCGAAACCAGCAACTCCGCCATATCGAGATCGCTCTGCACGCCGCAGGGCATCAACACGCCGATCACCCGGTCGTCGCCGAGCGCCTCTTTACAGAGAGCGGCGACCGTCGAACTGTCCTTGCCGCCCGAGATCCCGACGATTGCGTTGCATCCCTCGCCGTTCTCCCGGAAGAAATCGCGGATCCACGCGACACACTCGTTTTTGACCTTTTCCGCGTCGAACATATCCGCCCCTTACTTGCCGAGTTTCTTTTCGAGCCGCCCCATGATCTCGCGGTAGGCGTCCTCGACGCCGCCGAGATCGCGGCGGAAACGGTCCTTGTCGAGTTTTTCCTTGGTCTTGCTGTCCCAGAGGCGGCAGGTGTCGGGGCTGATCTCGTCGGCGAGCACGACCGTGCCGTCGGAGAGCCGTCCGAATTCGAGTTTGAAATCGACCAGCGTCACGCCGCAGTCGCGCCAAAACGCCGACAGCGCCTCGTTGACCTTGAAGGAGTATTGTTCGATCGTATCGAGTTCCGCCTCGGTCGCGAGCCCCAGCGCCAGCGCGTGATAGCGGTTCAGGAGCGGGTCGCCGAGCGCGTCGTTCTTATACGAATACTCGATCGTGGGGGACTTGAAAACGATCCCCTCCTCGACCCCGTACCGCTTGGCGAACGACCCCGCCGAGATATTCCGCACGATCACTTCAAGCGGCACGATCGTCACCCGCTTGACCAGCGTTTCGCGCTCCGAGAGTTCCTCGACGAAGTGGGTCGGGACCCCCTCTTGTTCGAGCAGTTTCATCAGCCGGTTGCTCATCTGGTTGTTGATGACGCCCTTGCCCGCGATGGTCCCTTTTTTCAGCCCGTTGAACGCCGTCGCGTCGTCCTTGTAGGAGACGATCAGTTTTTCGGGATCGTCGGTTTTGAAGACCTTCTTCGCTTTTCCTTCGTAGAGTTGTTCCTTTTTCTCCATTGCCTTGTTCCTCTTTTTCGTTTTTTTATTTTCCGCTGTCGCCGTAGTTGGACAGCACTCTGGCGGACGGGTCGTTCACGTCGCAGCCGCGCCATTCTTTGTTCGGCATCCAGAAGCCGGGGATCATCTCCGCCTGTCCCGGATAGTGCTTCTCGAAGAGTTCGCGGTAGAGAAGCGACTCTTTGGTAAAGGGCTGCGCGTAGTCGTACTTTTTCCGGCGCTTTTCGTATTCTTCGTCGGAGTAGACCGTCTCGGCGTACTCTTTCAGGTCGTCGACCATCGAATGACCCACCGCGTCGGAGAACGCCGCTTTCTCACGCCAGAGGATCGGGTCGGGCAGATACCCGAGCCCCTCGAAGGCGTGCCGGAGCAGGTACTTGCCCTTGCCGTAGCGGTTCATCTTCATTTCGGGGTCGAGCGCCATAACGTATTTCACGAAATCGAGGTCGCCGAAGGGTACCCGCGCTTCCAGCGAGTTGACCGAGATGCAGCGGTCGGCGCGCAGGACGTCGTAGGCGTGCAGTTCCCGGATCCGCTTTTCGGCTTCGGTCTGGAACGCCGCGGCGTCGGGGGCGAAGTCGGTGTACTTGTAGCCGAAGAGTTCGTCCGAGATCTCCCCCGTCAGCAGCACCCGGACGTCGGTCGTCTCGTGGATGGCTTTGCAAACGAGGTACATCCCCATACTGGCGCGAACCGTGGTGATGTCGAAGGTGCCGAGGAGTTTCACCACCGTTTCAAGCGACACGAGTACTTCGTCCCGTGTCATATAGGCCTCGGTGTGATCCGACCCGATGAAGTCGGCGACCTGCCGCGCGTATTTGAGGTCGATCGCGTCCTTGTCCATCCCGATAGCGAACGTCCTGATGGGACGGTCGGAGAGCCGCGCCGCGATCGCGCAGACGAGCGAGGAATCAAGCCCCCCGGAAAGCAGAAACCCGACCTTCGCGTCGGCGACCATCCGCTTTTCCACCCCGGCGATCAGTTTTTCGCGGATGTTCCCGCACGCCGTTTCAAGATCGTCGTGACAGATCGCGTCGACCTTGGCGGGATCGGCGTAGCGGATGAAGCGCCCGCCCTTGTAGTAGTGCCCCGGAGGGAACGGCAGAATCTTTTTCGAGAGCCCGACGAGGTTCTTCGCTTCGCTCGCGAACAGGATCGTGCCGTTTTCGTCGTAGCCGTAGTAGAGCGGGCGGATCCCGATCGGGTCGCGGGCGGCGATCCACTCGTCGGTTCTGCCGTCGTGGATCACGCAGGCGAATTCCGCGTCGAGTTTTGAAAAGAGGTCGACCCCGTACTCGAAATACATCGGGAGCAGGATCTCGCAGTCGCTGTCGCTCTTGAAAGAATACCCTTTCTCTAAGAGTTTCGCGCGCTCGCGCGTAAAAGAATAAAGTTCGCCGTTACACACGGCGGCGCAGCCGTTCAGAGTGAACGGCTGCATCCCCTCCGGCGTCAGCCCCATGATCGCAAGGCGGTGAAAGGCAAGAAGCCCTTTCCCCGCCGCGATCACGCGACTGTCGTCGGGTCCGCGCGATTTGGTTTTTTGGAACGCCCCTTCAAACGCGGTTCTGTCCGCGACGGGGCCGCAATAACCGAATATCGAACACATAGTTTACTCCACGTCCTGCAGGGCGTCGTATCCTTCCTCGCCGGTTCTGACCTTCACGACGTTCTCCACGTCGTACACGAAGATCTTTCCGTCGCCGATATGTCCGGTATAAAGCACCTTCTTCGCGGTCTCGATCACGTGCCGCACCGGCACCTTGCTGACCACGATGTCAACCTGTATTTTGGGCAGAAGGGTGGCTTCGACCGGGACGCCGCGGTAGTATTCGGGCTGCCCCTTCTGCACCCCGCAGCCCAGGACGTGCGAGACCGTCATCCCGGTAATGCCGATGTCCATCATCGCGCTTTTCAGCGCCTCGAAGCGGGGTTCCTTGCAGATGATCTCGATTTTGGTAAACTTGGGCTGCGTCTCGTCAAACGACGGTACGCGCTTGACCGGGATCGCCTCCGCTTCCGGGGCGTCTCCCGTTACGGCGACGGCGCCCGCAAATCCGTAATCCAGACTCTCCACGGCGGGGACGAAATCGGCGTACGCCGAGGGAAGCCCGTGTTCGGTCTTGTCGAGCCCCTTGATCTCCTCTTCCTGCGACACGCGCAGTCCGACCGTCCGCTTGATGACGAAGAAGGTCAGGGTCATAAGCGCCGCAGTCCAGCCGAGAATGGCGACGATGCCGAGCGTCTGCACGCCGAGGAGCCGGAAACTGCCGGTATAGAACAGACCTTTGAGCCCGGCGGGAGCGTCGGGATTGGCGAGCAATCCGACCGCAAGCGTCCCCCAGATCCCGTTCGCGAAGTGGACGCCGACGGCGCCGACCGGATCGTCGATATGCAGTTTCAGGTCGAGGAATTCGACCACGAACACGACGAGGAATCCGGAGACGATCCCGACGACGGTCGAGCCGACGGCGTCAAGCGCGTCGCAGCCCGCGGTGATCCCGACCAGCCCCGCGAGCGAGGCGTTCAGGCACATCGAGACGTCGGGTTTGCCGTTCTTGATCCAGGTAAAGACCATCGTCACGCAGGTCGCCACGGCGGGCGCGATCGTCGTCGTGACGAAGATCGAGGCGAGCGAATCGCCGTCCCACGCCGCCGCGCCGTTGAAGCCGTACCAACCGAACCAGAGGATGAAGCAGCCGAGCGCGCCGAGCGTCACGGCGTGACCCGGGATCGCGTTGACCTTCGTCACCTTCCCCGCGCTGTCCTTCACGTACTTGCCGAGCCGGGGGCCGACCATAATCGCGCCGATCAGGGCGGCGGTGCCGCCGACCGAGTGGATCGCGGCGGATCCGGCGAAATCGTGGAAACCGAGTTTGACGAGCCAGCCCGCCTCGTTCCAGACCCAGCCCGCCTCGACCGGATAGACGAAGAGCGAGATGACGCCGGAATAGATGCAGTAGGAGAGGAACTTGGTCCGCTCCGCCATAGAGCCCGAGACGATCGTCGCCGCCGTCGCGCAGAACACGAGGTTGAAGACGAAGGAGGGGGCGTTCCCGTCACGGAGAAAACCGCCGAAATCGGTCAGGATTTTCAGGTTCGGCACGCCGATGAATCCGAGGACGTAGTCCTCCGCCATCATCAGCGAAAAGCCGAGCAGAACGAAGACCACCGTTCCGATGCAGAAGTCCATCAGGTTCTTCATGATGATGTTCCCGGCGTTCTTGGCGCGGGTAAAACCGGTTTCGACCATCGCGAATCCCGCCTGCATAAAGAAGACGAGGGCGGCTCCGATCAGAAACCAGACGCCGAAAACCTCACTTGACGCGGTTTCTTTGACGAGTGTTACGATCTCTTGGGGTGTCATGGAAGTGTCTCCTTATCTGAACGTCGTTTACCTCACGCTGAACAGAATGTCGGCGTAGGTCGGGTAGGGCCAGTATTTCTTTTCGGTCAGGGTCTCCGCTTCGTCGCAGGCGAGCCGGAGCGCGCACATCTTCTGCAATACGTCGTCGCGGATCGCCGCGGACTCCTCTTCGATTCCGCCGCAGTCGTGCAGGGCGATCACCGAACTTTCAAGTTCTCCGACGGCGGAATAGATCCGATCGGTCAGAGCCGACAGTTTTCCTATGAGTTCGCTTTCGTATGCGCAGGCGAGCGTCGGCGCGACGGCTTTCTTCGCGGCGGCGTTTTTCGCCAGATCGGCGGTGAAACGCTCGACCGCCGGGGCGATCGCGGTCTTCGCCATATCGATCATGGTGTTCGCCTCGATCGTGACCGATTTGCAGTAGTTTTCAAGCATGATCTCACAGCGGGATTTCAGTTCCTCGACCGTGAAGACCTTGTGAGAGGTCAGCATCGTGACGTTCTTCTCGTCGAGCAGATGCGGCATACAGTCGGGGGTGGTGCGGTAGTTTTTCAGCCCGCGGACCGTCGTCGCCTCTTTGATCCAGGCGTCGTCGTAGCCGTTGCCGTTGAAGATGATGCGCTTGTGCTCCTTGACCGTCTCTTTGATGAGGTCGTGGAGCGCGCTTTCAAAGTCCTTCGCGCCTTCGAGTCTGTCGGCGTAGATCTTCAAACTTTCGGCGACGGCGGAGTTCAGCATAATGTTCGCGCAGGCGATGCTGTTCGACGAGCCGAGCATCCGGAACTCGAACTTGTTGCCGGTGAAGGCGAAGGGCGAGGTGCGGTTGCGGTCGGTGGTGTCGCGGTTGAACTTCGGGAGCACGTGCACGCCGAGCTTCATCTGCGTTTTCTCCGCTCCCTTATACGGCGCGTCGTTTTCGATCGCGTCGAGGATCGCCGAAAGCTCGTCGCCGAGGAACATCGAGATCACCGCCGGGGGCGCCTCGTTCGCGCCGAGACGGTGGTCGTTGCCCGCCGTCGCGACCGAGATGCGAAGCAGATCCTGATAGTCGTCGACCGCCTTGATGACGGCGCAGAGGAAGAGGAGGAACTGCGCGTTCTCGTAGGGCGTTTCGCCCGGGGAGAGCAGGTTCTGTCCGTCGCTTGTCGCTATCGACCAGTTGTTGTGCTTGCCGCTGCCGTTGACGCCGGCGAAGGGCTTTTCGTGGAGCAGGCAGACAAGCCCGTGTTTCGACGCGACCTTCTGCATGATCTCCATCGTCAGCTGGTTGTGGTCGGTCGCCACGTTGGTCGTGGTGTAGATCGGCGCCAGTTCGTGCTGCGCCGGGGCGACCTCGTTATGTTCGGTCTTCGCCATAATGCCGAGTTTCCAGAGTTCCTCGTTCAGGTCCTCCATAAACTCCGCCACCTTCGGCTTGATCGCGCCGAAATAGTGGTCGTCCATCTCCTGTCCCTTCGGGGGTTTCGCGCCGAAGAGGGTGCGCCCCGTGAAGCGCAGGTCGGGACGGGCGTCGTAGACCTCCTTCGAGATCAGGAAGTATTCCTGCTCGGGTCCGACCGAACTCCGCACGCACTTCGCCGTGTCGTTGCCGAAGAGCCGGAGGATCCGGAGCGCCTGACGGTTCAGCGCCTCCATCGAGCGGAGCAGCGGCGTCTTCTTGTCGAGCGCGTGTCCGCCGTAGGAGCAGAACGCCGTCGGGATGCAGAGCGTCTTTCCTTTAATAAACGCGTAGGACGTGGGGTCCCACGCCGTGTAGCCCCGCGCTTCAAAGGTCGCGCGAAGACCGCCGGAGGGGAAACTCGACGCGTCGGGCTCGCCCTTGATCAGTTCCTTGCCCGAGAACTCCATAATGACCCCGCCGTCGGGGGAAGGGGTGATGAAACTGTCGTGCTTTTCGGCGGTGATGCCTGTCAGCGGCTGGAACCAATGCGTGAAGTGCGTGGCTCCGCGTTCGACCGCCCAGTCCTTCATCGCCTGTGCGACCGCGTTGGCGACGCCGATGTCAAGCGTCTCTCCCTCGTCGATCGTCTTCTTCAAGGACGCGTACACTTTCGCGGACAGGGTCGCCCGCATCACCCGGTCGTCAAACACCATGCTGCCGAATTGTTCCGATACTGTTTTCATTGTTCTCTCCTTCCGAAAAACGACGGCGGCGCCTTCTATGTTCAACACATAGAAGACGCCGTTGCCTTCCGTAATATGGACTTGTCAAAAAAGAAAATCGCGCCTTTGAACCCTCGGCTCAAAGACGCCATTGCCTTTTAACAAGTCGCATTATACACCCGTTCGGGGCGTTTGTCAACCCCTTTTTCGCATTTTTTCAAAAAAATCGTTTTTCGGGGTCGTCGCCGCTTGACAAGCGCGCGATCGTGTGCTATAATGCAGAAAAATGAGCAAAGGCGTTCATTTTTGCGTTTGACTTGTCTTACGCAAAAACGGACGTCTTTTTGTTTATTTCGGAAAGGAATGCGATATGGAACGGGAAGGCAGTATCAGGATCCCCTCGGGGTGCGCGATCGCGGCGGTGATCTCGCGGGAGGGCAAACGGATGACGGGCGAGGCGATCATCGGCGCGATGAAGCCGATGCACGACCGCTCGAACGGGCTCGGCGGCGGATTCGCCGGTTACGGGATTTATCCCGAATACCGCGATCTTTACGCCTTTCATCTCTTTTTCGACTGCCGCGACACGCGCAAGGCGTGCGAGGCGATGTTAAAGGAGCACTACGAGATCGTGAAGGGGGAGGTCATCCCCACCCGGAAGATCCCCGCGATCACCGACGAACCCTTGATCTGGCGGTATTTCGTCACCCCCCTGAAATCCGTCCTCGCCGATCTGCAACTCGACGAAAAGGAGTTCGTCGCGCGCACGGTGATGAAGATCAACACCGAACTCTCGGGCGCCTACGTCTTTTCAAGCGGCAAGAATATGGGGACCTTCAAGGCGGTCGGCTACCCCGAGGACGTCGGGGTCTTCTACCGGCTCGACGAGTACGAGGGATACTCCTGGACGGCGCACGGCAGATACCCGACCAACACGCCCGGCTGGTGGGGCGGCGCGCATCCGTTCGCTCTGCTCGATTTTTCGATCGTCCATAACGGCGAGATCTCGTCCTACGACGCCAACCGTCGGTTTATCGAGATGTTCGGATACAAATGCAACTTGCAGACGGATACCGAGGTCATTACCTATATTCTTGATTATCTTGTACGTCGGCAGGGGCTCTCGCTCACCGAAGCCGCGAACGTGATCGCCGCTCCTTTCTGGAGCACGATCGAAAACAAGACCGACGAATACGAAAGACGGAAACTGCAATACCTGCGCACCGTTTTTCCCAGTCTGCTCGTCACGGGACCCTTCTCGATCGTCCTCGGTTTTACCGGCGGGCTGATGGCGTTGAACGATCGGTTGAAACTGCGGTCGATGGTCGTCGGGGAAAAGGACGACCGGGTCTTTATCGCGAGCGAAGAGGCGGCGATCCGGGCGATGGAGCCCGAAGCCCGTGGGATCTGCGCCCCCGCGGGCGGCGAGCCGGTCGTCGTCAGAGTCAAGGAAGGAGCGTACTGATATGGGCGTCGATTTCATCTATCCCGAATTTGAAGTGATCCGCAACCCCGACCGCTGCATCGCCTGCCGCGTCTGCGAGCGCCAATGCGCGAACGAGGTACATACTTTCAGCGCCGAGCGCGGCGCGATGGTAAGCGACGAGACCAAGTGCGTGAACTGTCAGCGCTGCGTCTCGCTCTGTCCGACGCGGGCGTTGAAAATCGTCAAAAGCGACTGCACGCTCCGCGAGAACGCGAACTGGCAGAACGACACGATCCGCGAAGTCTACAAACAGGCGGGCAGCGGCGGCGTCCTGCTCTCCTCGATGGGGAATCCGAAATCCTTCCCGGTCTACTGGGACAAAATCCTGATCAACGCCTCGCAGGTGACGAATCCCCCGATCGACCCGCTCCGCGAGCCGATGGAGACGCGCGTCTTTCTCGGTAAGAAACCCGAATCGGTGACGCGGACGGCGGACGGGAAGATCGACTGCGCGCTTCCGCCGCAGATCGAACTCTCGATGCCGGTGATGTTCTCGGCGATGAGTTACGGTTCGATCAGTTACAACGCCCACGCCTCGCTCGCCCGCGCCGCGACCGAACTCGGGATCCTCTACAACACGGGAGAGGGCGGACTTCACGAGGACTTCTACGTTTACGGTCCGCATACCGTCGTGCAGGTCGCGTCGGGGCGCTTCGGCGTCCACGAGGACTACCTCAACGCCGGGGCGGCGATCGAGATCAAGATGGGGCAAGGAGCGAAGCCCGGTATCGGCGGGCATCTGCCCGGCGCGAAGATCGTCGGCGACGTCTCGCGCACGCGAATGATCCCGGAGGGTTCCGACGCGATCTCGCCCGCCCCTCATCACGACATCTATTCGATCGAAGATCTGCGCCAACTCGTCTTTTCACTCAAAGAGGCGACGCGGTACGAGAAGCCGGTGATCGTCAAGATCGCCGCCGTCCACAACGTCGCCGCGATCGCCAGCGGGGTCGCCCGGAGCGGCGCCGATATCATCGCGATCGACGGCTTCCGCGGCGGGACCGGCGCCGCTCCGACGCGCATCCGCGACAACGTCGGAATTCCGATCGAACTGGCGCTCGCCGCGGTTGACAGGCGGCTGCGCGACGAGGGGATCCGCAACAACGTCTCGCTCGTCGTCGGGGGCTCGATCCGGAGCGCCGCCGACGTGGTGAAAGCCGTCGCCCTCGGCGCCGACGCCTGCTATATCGCGACCGCCGCGCTGCTTGCGCTCGGCTGCCATCTCTGCCGCACCTGCCAGAGCGGTAAATGCAACTGGGGCATCGCGACCCAGCGTCCCGACCTCGTGAAACGCCTGAATCCCGATATCGGCTCGCAGCGTCTCGTCAATCTGATGACGGCGTGGCGGCACGAGATCATGGAGATGATGGGCGGAATGGGCATCAACTCGATCGAGGCGCTCCGCGGCAACCGACTGATGCTCCGCGGCGTCGGGCTGAACGGGAAGGAACTCGAAATACTCGGCATTTCGCACGCGGGAGAATGATTGACGTGACCGTCAATCTTCGAGTTTGCGTTTTTCGCGCCGAAAAGCGTGGCGCGAAATCCCCTTGCGGCGACCGCGCAAACGTCGGCCGGCGCAAGGAAGAAAGGAATTACGAACAGGAATGAAGAGAGTTTACGTCAACGAAGAATGGTGCCTCGGCTGTCACCTCTGCGAATACAACTGCGCCTTCGCCAATTCGGGAATGAAGGATATGGCGTTCGCCTTGAAGGACAAAAAGATCTTTCCGCGCATCCACGTCGAGGGGGACGATCGGATCACCTTCGCCGTCTCCTGCCGTCACTGTACCGATCCGCTCTGCGTGAAGAGTTGTATCGCGGGAGCGATCGGCAAAAAAGACGGCGTGGTGAAGATCGACCGGACGAAGTGCGTCGGGTGCCTGACCTGCGTTCTGGTCTGCCCCTACGGGGCGCTGGCGCCGGGGGAGAACGGAACGATGCAGAAATGCGAACTGTGCCTTGAAAACGCCTGCGGCGCGCCGGCGTGCGTGACGGGCTGTCCGAACAACGCCATCGTGTACGAGGAGAGGGGGGACGAGGAATGAAACGGTATCTCGTGATCGGCAACGGCGCCGCCGCCGTCGGGACGGTCGAGGGGATCCGCTCTCACGACGGAGAGGGCGAGATCACGGTCGTTTCCGGGGAGAACCGCCCCGTATACGCCCGCCCGTTGATCTCTTACTATCTTGAAGGCAAGACCGACCTGACGAAAATGAACTACCGTCCCGACGATTTCTACGAAAAGAACGGCTGCCGGGTGCTTTACGGGCGGCGCGCGCTCTCGCTCGATCCCGAAAAGAAAACCGCGTCGCTCGACGACGGAAGCGTCCTTTCCTACGACGAGGTCTGCGTCGCCGCCGGCTCGCGTCCCTTCGTCCCGCCCTTCGAGGGGCTTGCAAACGTCGAAAACAAGTTCGGTTTTATGACGCTCGACGACGCGCTGTCGCTCGAAGGTGCGCTCAGACCCGACGCGCGCGTCCTGATCGTCGGGGCGGGGCTGATCGGACTCAAATGCGCCGAGGGGATCGCCCGGCGGGTCGGGACGGTCACGGTCTGCGACCTTGCCGAACGGGTGCTTTCGAGCATTCTCGACGCCGAATGCGCCAAGATCGTACAAAGACACCTTGAAGAGAACGGGATCTCGTTCCTGCTCGGCGACAGCGTCGCACGATTCGATCGGAACGAGGCGACGATGAAGAGCGGAAAGACCGTTCCCTTCGATCTCGTCGTCCTTGCCGTCGGGGTGCGGGCGAACGTCGACCTCGTCAAAGACGCGGGGGGAGAAGTCAATCGCGGGATCGTCGTGGACGAAAAAATGCGGACGAGTCTCCGCTCGGTCTACGCCGCGGGCGACTGCGCCGAGGGATTCGACGCCTCGGTCGGGCAGAATCGCGTGCTCGCGATCCTGCCGAACGCTTATTTACAGGGACGCGCCGCCGGGGTCAATATGGCGGGAGGAGACGCCGCTCTCACGAACGCGATCCCGATGAACGCGATCGGCTTTTTCGGGCTTCATCTGATGACCGCCGGCGCCTACGACGGCGAGATGACCGAAGAAAAGACCGAAAACGGCGTCAAACGCTTCTTTGTCAAGGACGGATTCCTTCGCGGTTTTATCCTGATCGGGGCGACCGAGCGCGCCGGAATCTACACGTCGCTGATCCGCGAAAAGACGCCGCTTTCCTCACTCGATTTCGATCTGACGAAAAAAGTTGCGTCCAATCTGATCTTTTCGCGGGAAACCCGTAGAAAAAAGTTCGGAGGTGTGGTATAATATGTTAGTCAACGCAAACGGGCTCGATTTCCGCGCCCTAAACGACGCGATCAGACGCGCGGGAGGCAAGGTCGAGTTGACCGGGTGCCTCGGGCAGCGTTTTATTTGCGCCGGAATGTCCGACGTCGAGGTCGCAATCGACGGCGTTCCGGGCAACGCGCTCGGCGCGTACCTCAACGGGGGAACGATCACCGTTTCCGGCAACGCGCAGGACGCCGTCGGCGACACGATGAACGCGGGCGAGATCGTCATCGGCGGCAACGTCGGCGACGCCGTCGGTTACGCGATGCGCGGCGGAAAGATTTTCGTCAGGGGCGACGCCGGCTACCGCGCCGGGATCCATATGAAGGCGTACGAAGACAAGATCCCCGTGATCGTCGTCGGCGGATGCACCGGCAGTTTTCTCGGCGAGTATCAGGCGGGCGGCTTGATCGTCGTACTCGGACTTTCGGGTCGGCGGATCGTCGGCAATTTCCCGTGCACCGGAATGCACGGGGGAAAAATGATCCTGCGCTCGGACTGCCGGGGGATCGCTTTCCCGGATCAGGTGACGTCGCGCGAAGCGACCGAAGAGGATCTCGTCGGGATCCGGCAGTACGTCAGAGAGTACTGCGCCCGGTTCGGGGAGAACGAGGAAAAGGTGATGGATTCGCCTTTCACCGTCGTCACTCCCGACAGCAGCAATCCGTACAAACGACTCTACGTAGCAAACTGAGATGAGATACAGGGAGGTCAAAATGAATTACTCGAAGGACGAGGTCCTGCAATACGTGGCGGAGGAGGACGTCAAGTTCATCCGCCTCGCTTTCTCGGACGTCTTCGGAAAGCAGAAGAATATCTCGATCATGCCGGAGGAGCTGCCCCGCGCCTTTGAATGGGGGATCGCGTTCGACGCGTCGGCTGTCGCCGGATTCGGGGACGAAAGTCACTCGGACCTTTTTCTGCATCCCGATCCCTCCACGCTGACCTGGCTTCCGTGGCGACCCGAACACGGAAAGGTCGTGCGGATGTTCTGCTCGATCTCCTATCCCGACGGCACGCCCTTCGCCTGCGACACCCGGACGCTCTTAAAAAAGGCGGTCGAGGACGCGAAGGCGGCGGGCTACACTTTCTATTTCGGGGCGGAACAGGAGTTCTACCTCTTTGAACTCGACGAGAAGAACGAACCGACGAAGATCCCCTACGATCGCGCCGGATATATGGACATCGCGCCTGATGACAAGGGCGAGAACGTGCGGCGCGAGATCTGTCTCACGCTCGAACAGATGGGCATTCGCCCCGAAAGTTCGCACCACGAGGAGGGACCCGGGCAGAACGAGATCGACTTCCGCTACACCGACGCCCTTTCCGCCGCCGACAACGTGATGACTTTTCAGACCGTCGTGCGCACCGTCGCGCGCCGGAACGGGCTTCACGCCGTTTTTTCGCCGAAACCCCTCGATTCCGAGCCCGGAAACGGCTTCCATATCAACTGGTCGGCAAAACCCGACGACGAAAAGAAACAGGGGAATATGATCGCCGGCGTTCTTGATAAGATCGTTCCGATGACCGTCTTCCTCAACCCGAACGAGGAGTCCTACAAACGGCTCGGGCAGATGAAAGCGCCGCGTTTCGTTTCCTGGTCGCGCGAGAACCGTTCGCAGCTCGTGCGCATCCCCGCGGCAGAGAAAGAGTACCGCCGCGCCGAACTCCGTTCGCCCGATCCCGCGGCGAATCCCTATATCGCGTTTACCCTCCTGATCCGGGCGGCGCTCTACGGGATCAAAAACGGGCTGCCTCTGCCCGCTCCCGTCGACCTCAATCTCTACCAGGCCGACGAAGCGTCGACCGTCGATCTCAAAAAACTGCCCGATACGCTTGCAAAAGCGAAAGCGGCGGCAAAAGCCGACGGGTGGATCGGAGAGTGCCTGCCCGCAGAGATCCTGAATATCTACTGCAAAGAATAAGTCGTTCCGGAATTAACTGCGAAAGGAGGGACGGAACTTGGATTTCAAAGAACGGGTTTACAGCGTTCTCGTCGTCTCGACGTCCGAAAAGTTCAACGCCGCGTTGGCGGATTACTTTGCCGTCCCCACTTTTTCGCCGGTGCAGACGGTTTCGGGCGTCAGCGTCGCCAAACGGGCGCTCGCCGAACGCGATTTCGACTTCGTCGTCGTCAATTCCCCCGTCGGGGACGACGTCGGCATCCGTTTCTCGATCGACGTCGCCGTCGACTCGGGCGCCGTCGTCCTGTTCCTTTCCAAAACCGAGCAATACGACCTTGCCTATGAAAAACTCGCCGAGCACGGCGTCTTTCTCTTGCAAAAACCGATCTCCCGCCCGGTTTTTTCGATCGCCCTCGACTGGCTGATCAGCGCGCGGGAAGGACTCCGTAAGAATCAGAAAAAGACCCTCTCGATCGAGGAAAAGATGAACGAGATCCGGCTGGTCAACCGCGCGAAATGGCTGCTCATCAGCGAACTCAAAATGACCGAGCCGAACGCTCACCGTTACATTGAAAAGCAGGCGATGGACCGCTGCATCCCCCGTCTCAAAGTCGCCGAGGAGATCATCAAGACCTACGGTTGACCGCCACGCCTCCCGGCTTCTTGCCGGAGAACCGAAGGCGCGGGGGGCACCCGGAATCCGCCCGAAAAATAATTTTGAAAAAGACTTGCTTTTTCGTTTTTCGTATGATATAATGCTTCTGTTCACGGTGCGGGCGGGTCCGTCCGTTCCGGGAAGATCAAGAACAGTCCTCTGCGATGCTCCGCACGAATGTTCGTATGAAGGAGGAGCCAATGAATAAAATCGAGGCTTTTACGAGTGAGCAGTTGAAGACGGAAGTTCCCGCTTTCAACGTCGGCGATACCGTGCGCATCGCCAACAAGATCAAGGAAGGCACGAGAGAGAGAATCCAGATGTTCGAGGGCGTCGTGATCGCCCGTCGGAACGGTGGGATCTCCGAGACCTTCACCGTCCGCCGCGTCTCCTACGGCTGCGGCGTCGAAAAGACCTTCCCGATCCATTCTCCGAACGTCGTCAGCGTGGAAGTCATCCGCTACGGTAAAGTCCGTCGCGCGAAACTCTCCTACCTGCGCAACAGAGTCGGTAAGGCAGCCAAGGTCAAAGAGGACATTTGATCCTCTGCCCGGCAAAGCCAAACGCCCGCTGTCACACGACAGCGGGCGTTTTCCGTTTTTGAAAGGATAAAAAAGAAGATTCGACTTGCGGCATAAAGCCGTTGGCGTCACCGCCGTAATCCGGTCTGTTTTGACCGACGTTAGTCGAATCTTCCGTGAACAGTATATTCGTTTTTGGCAAAAAGTCAAGAGGTTTCGGCTTTTTTTCGGATCACACACCCATATTTTCGGGCAGTTTGGCGCCGCCGAGGACGTGAAAGTGGATATGCTTCACCGACTGGCACCCGTCCTCGCCGACGTTGGTGATCACGCGATAGCCGTTTTCAAGTCCGAGCGACGCGGCGATCTTCGGGATCGTCAAAAAGATCTTTTTCACCTCGTCGGCGTTCTCCTCGCAGATCGCGTCGGCGGAGGGAATATGCTTCTTCGGTACGACGAGCGCGTGGATCGGCGCCTGCGGATTGATGTCGGCAAACGAGTAAACCGACTCATCCTCGTAGAGTTTTTTCGAGGGGATCTCGCCCCGGATGATCGCGCAGAAAATGCAGTCCATATCGGTTCCCTTTCTCGGTCTTCTTTGGTTTTGCGGGGGTTTCCCGTCGAGAACAGTATAGCACACTTTTTTGACGAATGCAACAGCGGGAGGTGATTTCGTGGCGTCGGTTTTTTCGGGTCTTCCCGACCGTCCCGATCTTTGTGATCGGATCGTTTCGGCTTTTCGCTGCGAGCGTCCCGTCCTGCTCTTCGGGACGGGGGACGGCGCAGACAAAACGGTCGCGTGGCTCTCGTCGCTCGGCGGTTCCCCCGCCGGGGTGTTCGTCAGCCCGGAGTTCGCGCGGGGGCAGTCCTTCCGCGGTTTTTCGGTTCTGACCCCGGACGAGGCGCTCGACAGGTGGAACGATCCGCTCGTCCTGCTCTGCTTCGCGTCGCGCGATCCCGCCGTGATCGGACGGATCGAAGCCCTCGCCCGGCGGTGCGATCTCGCCGTTCCCGATTTTCCCGTCGCGGGGGGCGCGCTCTTCGACCGCGCGTTTGCGCTCTCGCACCGGGACGAGATCGAACGGGCGTACCGTCTCTTCTCCGACGAGCGGTCGCGGGAGGTCTATTCTTCCCTGCTCTCGTATAAACTGTCGGGGGAACTTGCCCCGTTGCTCTCGTCTTCGGAGCCGGGCTACGACCCTCTGTCGTATCTGTTCCCCGCGCGCTGGCGGCGCGTCCTCGACGGCGGCGCCTACGACGGCGACACGGCGCGGGCGATCCTCGATCACGCGCCCGACGTCGAAAAGATCCTTTGCGTCGAGCCGGACGAGCGGAACTACCGGCGGCTCCTTTCCTACCGGGATCGCGAGACCCGCGCGGCGATAACCCCCGTCCGCGCCGCCCTCTCGGACGCGGTCGGATCGGCGACGCTCTTCGCCGCGGGCAACCGCAACTCGACCCTGTTCCGGGCGTCGCACGAGGCGCGGCGGGAGGAGGTCGGCGTCACGACGGTGGACGAATTGCTCGGCGGGACCGGGATCGACCTTCTGAAACTCGACGTCGAGGGGGCGGAGGGCGCCGCCCTTCGCGGAGCGAAAACGACGCTTGCGCGTTTCCGTCCCGCGCTGCTCGTCTCGGCGTATCACCGGAGCGAGGACCTGTTTTCGCTCCCGCTTCTCTTAAACGAACTCTGCCCCGGCTACCGCCTGTCTCTCAGGCGGCGGCTGTGCGTTCCGGCGTGGGAGGTCGACCTGCTCGCCCTGCCGGATCAATCCGTATAAGAAAGGAAAACCGTGATGGAACTGCTCTCCCCCGCAGGAAACCCCGAAAAACTCCGCGCCGCGATCAACTTCGGCGCCGACGCCGTGTATCTCGCCGGCCCCGGCTTCGGGCTCCGGGCGGCGTCGACCGAGTTCTCGCCCGAGGAACTTCGGAACGCCGTCGCGTACGCGCACGAGCGGGGCGTCAAGGTCTACGTGACGGTGAACGCGATGCCGCACGAGGACGATTATCCGGCGCTCGTCGCCTATCTCGATCTGCTCGCGCGGGTCGCCCCCGACGGGCTGATCGTGTCGGATCCCGGCGTGATCCTTCTGTGCCGGGAGAAGTTGCCGGGGATCCCGCTTCATTTGTCCACGCAGGCAAACGCCCTGTCGAGCGCCGCCTGCCGCGCGTGGTACGCGATGGGCGTGCGCCGGATCGTGCTGGCGCGCGAACTGTCGCTCTCCGAGATCAAAGAGATCAGAAAGAATATCCCCGCCGACCTCGAACTCGAAGCGTTCGTGCACGGATCGACGTGTATCTCGTACAGCGGGCGCTGTCTGCTCTCGGGTTACTTCACCGGGCGGGACGCCAATCGCGGCGACTGCACCCAGCCCTGCCGCTGGAAGTACCGGGTCGGACGGCTGTCGGGTGAGATCATCGAGGAGAGCCGCCCCGACGAGCCGATCCCGGTGGAGGAGGACGCGGGCGGGACTTTTATCCTCGCGTCGCGCGACCTCTCGATGATCGAACGTCTCGGCGACCTTGCCGACGCCAGGATCTCGTCGCTCAAAATCGAGGGGCGGATGAAGAGCGCGCTCTACGTCGCCGCCGTGACCAACGCCTACCGGATGGCGCTCGACGCCCTGGCGCGGGGAGAAAAAACGGTCGATCCGCTCGTCGTCGCGGAACTCGAATCGGTCTCGCACCGGGAGTACTCGACGGGCTTCTACTACGGGAACCCGCACGACGATCCGAACGTCGTTTCGCGCCCCGGATACCTCGGCGAGAAGTCCTATCTCGCCGCCGTCGTCGGCTACGACGGGGCGACCGGGCTCGCCGTCCTCGAACAGCGGAACAAGTGCGCCGTCGGCGACGAGGTGGAGATCCTTTCGCCCGGCAAGTGCGGGCGGGCGTTTACGGTTTCCGCGCTCACGGACGAAAACGGCGAGCCGATCGACGCCACCCCGCATCCGGGGATGCGCTTCCGGCTTCCGGTTCCCTTCCCGGTTTCGGCGGGCGATCTGCTTCGCCGGCACACGGCGGACGATTGAACGCCGCCCCGCTTTCCGAGACGTGTAAAGTGCTTCTCCTCTCGCTTGTCGAGGGGATCACCGAATGGCTCCCCGTCAGTTCTACGGGGCATCTGCTCCTCTTCGGGGGGTGGGTTACAATTTCCTCGTTTTCCGAGCCGTTTTTCAATCTGTTTCTCTACGTGATCCAATTGGGGGCGATCCTCGCGGTGCCCGTCCTGTACGCGAAGGGGTCGCCTCTTTTCGCGCTCCGGCGGAACGGACTGCGGCAGACGCTCGCTCTCTGGCGGCCGATCCTCGTCGGTGTGATCCCCGCCGCCGTGGCGGGCGTTCTCCTCGACGACGCGCTCGACCGTCTGCTCTCGGATTCCTCGCGCGTCAAGGTAGTGGCGGTCGCTCTGCTCTTTTACGGCGTTCTGTTCCTGCTCCCTCGTCCCCGCGCGACGGTTTCCGACTGGCGGGGAATCGGGTGCGGGCGGGCGTTCGGGATCGGGGCGTTTCAGGCGCTCTCGATCGTCCCCGGCACCTCGCGCAGCGGGTCGTGCCTGCTCGGCGGGCGCGCCCTCGGCGTGTCCGACGCGGCGGCGGCGGAGTTCTCGTTCTTTATGGCGATCCCGGTGATGGTCGGGGTGTCGTGCCTCAAAATCGGCAAGTTCGCCGCGCGCGCCGCCGCGGGTCTGCCCGGCTACGAAGTCGACCGGCGGGCGGTTTTGCTCCTGCTCTTCGGCTTTCTCGTCTCGTTTCTGGTCTCGCTCCCGGTGATCCGCGCGCTCGTCGGTTTCGTCCGTCGGCGCGGGCTGTTCCCCTTCGGGGTCTACCGCATCGCGCTCGGATTGGCGGTGTTGATTTGGGGACGGTGAAGGGACGAGGGAGGACGGTTTTCGCGCTTTCTTGTAAGAAAGCGCGGCAAAGAACTTCATTATGGAAATGAAGTCAGCGCAACGGCTCACCGCTCGCCGTTGCGCGGTTCTATAGACCTGTCTATTACAGTTTTCTTTACATTGGTAAATACACGTCGCCCGCGGCGATCCCGCCGCGAGGATTTTGCCGCAACGGGTTGACAAAGATTAAATATAGTAGTAGAATATTATATTATAATGTCAAATTTTGTTCAAACGACAAATGAGGATAAACAGATGAAAAAGACCGCCCCGAAAATCGTCGCTCTGCTCCTTCTCGTCCTGTTCGTCACGTTGGCGCTCGCCGCGTGCGGAAAAGAAAAGGAATCCGTTCCATCCGTTCCCGCATCGGAGAGCGAATCCACATCGGTTCCCGCGTCGGAAGGGCTTTCCTTTATCACCAACGGAGACGGAACCTGTACGTTGACCGGACTCGGTATCTGTATGGACAGAGAGGTAGTGATCCCTGAAAAAGCACAAAACGGAGACCGCGTCACGGCGATTGCGGAGGAGGCGTTTAAGAATTCACTTATAACCGGGATCGTGATCCCCGACAGCGTCAGGAGCATCGGTGACTCTGCGTTCTACGGGTGCTCCGGGCTGACCTCCATCACCATCCCCGACAGCGTCACGAGCATTGGAGTTGAAGTGTTCTGCAACTGCTCCAAACTGACCTCGGTCACCATTGGCAACGGCGTCACCAGCATCGGATACCATGCGTTCTACGGTTGCTCCGGACTGACCTCGATCACCATTCCCGACAACGTCACGAGCATCGGAGAGCGTGCATTCCTCGGCTGCACCGGGCTGACCTCGGTCACCATCCCCGACAGCGTCACAAACATCGGAAACGCGGCGTTCTCCGGTTGCTCCAAACTGACCTCGGTCACCATCCCCGACGGCGTCACGAGCATCGGGGACGCGACGTTCTACGAGTGCTCTGGGCTGACCTCAATCACTATTGGCAACGGCGTCACCAGCATCGGGGGCGGGTCGTTCTGGGGTTGCTCCGCTCTGACCTCGGTCACCATCGGTAAATGCGTCACCAGCATCGGAGAGCGTGCATTCCTCTACTGCTCCGGGCTGACCTCGGTCGTTATCCCCGACAGCGTCACGAACATCGGGTACTACGCATTTTCTGGCTGCTCCGGTCTGACCTCGGTCACCATTCCGGATAGCGTCACGAGCATTGGAGACTGGGCGTTCTCCGGTTGCTCCGGGCTGACCTCGGTCACCTTTGTCGGCACAAAAGCGCAATGGAACGCGATCAGCAAAGGGAGCGGTTGGAACTCCTCCACCGGCGATTATACGATCCATTGCACCGACGGGGATATTACGAAGTAAAAAAACCTATGCGCGCGGCGACCGCCGCGCGGCAATTCATGCAAAAGCAGTTTGCAATTCACGACGGCAAAGCCGTCAATTCATGCGCTCCTTGAGCGCAATGCATGCGCGCGCGACGGGTACGCCCCGGCGCGCGCGTTTTTTATAAAATACGGTTGACAGTTTAATACATAAATGGTATAATTATTGTATCTCAAAATCGAATATCAACTGACGTTTGAGTGACGCGCTTAATCTTCTTCGGTAAAAGCGCGCGCTTTTTCTTTTTTTGAAGCAATCGGTTTTGTGATCACCGCAAAAAAAGCGTTACAAAGGAGAAAAAAGATGAGCCGTTGTCCGAACTGCGGAACAGAGTTTGAGGGCAATTTTTGCCCGAATTGCGGGAAAGCGATCGCGCAAAACATCTGCCCGAAATGCAAATCCCCGCTTGCAGAAGGCGCCAAATTCTGCGCCAACTGCGGACATTCTCTGAAAAAGAAAGAGAAACCCGCTTGGCTGACGAAGTTGATCGCGTACTGCAAAACCAACTGGAAGAAGATCTCGATCGCCGCGACGGTATTGATCGCCGTCATTTTGCTGATCGCCATTCCGGCGAGCATTGCGAGCAACATTTTCCGGGTCGGTAAGGTTTCCAAGATCAACATCGGCGACGATCAGGCGACGGTGGAAGAATTGCTCGGGAAGCCCACCGACAAGACCGACGGTTCGTGGCATTATCTCGATAAGAAAGCAAAAAAGATCTATCAGAAAATGAACGGGGTCGGCGAAGAGGAAGAAAGTCTGGAAGACTTGTTCGACGATCTCGAAGAATATGATAAACTCTATACCAAACTCGAAAAGATGACCTATTCCTACATCAAGGTTTCCTTCGACGGGAACGGGAAGGTGACCGAAGTCTTCCTTGACAGGAAGCATCATTTTGACGAGAACGACGACTACGCGGGCGAGAAAAAGTACGTCAAGAAGGTCACGACCGATCCGAAAGAAATCGAGGTCAATCAAATCAAGGTCAACGGCGAAACGAAGTACGGAATCGCGACGAAGATCAGCGATGTGATCTATACGGTGAAATACACGGACAAGAGCTTTTATCGCAAGGCGATGGGCTACGCCACGACGGAACTGTCCGAGGACGCAAAAAGCTGCGTGCTTCAATGGAAGGACAAACTGGGAGAATACCGGATCACGCTTCCGACCAAAGTCACGGAAGGCGACGTCATTCTCACCAACGAGAGCGGCTCTTTCAAAGTAAGCAGCCGTGGCGCGCTGCTTTCTTACGAGGGGTATTCCGCAACCCTTGTGATTCCGGAGGGAATAACGTCCATCTCATCTGACGCTTTTCAGGATCATTCCGAGATCGTAAACGTGACGATCCCGGAGAGCGTAACAAAAATCGAATCAGGCGCTTTTGCTAATTGCACGGGGATCAGGAACGCAACCCTGCCGGCGTCGGTATTATCCTCCATTCCAAAAAATGACCTGCAAACGGTAACCATTACAGGGGAGCAAAACATTCAGAATAATGCATTCGAGAACTGTTCCAAATTGACCTCGGTCACGATCGGCAACGGCGTCACCGGCATCGGACAATCTGCGTTCCACAACTGCTCCGCTCTGACCTCGGTCACGATCCCCGACAGCGTCACCAGCATCGGAGACGATGCGTTTTCCGATTGCTCTGCTTTACAATACAATACCGGCGAGAACGGGCTCTATCTCGGGAACAGCGAGAATTCGTACGTTGCATTGATCAAAGCAAACGATACTTCCATCACGTCCTGCACGATTCACGAAAACACGAAGGTTATTTATGATGGCGCGTTCTCTGGTTGCTCCGGGCTGACCTCGATCACCATTCCGGACAGCGTGATAAGCATTGGACGCGAAGCGTTCCGCGGCTGCTCCGGGCTGACCTCGGTCACAATTCCCAACAGCGTCACAAGCATCGGAGATTCCGCGTTTTACGGTTGCTCCGGGCTGACCTCGATCACAATTCCGGGCAGCGTGATAAGCATTGGACGCGAAGCGTTCCGCGGCTGCTCCGGGCTGACCTCGGTCACCATCCCCAACAGCGTCACAAGCATCGGAGATTCCGCGTTTTACGGTTGCTCCGGGCTGGCCTCGGTCACCATCCCCGACAGCGTCACGAGCATCGGAGGCTCTGCGTTCTACAATTGCTCCAAACTGACTTCGATCACGATCGGAAACGGCGTCACGAGCATTAGATCCTCCGCGTTCTATGGTTGTTCTTCTCTGACCTCGGTCTACTATACGGGAGACGTTGCCGGATGGTGCGGAATTGAGTTCCGTGATTCTGACGCCAATCCTTTCTATTATGCGCATAACCTCTATCTGAACGATACCTTGCAGACCGAACTTGTAATCCCGGATACGGTAACCACCATCAAGTCGTGCGCGTTCTTCGGCTGCTCCGGTCTGACCTCGGTCACCATTCCGGACAGCGTCACGTATATCGGAGACGCGGCGTTCTGCTACTCCGGTCTGACCTCGGTCACGATTGGCAACGGCGTCACGAGCATCGAAAGTTCTGCGTTCGAGGGCTGCTCCGGTCTGACCTCGGTCACGATTCCCGACAGCGTCACGAGCATCGGAGGCGGCGCGTTCTCCGGCTGCACCGGTCTGACCTCGGTCATGATCCCCGACGGCGTCACCAGCATCGAAAGCGAAGCGTTCGACGGCTGCTCTTCTCTGACCTCGGTCACGATCGGCAACGGCGTCACCAGCATCGGATACGAGGTGTTCCACGGCTGCTCCGGTCTGACCTCGGTCACGATTGGCAGCGGCGTCACCAGCATCGGAGAGCGTGCGTTCGAGGGCTGCTCCGGTCTGACCTCGGTCACGATCCCCGACAGCGTAACGAGCATCGGATTCTGTGCGTTCTACAACTGCTCCAAGCTGACCTCGGTCACGATCCCCGACAGCGTCACCAGCATCGGGAACTATGCGTTCTGCGGTTGCTCCGGGCTGACCTCGGTCACCATCGGCAACGGCGTGACAAGCATCAGAAGCGAAGCGTTCCGCGACTGCTCCGGGCTGACCTCGGTCACCTTCACCGGCACGAAAGCACAATGGAACGCGATCAGCAAAGGTTCCTCTTGGAACTCCAACACCGGCTCCTATACGGTTCATTGCACCGACGGAGATATTGCGAAGTAAAAACGACCTATGCGCGCGGCGAGACTCGCCGCGCGCCGAGATACGAGGCGGCGGAGAAATCCGCCGCCTCGTTCGATCTAAATGCCGTGGCGATGTGCCACGGCATTTTCGATATATTGTAATTCGATATGCCGCGCGGTGCGCGGCGAGTGGGATCAAACCGTCAATTCGGTGGTGCCGGGGTGAAGGTCGAGGGAGACGTCGCCGTAGCGGAAGGCGGCGGGTAGGTCGTCCGGGACCGTGACGGTGAAGTGGATCTTGTCCCCGGTGCGGAGCATCGAGACCGAGATCTTCCCTTTCGGGACGGTCTGAAAACCGCTCAGGCGGTTCATCCCGTCGGGGAGGTGCGGGGCAATCGTGACCGACCCGAAGCCCGCCTCGCTCGAATCGCGGATGCCGAGCAGGTAGCGGAACAGATTGGTGACGGCGGAGCCGAACATCGGGTGGTTGTGCGAGCGGACACGGGTCGAGCCGCAGAAGTACTCCCAGAGCGTGGTCGCGCCGGCGTCGCGCCAGCCGCGGAAGGCGACGGGCTTGTCGGGCGAGAGGAGGCGGACGGCGAGGTCAATATCGCCCCTCTCGCAGAGGACGCGGAGCAGGACCTCGGTGCCGCAGATGCCGGTGTCGAGCGCGCCGGTCTCGGAATAGATCTTCACGAGGTTCCGGTAGGTGCGCTCGTCGCCCAGCCCGATATCGACCATAAAGGCGTTCGCGCCTTGCAGTCCGCCGATGAAGTTGCCGTCCCACGTATTGAAATAGGCGGCGGTGAGGGCGGCTTTGCGGCGGGCGATGCGGCTTTCAAATTCGGGAACGTCGGAATCAAACCCGAAGCGACGGGCGAGTTCGACGGCGCGGGTGAGACTGCGGACGTAGTAGTAGTTGTTGACGAAGGCGGCGGGCAAGACCACGCGGGTCTGCGTGCACCAGTCGCCGAGGCACCATTCGCCCGGTTTGTCCGAGGCGACCAGATCGTCGACCGAGTGCGCTTCAAGATAGTCGAAGTAGCGCTTCATCTGCGGGTACGCCTTTCGGGCGAGCGAGTCGTCGCCGTACTGCTTGTAAAAGAGGTAGGGTACCTCGACGATGGCGCATCCCCACGCGCCGGGACCGCCGCCGCATCGGAAATAGGGGGCGGTATACTGGACGTGTCCCGTCAGGGTGTCCTGACAGTCGAGGATGTCGCCGATCCACTTGCGGTAGAGGGGCGCGGCGTCGGTCATGGTCATAAGCGACAGCGCGGTGAGTTGTCCGTCCCCGGTGTAGCCGAGCCGTTCGATGTGCGGGCAGTCGGACGGGATCCCGGTGTGCAGGTTGCAGAACTCGGTGTGGAGCGAGGTCTTGTAGATCCAGTTCAGAAGGTCGTTGTCCGAGTCAAAACCGCTCGTGACGGGAAGATCGGTATGGATGAACTCGACCGAGACCGGCTCGGCGTCGCCCTCGACCGAGAAGTAGCGGAAGCCGAACCAGGTGAAGTCGGGCGAAACGAGATCGCCGGGGTTGCCCTTGACCTTATACGCCTGCATAAAGTTGTGGTCGGGGTCGGGCATCCAGTCCTTCGTGCATTCCTCCGAGAAGAAAACCTCGGCAAACCCCTGCTCTCCGAGTTTGAAAACCGGGACCCCGGACAGGTTCTTCCCGGCGTCGTAGACGCGCACCCCGTCGCGCTCGCAGAGGAACTGCGGCGTGACCGTCTCGATCACGCGGTCGGCGGGGCAATCGGTCAAAAGGTAGTCGGTGTCGAGCGGTTTGGCGAGAACGGCGTGCGGAAGCCCGCTCTCGTCGAAGTCGGGCGAAAAGATCGCGGGGTCGAAGCCCGTCCGATCCTGAAACTCGTGGGTCGAAAACTCGTAGTCGGTGACGTAGCCCGGCGCGACGAGGTCACGCTCCGACGAGACGAAGTCCCCCTCGTCGGTGGTCACGCGCCAGATCGCCTTCGGGTCCCCCCAGCGGCATTGCGGCTCAAAGCGGTAGCTGGTGATGGTGTACCAACCGCCGCCGAAGCTGATCGCGATCAGGTTGTCGCCCGTCGTAACGAGGTCGGAAATATCGTATTCGGGAACGTAGAGCCGATGCCCCGTCAAGACCTCGCCCGACGGGTAGTTCTCCCGCTTTTCGTAGTCCGAGAAAAGCGGCAGGAAGCGGTCGTCGGAGACGCGCCGCCCGTTGATATAGCAGGTGAAGAAGCCGAGCCCCGCCACGCGGAGCGTCGCCTTCCCTTTTTTCTTCAATCCGAAATGCCCGCGCAGAACGGCGAAGCCGGATTTGTCTTCGCGCGAAACGAACTGCGCCGCGCCGAACATCTCTTGCATTTTCATTTGTCAAATATCCTTTCGGAGTGATCGAATCAAGTATAGCACGGAACGAGTAAAAAGTCAATTCATACCGTATAAAACCGCCCGCGCAGGAAACCTGCGCGGGCGGCGTTTGTTATGGGGATGGGATCAGTCCTTCAGGGCTGCCTGCGCGGCGGCGAGCCGAGCGATCGGCACGCGGAAGGGCGAGCAGGAAACGTAGGAGAGACCGATCTTGTGGCAGAACTCGACCGACGTCGGGTCGCCGCCGTGCTCACCGCAGATACCGCAGTGCATATCGGGGCGGACGCTTCTGCCGAGTTCGACAGCCATCTTCATCAGTTTGCCCACGCCGACCTGGTCGAGTTTCGCGAACGGATCGAACTCGAAGATCTTGGCGTCGTAGTACGAGCCGAGGAACTTGCCGGCGTCGTCGCGGCTGAAACCGTAGGTCATCTGGGTCAGGTCGTTGGTACCGAAGCAGAAGAACTCCGCCTCTTTCGCGATGTCGTCCGCGGTCAGAGCGGCGCGCGGGATCTCGATCATCGTGCCGACCTCATATTTGAGGTTGGACTTCGCGGCGGCGATCTCGGCGTCGGCGGTCTCGACGACCGTCTTCTTCACGAACGCGAGCTCCTTGACCTCGCCGACCAGCGGGATCATGATCTCGGGAACGAGTTTCCAGTCGGGGTGCTTTTTCAGCACGTTGATCGCGGCGCGGATGACGGCCTTCGTCTGCATCCGGGCGATCTCGGGATAGGTGACGGTCAGACGGCATCCGCGGTGACCCATCATCGGGTTCGCCTCGTGGAGAGCCGAGATGATCGACTTGATGTCGGAGACGGTCTTGCCCTGCGCCTTGGCGAGCAGTTCGATGTCCTCGTCGCTTGTCGGAACGAACTCGTGGAGCGGCGGGTCGAGGAAGCGGATGGTCACGGGGTTGCCTTCCATCGCCTCGTAGAGCTGCTCGAAGTCGCCCTGCTGCATCGGCAGGATCTTGTTCAGCGCGGCTTCACGCTCCTCGGCGGTGTCGGCGCAGATCATTTCGCGGAAAGCGTCGATCCGGTTGCCCTCGAAGAACATATGCTCGGTGCGGCAAAGCCCGATGCCCTCGGCGCCGAGTTCGCGCGCCTTCTTGGCGTCGCGCGGGGTGTCGGCGTTGGTGCGGACGGCGAGTTTGCGGTACTTGTCCGCCCACGCCATGATCCGACCGAAGTCGCCCGAAACGGTGGCGTCGATCGTCGGGATCGCGCCGTCGTAAACGTTACCGGTCGAGCCGTCGAGCGAGATCAGGTCGCCCTCACGGTAGGTCTTGCCGGCAAGCACGAAGGTCTTGTTGTCCTCGTCGAAGTTGGTGATCGCGGAGCAGCCCGAAACGCAGCAGGTGCCCATACCGCGCGCGACGACCGCCGCGTGGGAGGTCATACCGCCGCGAACCGTCAGGATACCCTGCGCCGCCTTCATACCCTCGATGTCCTCGGGGGAGGTTTCAAGACGGACGAGAACGACCTTCTCGCCCTTCGCCTTCCACGCCTTGGCGTCCTCGGCGGTGAAGACGATCTTGCCGCACGCGGCGCCGGGAGACGCGGCGAGCGCCTTGGCGACGACCTGCGCGGTCTTGATCGCCTTGGGGTCGAACTGCGGGTGAAGCAGGGTGTCGAGGTTGCGGGGGTCGATCATCAGGACCGCCTTCTTCTCGTCGATCATCCCCTCGTCCACGAGGTCGCAGGCGATTTTCAGAGCGGCGGGAGCGGTTCTCTTACCGTTGCGGCATTGGAGCATATAGAGTTTGCCGTTCTCGACGGTGAACTCCATATCCTGCATATCGCGGTAGTGATCCTCGAGTTTCGCGCAGACGTCGATGAACTGCTTGTACGCCTCGGGGAACTTCTTTTCCATCTCGGAGATGGGCATCGGGGTACGAACGCCGGCGACGACGTCCTCGCCCTGCGCGTTGGTCAGGAACTCGCCC
>JAGCXA010000044.1 GCA_017961575.1 Clostridia bacterium | reverse complement strand
CTTCGCGCACCCGGCGCACCCCTACACCGTCGGGCTGATGGCGTCGAAACCGGTGGTCGGCAAGAAGGTCGACAAACTCTATTCGATCCCCGGCAAGGTGCCGAACCCGGTCAATATGCCGGACTACTGCTATTTCAAGGATCGCTGCGAACAGTGTCTTGACGTTTGCTCGGGCGAGTATCCGCACGAGGTGCGGCTCTCGCCGACGCACGTCGTGACCTGCTATCGCTATTACGACGGGAAGGAGGGGAAAGCGGAATGAAAAAAGGAAAACAGGACGAGAATCTCACCCCCGTCGAATACGATCCGCAGTATATTTTGCAGGTCAACGCGCTGAAAAAGTACTTCCCCATCAAGGGCGGCTTCTTCTCCCGGACGGTCGGATACGTGAAGGCGGTCGACGGCGTTACCTTCAACCTGAAACGCGGAACGACGATGGGATTGGTCGGTGAATCGGGCTGCGGCAAAACCACCGCCGGGCGCACCATCCTGCGTCTGTCGGGCGAGAAGACCGGCGGACAGGTGCTCTTCAACGGGCGGGAGGTTTACGACCTTACCCGGCGCGAACTGCGCGCGCTCCGAACCAAAATGCAGATCATCTTTCAGGACCCCTTCTCCTCGCTCTCGCCCCGGCTTCCGGTCAGCGAGATCATCGGGGAGGCGGTGCGCGAGCATCATATCGTCCCGAAAGAGGAGTTCAACGACTATATCGATAAGATCATGGACAACTGCGGTCTGCAGCCCTTTCACCGGGACCGCTATCCGCACGAGTTCTCGGGCGGGCAGAGACAGCGGATCTGCATTGCGCGCGCGCTTGCCCTGAACCCCGAGTTCATCGTCTGCGACGAGCCGGTCTCGGCGCTCGACGTGTCGATCCAGGCGCAGATCATTAACCTGCTGAAAGAGTTGCAGGAAAAGTACCGGCTCACCTACCTGTTCATCTCGCACGACCTCTCGGTCGTCGAACATATCTCGGATACCGTCGGGGTCATGTACCTCGGAAGTCTGGTGGAATACGGCAAGACCGAAGACATTTTCAAGAACCCGCTTCACCCGTACACGAAGGCGCTGTTCTCGGCGATCCCGGTGCCCGATCCGACGGCGAAGATGAACCGGATCGTGCTCGAAGGTTCGATCCCCTCGCCCGCAAACCCGCCGGCGGGGTGCAAGTTCCACACCCGCTGCGCGAACTGTATGGAACGGTGCAAATACGAAGTTCCGATCCAACGCGAGATCGAACCGGGGCACTACGTCGTCTGTCACCTCTACGACGAGACGCCCGCCGAAGTGAAAGAGGAGCCGAAAGCCGATGCCGAAAAAACAGAAGGAACCGTTTGAGGACGACGGCAGGACCATCGCCGATATGAGCTTTGTGGAGAGCGCCTCCACGTCGCTGATCGGGCGTCTGCCGTACCGTCGCGCAAAAAAGAACGAAGAGGCGCCCCAAAACGCCGAGCCGCTGACGAAGCGTCAGAATCGGGCGGCGATCGGGGGGGCTCTGCTCGCCGCGCTCGTGATCGGGGGCTTGTTTATCGTCGCCGGGGCGATCGCGATCGGGATCATGCTCGCCATCTGGACGTGAAAAGAACGATCGGTTATGAGTTACGCGCGCCGGGATCGGCGCGCGTAACGTTTTGATGTGGTTATGAGCCGCGCGCACCGATCGGTGCGCGCGGCGTTTTTTATTGTTTCGTGACGGTGACGCTGCCTGCGGGAGCGGAGAAAACAAGCAGTCCGCCGTCGGACTTCACGGTTTGGGAGTTCCCTCCGACCGTGACCGTCCAGTTCCCCGCCGCGACGCCCGAAATATAGTAGTTCAGGGTACCGCTGCCGTTCGCCGTGAACGTGAAGGCATCCGTCCGCGGGGTCTTGTCGAGCAGGAACGCCGCCGCGGTGTTGCCGATCACGCCGCCGACCGCGGCGTCGGTTTCGATCTTGTTCGCGGGGATCACGGTGGTCGCCGTATCGTCGGAGACGTACATCAGGTTCAGCATCGTATCGGTCCTGTTCCCCGTCGCGGGCGCGATCTCGACTCTGCCCCAGTATCCGTCGTCGTAGGGCTTCCCGGTTTCGGGATCGGTCTTCGGCTGGCTTTGCACGCCGTTCAGGTAGTAGTTCTTCCCCTCTCCGCCGACCAGATCGATCCGATCGCCTCCGAAGAGGTTCTGAAGCACGAGTCTTCCGTTCCCGGAGACGATTTTCACGGTCTTGCCGCTCTTCTCGGGCTGGGTCAGAGTGTGCAGCAGAAAGACCGTTTCGTCGGTCGCCTTCTGCTTGCCCGAAACGTGATCGAAGACGAAGAAATACGCCTTGATATCCTCGCGCCCGGTATTGAAGACGGTCAGCATCCGGCGGGTGACCTCCGACGCCGTTTCGCCGTAGGCGGGGGCGAGATCCCCGGCGACGTAGGCGTAGGTCGGGTTCTTCTTTTCCGCGTCTGCGTAACCGTACGTATAGCCGGTCGTTTCCGCCAACTTGTAGGCATCCGTTTTCCAGTTGGAGAGACTGTGCGGCTCGCCCGGATGTTTCTGCTGAATGGTGGTGAAGGCGGTCCCCGACGTCTTGCGATAGAAGACGATCGAGTTATGCGCGATGGTCCCCTGATGGTATTCCTGATGGTGCGCGGTGCCGTAGGAATCGTAGAAGCCGGAGTCCCCCGCGAGCAGTCCCTTGTAGTAGATCTGGAAGGAGCCGGCGTCGCTGTGATCGTGGTTCGACGTCGTGCGCTCCCCGATCTTCATCATCACCGTGACGTCGTCTTTCGTCCATCCGGAGTGCGCGACGATCTGGCTGATGAAGCCGCCGTTATAGAGGATCGGTTCCAGATCCGCGTAACGATCCTCCGCCGGAGCGGGGGTCTGCGAATGAAGCAGGAACTGGAAGAGGTCCGGCGTGTAGGAATAGCCCGAATACTTCGCCCACGCGGCGACGGTCGGATCCTGGAACAGGTACGCCGAGATCTGGGCGGGCAGGGCGAACTGATACAGGTTTTCGATATGCGTGCGCGCTTCGTCGTCGCCCTCGTCGAGGAAGGTGGATCCGCCGTCGACGATGCGGGTGTAGACAGAGCGCATGACCTGCTTCATATTCGCTTCGTCGTAGGGGTTCTTGCCGGTCGCGCTCTTCATGATCCACGCGCTCCACAGGTCGGAGCAGTAGCGGAGCGACAGGTAGATCGAGATCCCCTGCGGGGAGTAGCCCGACTTGTAGTACTCGTTTCTGACCGGGACGTATTCCGCAAAGAACCGTCCGCCGATGAATTGATACCAGGTCGGATCGTCGTCGTAGATCGCGATCGCGAAGGAGAGATAATCGCGGAGCAACTGTCTTTCGCATCCGTGCCCCGAGACGGCGTCCTGCCCCGACGGCGGGAAGCCCATCTCCATTTTGCCCTCGCAGAGGTAGTGCTGCACGCCGCGCATGAACTGCTCTTTATCGGGCAATTGCAGGAGGGGATAGCACCAGTCGTAGACCAGCGCCATATAGAACATCACTTCGCCGTAGACGCGCGTGGGATCGCCGTATCCCCCCTGAATGTCCAGGGTTTTCAGAAGGTTCTTGGCGATCAGGATCGCCTCGTATCCGTAGAGTTTCACGCCGGTCATCTGATAGAGGAACGCCTTGCGCACCGCGGTATTCAGAACCGCTTGACCGCCGTCCTTGTAGTTGTTTCCGCCGGACGGTGCGGCGGGACGGACGCCGTTCTCTTTCGAGTTCCCCGCCATGACGGTCAGTTTCACAAGCGAGTAAAAAGCGGGGTCGTGCCAAGCCGCGCGGAGCGTCTCCATTTCCGCCGCGTTGAAGAGCAGGCGGGGATGCTGCCCCGCCGTCGGGCCGGCGGTCGGCGCCGCGTACTTCGTCGTCGACAGCGCGCTGTGCTGCGTGCTGCCGAAATCGGTCAGCATGAAGCCGTTGACCCCGGCGACCGCCGCGTCGTATTTCTTTTTATAACTCGCGTAATCGGCGGGGATACGCTCTTCCGCGCCGCAGCGCAGACAGAGCCTGCAAAGTTCCCCGTCGGAGCGCGCCGTCGGCTCCTTGGCGTAGTAGGTGTCGTCGGAGAATTTGTGCTGATCGCTCTTCGGGATCACCTCGGTCTTCTGCGCGCCGCAGATACTGCATTTGTAGTACATAGCCCCCTCCTTCGCACAGGTCGCGGCAGTCAGGAGAGTGCCCTCGCCCCAATCGTGCGCGCACTCGGTTTCTTCCGGCTCTTGACCGCCGCCGCACGACGCGAGCGCGAACAGGCAGCAACCGACCGCGACGCCGAGCAACAACAGCCGCAGGATCTTCTTCATTCCGCAATCCTCCCAAGGTTTTCGTCAAAGCCGATCCGTGTTTGCACGGATTGCCTTCTTGTTTATCATTATACCATAACCCTTTCTCTTTTGGCAACGGTTTTTTCGGTTTTTCGGAGTTCGTTCCTTGCAAACAATCGGAGCAAGCGAAGCAAGGTTCAGAATCGAAAGAGTCGCGCTCCGCCCTTCCTCGCTTGATTCGTATTTCTTCGCCGTCTGCCCGCCGGCGTCGCGCCTCTCTCCGCCTGCGGGCGTCACCCGATCTCTTTGCGCTCTCGCCACCGTCAGGTCGCTCCGCCCGGACTTGAATGAAGGCAAGTTTTTGTCCCTCTCCTCGCGCTCAAACGCATGCGTCTCCACGCGCCTCTTCGCGTTCTCTTTCGTTCGCGCCCCCCGCGCGTTGCGGACGCTTCCCCGTCGCTTTTCGCGCCCTCTCGCGCCGATCGCTCGCCGATCCCGCCCCACGAACGCCCCGGATCCCAAAAGTTTTTTCAAAAAGGGGTTGCTTTTTCAAAAGGGGTATGCTATAATACCTTTGCTCCGAAAAACAAGGCCCGTTGGTCAAGCGGCTAAGACATCGCCCTCTCACGGCGAAAACATGGGTTCGATTCCCGTACGGGTCACCATTCAATGCCTAAATCGAAACACCTGAAAAGGTGCCGGTTTAGGCACTTTTTTATACGGATTTTACTGGGTTAATCACTTATTGTGCCCCTCCAAAAAGCCGAGTTTGTTTAAACCTACTTGACAACCAAAGAAAAAAGTGTTATAATTCATCTTGCAGAAATGCAGAATACAGGACGTCTTTTTTGTCGATTCGGAACCGGTATTGCCTTAACGTTGAATACAAAATGTTGCTATTCAACCCGACTCAACGAAAAACACTTGGTAACGACATTATTTAATCAATAATCTCGAAGCCTTCCGAAGATTCTGCATCAGGATCATACCGATTCGAGCTATCTGCAGAATTAAAAGGAGGGCTATATCTATGCCTTATTTTAGGCAAAGGGACGGCCTGTCTTGGCTATCCCTTTTTTCTGTCCAACCAAATGACAAGGAAAAAGTACTGGAGCAGCTTCGTGCAACGACCATAGAGTACTCCGGAAAAGCTATGACTCGTCAGCTTTTTTCGGGATCAAGCTCCGCGAAATTCGATTTCACTTCGAGCGAAGTGCAAACCGCTTGCGAACGCGTTTTGTTCAAGTTTATGCTCTGCGATACGGATTTCGCGAAAGATTACCTGAACGGCGAAGAGTTCATGAAAGCAAACGAGGTCTATGCGCGAAAGCAGTATAACAGCAAACTCCTGCAAACTCTTTTGCGCGCGTTCTGCGATCTTTTGAGTTCGCACCCCCTCAAGAGCGACTGTTACAATCTTTTTTCCATACCCGTTCTTGACGAGATTCGCCGCATTCGGGAGGAAGAGATCGATCGCTCTTTCGGCAGTTTGAAGAAGAGGATTGAAACCGTTGCGGCAGGAGTAAAAGGAGATTGCTACCTGGAAGGAGAATGCGGTGAACCGTTCCCGTTCCGCTTTTTTGAGCTGGACGCTGCGCTGAACAAGTATCTTCTTCAGGGGACGCGCTACAACTTTAATGAAGCAAATCACCCATACGTAAGCGGCGATTCCAGCACGCTTTTCTGCAATTGCAAAGAGGAAAAGAGCAACGGTCTGCTGCAGTCCGCGCTCCTTGACGACGCCGCGTTCTGGGAAGCGCATAAGGGGTTTAACGTTGTTGCTTTTCTGAACGCGATCGTCAAGCAGAACGACCTCAAACACGCAGAAAAGATTCTGGCGTTTATCGCCGACAATCTCCAAAAGAAGCCGCACATGGATATCGTGTTCGGGCACGGTTTCCCCCTTTATGCTTCGCTGTACGATGAACTGACGGATCTTCTTGAGGATCAAGCATATCGTTTCTCGTTCAAGCGGCTGGAACCTTACTGCGACGTGTCCAAAATCAAAAACGTCCGCCTGTGCTACCCGATGTGCAAAAAGGATGAACACGCGCTGCAAATCGGAAAAACCGTGTGGGATCGCTTTATCTCTTCGTACAATTATCCGAACGATTCCGACGCCGTAAACCGTTACCTGAAAAACGAGGTGGATCGGTTCGTCTCTGGTGAAACGAACGACGATTCCGACGTGGCGGTGATTCTTGACGTCGCCCCGTTCCGTTATTACGCGGAGCACGAAGACAGAAGAATCTTTACGGCATACCACCCCGACTGCTTTTCTTCCGAAAACGTCTGGAACCGCGTTTATCTGAAAGCGTACGCCGTAACCTTGCTGTCTTCCGATGAGCAAACGCAGTTTTCTTATCTGCACAGACTCTTTTTCGACCTGCTCCGAACGGTCGAAAAGAAGACCGGGATCTGTACCGCCCACCAGCTCGATCTCTCGAAGCGAGCCAAGCATTACGAAAAACTGAAGCAAATGCTGGCGGAAAACGGGGTGCGGATCAACGACGAGCACAAAGCCGACTACGTGATCTCTCTGCTCGACCGCGACACCGCGTTGATGGAAGAAACGGCGTTGTTTCCGGTACTGGAACAGCTCGGAGATGCGATTTACGGGTTGGCGGTTGCCGAACTTCTGTTCTACAACCCCGACACCGATCGAATGGCGGAAAAGTACGAGCAGTACACGCGCGCGGAAGCACAAGTTCTGATTTCCAAAAAGATGGGAATTGACAAACTCTATCTACAGGTTGGGAATCCCGCGAAATACGTCGAATTCGATTCGCTCTTTTTCGATCAGAACTCTTTGGAAGAAGAACGGTTGCAGGAACTGAACCGCGAAAAGTATCTGGCGGATTCTCTTGAAATGATTATCGGATCGGTTTATCGCGACGCCGGAATCGAGTCGGCGATCACGCTCGCGAAGACGTTGCTCCGCAAAACCTTCCCCGGATCCTTCCCCTCGGAGATTCTGCCGACCGAACAAAACAGGCAAAACGATAGCATCGATTCGGACTATTGGATGACAATACTCCCCGCGCCTTGCTCCGTTTTGACCGGCGAGCTTCGCACGCTTTGGATCGCCTTGGACAAAGTCGTACTGATTGCGTCGCTCGGAACCGACGACAAAAAAAGGCGGCAGTTCATTACGAATAGCATCGGCAATACTGCTATTTACGGAGAAAAACAATACGGTTGCGTCTCATGGGCTTTTTACGATTATCTAAACAACGGCCTTTCGTTCGTTTTAGAGAAATACGGAAAAGTGATCCGCGAGAACTACCAAGCGAACAAACTCTATTAATCGAATCGGTATGATCCTTCTGCAATCATATTTTCAGGAGGATAATTATGAACAACTACTCGGTAGTAAACTACCACGTCACAAATCGTTGCAATTTCCATTGTTCCTACTGCTTCGCCAAATTCAAAGAACCGGAAGCGTCGCTTACCGACGCCAAAACAATCGTTGACAATATTGCGTCCTACTTTCGGGAGTGCGGTATCACCGACGGACGAATCAACTTTGCGGGCGGAGAACCCCTGCTGTACCGACACCTTGACGAACTGATTGATTACGCTCACTCGATCGGTGTTTTGGTCTCGGTTATCAGCAACGGATTTCTATTGACCGAAGAACGTATCGAACGTTGGAAAGGAAAAGTGTCCTGCATAGGAATCAGCGTTGATTCGCTTCGTGACAATACGAACCGTTCGATCGGGAGATGCTGCGAAGAAAAAACTCTCGATCTTAAACGTTTGGTTTCTTTGTCGCAAAAGATACGCGAATGCAGTATCGAGCTGAAAGTCAATACGGTTGTATCCAAACGGAACCTTGACGAAGACTTAACTGCTTTGTATCTATCTTTGAAGCCCGATAGGATCAAATTCCTTCAAATGCACCTTATTCGTGGAGTCAACGACAAAGCCGAAGCGGATCGTATCACGGAAGAAGAGTTTAAGGCTTTCTGTTCTCGTTATCAATCCCTTTCGCCAGAACCGGTTTGCGAGTCCGAAGGGAGTATGGAGAACTCCTATCTGATGGTCAATCCCGCGGGAAAATTCCAACTCAACAACGGCGGTCGATACGAAACGTTCGGCAGTTTGAAAACGACTCCGTTCTCTGAGATACTGAAAAAAGCTCCTATGGATTCCGATAAGTTTAATTCTCGCTATACGGGAGGACGTGTCCAGTGAACGTCAACGATTTTGCGGAATTGAACATCAAAGCGGGAATGCCCGTCGTCAGCGATGCGTTGGATTATTTGAAGAAATCACTTGATTTCTTAAGAAAGGACAAGTGCAAATGCGTGCTGATCATTCACGGATACGGGAGCACCGGCAAAGGAGGCGCGATTTGTGAAAAAGCGCGTCAATGGCTGAAAGCGCAGGAACGAAACGGAAGGATCAAAACGGTCATCTTCGGAGAAGACTTCTCTCTTTTCAATTTCAAAGCGTTGGAATTGAAAAACCGTTTTCAGGAATTGAAATCTCTTCTGGACGTTTGCAATCACGGTGTAACCGTTGTCGAACTCTAAAAATATACTCTTTGATACGGTTAGGAGGCACAATGTCTAAAGATCATATTATTCCACAGTTTATACTGCGTGGTTTTGCAATTAATCCCTCTTCATCAAAAGCGAATCAAAAAGTTATGGTTTACTACAAGGATACTCAAACCATAAAAAAGCAAAAGATTGTTGATGTCTACTCAATTCAGGATTTTAACTCCCAAACTACCGAAAGATCTTTAGCCGAACAATATGAGTCTAATGTCGCCAAACTGTTTCAACGTATTGCATTTTCGGCAACAGCTAAAGAAGGTTCTGTTGTTTTCTCCAACGCTGAATACAGATTATTACACAGGTTTTTTGTAATTATGTGGAGAAGAAATTCCATCCATATGGAACAAGCATTAGATTTAGGAAAACAATTAGAAAATATGTTGAAGGCGGTATTTGGGAACCAATATCAACAGATGTTAAAACCTGAGTACAAGGACTACTCTTTTGAAAGAATGTTTAAAGAGAAATATGACGATCTAAGACATTCTTTTTATGAAAAAGTGGTATCTGAAACAAGTGATGATGATCCAACTGTAAAAAAATCATTTGAAATGTACTCTCCATCTATTATTTATAACACTTCAAATATCCATTTTTTGTTGCACAATACTTACTCAACTGTGGTATATGCTGCCCCCAAGAATACGTCTTTTATAAGTTACAATGACAATCCGTTTAGAATTCTTCTCCCGATTAGCAATACTCTTTTCTTTGATTTGGTTCTTTCAGAAGAGAAAATAGATTGTACAAAGAACGAGTATCACATTCCTATAGAAGTATGCTCTAACCCCCAAATTATTAAGCAGTATTATATTGATTCGTATAAGATTCCTAATGCTCGTAGTTATATAGTTGATGAAACCAATAAATTGTTTGTGCAAGAATAACATAGTATCAAGAAGATATTTCCAAAACCAGAGTCTGGCTTTTACCAAGCCCGACTCTGGTTTATCTTCGCGTTTTATGGTGTTTTAAAAGCGATTTTCTATAGTTGCGTTTTGCTATTTATCATCTGTATTTTTGACACTCGCCCCCCTGTTTGTTATCCCCTTTTTTATACCCCTTTTTATACCCCGTCTTATACCCTTTGTCAAGAGGGGTGCAAAAAGAGTTTGGGCTGATTGTAACGGTTCAATCCACGTACATCTCGATCCTCAGTCCGTCTTTATCGGTATCGGGGGCGTTACGGTCTGCGGCGCCGAGAGAAGAGCGGGGGACCGTCAACGCTTTTTTCGGAAAAGATTGAATCTATTAATACTTGAAAAGCGTGTTTTCGTTTGATATAATGATGTTATAACATACCATAGGAGAGCAACGATGTCTTTTTGGTCGAAACTGTTCCGGAAAAAGCAAGTTGCACCGGGAGAAATATCACGCGATAATAAAGAGACTCCCGCCAAACAATCTATAATCACGAGCGAGTATCAAGGAGCGCTCTCCTTTCTTGATGCTTTTTCAAATCTGTTGGCAACAGATTCTTTTATTTCTCGAAGAGACTATGTTCCATTCCTTGATGACTATAAAGACGTTTATACTTTCTTTCAAAACATCATCAAAGGCGGCACTCTCTCATATTATTGCAAGAAAAACGGCTATGATCAGAGTATTGTAGAGCAGTTTATCCGGAATTATCAAGATTTATCTGCATATCAAAAAGGAGCAAAATCGGTTCACGAACACAACGAAAACTTTCTTCGCAGCCATCTGTCAAGTGAGAAAAACTACCTTGATGAAATCCTGACAAAAGTTGATCCTCAAATTCATTTGGACGAAGAACAACGAAGAGTCGTTCTTTCAGATGAAGACTACACCCTAGTCATTGCCGGCGCAGGTGCGGGAAAGACAACAACGGTCGCTGCAAAAGTTCGTTATCTTGTTGAACGCAAACACGTTAATCCCGAGCAGATTCTTGTTATTTCTTTTACAAATAAAGCCGTCGGAGAACTGCAAGAACGGATCAACAGAGGATTGGGAATTCCCTGCCCGATCACAACTTTCCACAAAGCAGGATACGCCATTCTTCGAAAGCAAGAAGATGATAAAAAAACCATCGTGGATGACGGATTTCTTTTCAACGTCATAAACAATTACTTAAAAGAAAACATACTGGAACAACCGGAAATGGTCGATAAGTTGATCCTATTTTTCGGTTCGTATTTTGACGCCCCTTATGACGGAGATGACCTTAATCGATTCTTCAACTATATTGCAAAAGCCGATTTTTCGACGTTTAAAGGCAACATTGGTGAATATACACAACATGTAATCGATCAACGCACGGGAAAAGCGATCACGATAAATAATGAGATTCTACGTTCTGCGCAAGAAGTGAGAATTGCAAACTTTTTGTACATGAATCAAATCGAGTACGCTTACGAAGAGCCATATCAATACCATATTCTAAAAGCAAAGAAACCCTATACGCCCGATTTCTGTATTCGCCAAGGCGATAGAGTTGCTTATATTGAACACTTTGGTATTACGCAAAGCGGTCATCATACCTTTTATTCGCCGGAAGTTCTTTCAAAGTACAAACAAGAAATCAATGATAAAATTACGTTACACCGCAGGCATAATACTACTCTCCTTTATACCTTTTCGCAATATAACGACGGACGGGATTATTTGGACCATTTAAAAGAACAGCTTGTTGAAGCCGGTTTTGAACTTACGCCTCGCTCTGCCAAAGAAGTGTTTGAAAAAATCGTCAACTCCGAGGAAAACAGGTATATTCTTCGCTTTGTCAGATTGGTTTGTACTTTTATCACCAATTTCAAAACGAACGGTTTTGCTCTTGACGATTTCTATCGTTTTGAACGACAATATTCAAACGTTCGGACCAAATTGTTTTTGGACGTTTGTCAGCAGTGCTACCTTGAGTACCAAAAACGGTTAAAAGAAAGAAACGCCGTTGATTTTGAAGATATGATTAACGACGCTGCCCGGATACTGCGCGAAAAGCAGCAGATGAAAGAACGTCTCGATTTCAAGTATATCATTGTTGATGAGTATCAGGACATTTCACGGCAACGGTTTGATCTGACCAAAGAGTTATCAACTATATGTGACGCCAAGATCATTGCTGTCGGAGATGATTGGCAGTCTATTTACGCGTACGCCGGTTCAGACATATCTTTGTTTACTCATTTTTGTTCCATTATGGGTTACGGCGAGGAATTGAAAATCACCCGCACTTACAGAAACGCGCAGGAAGTCATCAATATTGCGGGCAATTTCATCCAAAAGAATGACGCTCAAATCAAGAAATCCTTGATTTCTCCAAAGCATATCGAAATGCCGGTTGTGATCGATACTTACAGCGAAGAAACGGATCGAAAGAAATACGAAGGAAAAGGCGGCAAATTCTTTTTGCTCGGCAAATCCGTTGAAGCCGTCATCGGGCGTATTCTGGAAGCGAATAAAGCAGAAGGAAAGAGCCAAAACGCATCTATTTTATTGATTGGAAGATATGGATTTGACGCTCGGAATCTTTGTTTTTCGAACGATTTTGTATATGATGAAAAGAACAACAAAATCTTTTCGAAGAAGTACAGGCAGGTGCGGTTGGAGTTTTTAACGGCACATCGTTCGAAAGGATTGGGATACGATAACGTTATCATTATCAACGCACGCAATGAGTTATATGGGTTCCCCGCAAAAATAGACGATGATCCGGTTCTGAGACTTGTCGTGAAGGACGATCACAGCATAGAATACGCGGAGGAACGGCGCTTGTTCTACGTTGCTATGACGCGAACAAAGAATCGCGTTTATATCGTAACGCCGGAGCAACATCCTTCGGAGTTTATTTTGGAACTGTTGAACGACTATCCCAACGTGACTCTCAACGGGAATATCAATCGTGAACTAAAAACCAACGTTGGGACCATCAAGAAATGCCCGATTTGCGGTTTTCCTTTGCTTTTCCGTTACAAAAAGAGCTATGGAATGCGTTTGTGGATGTGTTCGAACGATCCTGAAGTATGTAGTTTTATTACAAACGACGTGAACGGCGGCGATTTACAAATACAAAAATGCGATCAATGTCGCGATGGTTATCTTGTAATTAAAAGCGGTCCGTCAGGATTCTTTTTGGGTTGTACGAATTACAAAAAAGACAAAACCGGTTGTAATCGTTTAATGAATCGGGATTACTATTTAAGATGGCTCACAACCGCTTATGAACGAGATACAAGCGTCGATATGCCATCCTACGTTACTCCGACCCCGGAGGTCATTCCGCTCCCGAAAGCGACCGTGTCAAAGCGTCCTCCGGTTGAAAGGAAAAAGGCTGAAGTCCACACGACGGACACGAAGGAACACTATATAGAAAAAGACGGTTTTTATATTGTAGTTGATGATGAAGGTCAAATCCTTACCGATATGCAACTGCTTGGTATTCTTCGGAATTTGCGCGGGCGTTTAATGAAAGAAAAAGGATGCTCCGCTTATACCATCATCGGAAATAAAGGATTGGTCAGCCTCGCAACCTATAAACCAACTACCGAAGAAGAATTTGTTTCACTATTCGGATTGGGAAAAACCACTTTTGAAAAGTACGGACAATTGTTCATCAATTGCATTAAGGACTATCTATCCAAGTGATCAAAGCGGTTTGAAACAATCAGTCTTTTGATGTTTTAAGTCAATTAAAAGAACCCGGACTGCCGTCAGGGTTCTTTTTTATGTTGCGGATAGATTTATAGATTCAATCCACGTACATCTCGATCCTCAGTCCGTCTTTATCGGTATCGGGGGCGTTACGGTCTGCGGCGCCGAGAGAAGAACCGCGACCGTCGCCGGAAGCAAGCGCGCTCGACGGTGATGGTCTTGCCGTACTTGTTGACGACGGGATCTCCGAGCCTTTCCCCGATGTGGTCGCAAAGGAAGCAGATCGCGGTCGAAGCGACATCGTATCCTTCCGAATAGTGGTTTTCGGAATCGGGGCGCCGGTTCATATCCCGAAGCAGACCGTTGTAGAGCCAGTAAAGATCGTGATTGCCGTGGGACGACGCGTAGCGGATCACGACCAGGGCAAGGATTTCCCCGATCCTTTGGACGTTTTCTCTTGTGATCTCCGTGCTTAAATCCAAGAGATCCTGTTTTTTGTTTTCCATTTTCTTTTCCTCCGTATTCGTTATTATCGCCTTTCGGCAAAACGGGTGGAGTACGGGGAAAAGCCAAATGCAATCTGTTTTCCGTCGCCCTACCGGAAGTCCACGGTGACGAAAAAGTGTTGCGTAAATAAAAAAAGAGCCGAACTCAAATCGAGCCCGACTCTTTCTGTATCTTTTCAGTTTTCAGCGATTGTTTTTCGCGTTGACTTCCGCTTTTCGCTGTGCTACGATAGCCACAACGAAGAGGCAAACGGAGACTGAAATGTGCATTGATTTTCCAACTGCATTTTTGAACTTATACTGCTGTGTCTTTTTTTCTTTTTTGAACGAAAAAGGTGATTTTGAAGCACGGGTTCGCGCTTTACTTTACGCGAATTAAGATCTACCCATTGCGCTTTTTCTTTTTTTAGTATAAAATTACTATAGTTAGAAATAATCTCTTTTAAAAAAGGAGAACAAAATGGAAATATTTAGTGGATCTTGGTTTGCTTCAATTGTAAAAGAGCAAAAAGTGCAATTTCAAGAATTGTTACCCGAGTTGATAAAAAAACTCATATTAAATACTTGTTCTGACCTTAACCAGATCCGACTCCCCGGGAAAGATGATGTTTGGGCTCCTGGTTTTGATGGGATTGTATCCAACGACGAAAAGAATCTTTTTGTTTGTGAAGGATTAAGTGTTTGGGAAATCGGAACAAGTGACGATTCACGCGATAAGATTGAAAAAGACTGGAAAAAAAGGACAAACGCCCCTCTCGGAGTAGATAAAGCCGACGCAGAGTTTTATTTTGTTATCCCTTATATTTGGGCATATAACAATCAAGGAATGCCTATTTCAAAATGGGAAAAAGAACACAAAGAATCTTGGAAGAGAGTTCATATTTATGATGCGTCTATAATCGCAGATTGGATCAACTCAGAGCCGGCAGTTTGCGCATGGTTATTAGAACAAATTACCGATGAAAAACACATAGATTTTACTACAGTTTCTACTGCTTGGGAACGTTTTTCTTCAAAAACAGAACCGCGTTTTTCCTCTTCTTTGTTTTTAAGCGGTAGAGATAATGAAATCGATGAATTGTTTGCTATTTGGGATAATCCGATTATAAGAATAAAAGCCGATACAACAATCGATGCATATGGTTTTTGCTTGTCTGCAATTCTGAATAACAATAATTATTCCAATACTGTTATTGTTATCAATGATCCGTTGACTTATAAAAAACTGTCTGCTGAATGCAAAGAAAAAGTTTTTCTTTTAATCTGTCGTTTAGATTGTGACATTATTTCTGGGAATAAAACCATTCTATGTTTTAACAAAGAGGATTTGTCAATTAAGGGAGACATCGAATTAAAACCATTGTCAAAAACTTTGTTTGAAACTGCTTTAAAAGATATGAAATTACCAGATGAACAAGTATATGCTCTTTACAAACAAACACATGGAAGTCTCTTATCTTTCGTTCGCAGATTTCCCGGAAACGCGATCGACTGTTGCCCCAAATGGGCAACGCTGGACCGAATTGAGTTGCTTATTCCTCTTCTTTTCCTTAGGAACATTGATGCTTCTAACACTAACGACCAGAAACTTGTGTCTTTCCTTGCAAATGAGTTATTTGATATTGTTTTTCAAAAATATGATATGTGGGCAAATCTTGAAGACGCCCCTGTTAAAGTGGTTGAGTCTCACTATATCCTTATTAACTTTGAAGAAGCATGGGAAGTATTCCATCTTACATCCAACGCCCCTTCTTTCACTCGTTTAATTCAAGTCATACAAGCCGTAGTCACTCCTGAAAAGAATCAATTGCCTGGTGTAGAGGGGCTTCAATCTGATTATAAAATTGAAAAGCACCTGCATTCTATGATATTGAATCTCGTGTGCTTTTCAAATGCCGATGACTCGGGCAGGTGTGATAGTGTTATTCATTCATTATTGAATTCGAGCCCCTTCCCTTTTATTCTGTTGGAGCATCTTCCTTTGCTTGTTGAAGTGTCTCCAACCACAGTAATGGACTTTTTCAAAAAAGATATTAACGATGATCAAGGTGTTGTAATAAAGTGCTTTTTTGATACAGTTTATACCCGTTTTTATACTGATATCTTAAGCGCTTTAGATCAATTGACTCTGTATGATGAAACTAGATTGTTTGCTTGTGATTGCTTATGGCAATTATGTTTGCTTACGCGCAATAATAATCAATTCACATATTCAAACACTCCCCGCGAATCCCTTATGAATGCTCTGTGCTTATGGAACCCACATACTCTTTTTACTGTTAAAGAAAAAGGGGAAATCCTTAAACGATATCTCTCAATCAACGAAGAGTATGCCGTTGATTTTATCACCGATCTGCTGCTGAAAAGAACAGTAATGTCTGGTTCTTACGAAGGAATAAAAACAAATCCTCGAACTGACATATTTATTAAAGACTATCATGACACAACCAATAAGTTAGCATCTTTAATATTCAAAAAGCATATTGAGAATCACTATATTAAGGGGATAAAAAAACTCCTTCGTGAGTATTATCGGTTTTATGTTGAAACGATAGAGTATGCTGCAAATCTCTTTAACAAGGATAAGTATGTTTTTGAAGAATTAGTATCTCTAAATTACGATTGTAGACAAATGGCATTTAATGCAATAAAAGAAAAAGAACTTAATCCCTATTCTTCTGTTTTGAAAAAATGGATTAATATAACCACTCCATCTGATATCATCGGAGAAAACGGCTGGTGTTTCCATGTTTATTACTCACATCTTTTCTTTGATGACGATCAAGATTCTTCTCTTAATCTCGATTCAGTAAATGATAGAAGAGCGGCAGTTTTGACAGACTTATCTAAAAAGTGTCTTCCAGAAGATCTTGTCAGGTTGGTCACTTGTACTACCGATGAATACCAAATGGGTGTCTTTTTTGCGCGGCATTTAAATCCGGATTTGGCTTTTGCTTTTGCGAAACAAGCATGTGCTGAAAAGAAGAAGAACATCTTATATGGGATTCTGAATGAAACCTCTAAGAAGACTTGTATCTTGATTCTTGATGGTTTATCGAAAGAAGAACAATGTGAGGCTTTGTCAAATTTGACAAGAAAGGATATTTATGATTGGCTAGATACTCCTGAAAAAGAACACTCTTTTTGGCCTCACCAAAGAATGTACGTTTATGACGAACTTGTTTATCGAGAATTATTGAAATACAATCCTTCTAACCTGCTTGATTACTACATTTTTATAAGCCCAGACTCGCTTGTGATCAACATGGAGAGGATTGAGGAAATCATTAATACCATTAATGTAAGTGGTCTGCTATGCAACGATCAACGAGTCATTCACGCTTTTGATGAATTGTCATCTAAGATTGAAAAAGAGGGATACTATTCCGAATCGCTCGCGTCTGAATGTGCTAAATTATATGAGAAAGGTTATTTTCGAAAACTTCCCGCAATCCTTCAAAAGTATTATTTCTTACATCCCGATATTCTGTGTGATGGATTAATCAAATCAAAGGATCGCTTTTGTTCATTATCTGCTTTTGATTATCTATTACCAGATGATGCTTTTTCGAATTATCCGTCTTTTGCGTTTTTTGTAGATTATTTTATGGAAAAAAGCAAAACGGATCGCATGTTTCTCTATTCCTTAGGGACCATTCTAGGCAAATCAAAAGATGATGGGGATGGATGTTTCCCACACGGATTTGTTAGAGAGGTCCTTGAAAAATATGCCGGAACAGATTTGCGACACGGAATTCTTAATGGAAAACTGAATCCTTTTGGTTTTCATCCGGTTGATGATGGCACTAGTGAATTGGAATTGGCGAAGAAATACAAATGTTTCGCCAAAGCCCTTGAAATAAAACATCCTGAAACAGCGCATCTTTTACGAGAATTAAGCGAGCACTATGAGATGAGTGGAAAACAAGATCGTTTAATCTCTGAATTAGGGTGGGAGGCATTTTAATTTCAAAAAGTGGTTAAGTAAAAACTTATGAACGAATCAGACTATATTAATGCACTTCTTCGAGGTCAAACGACCGAGACTCCCCATTATTTATATAAGTATCGCGCGTTTGACGAACATACCTTTGATATGCTTGAGAACGAGTACATCTTCCTTTGTAAAGCCAAAAATCTTGATGATCCAAGCGAATGCAAAACCACGTTCGTTATAGAAGATTTTTATAATGTGAAAACCGGGCGAATCTCGTATCGCGTGGTGGATGGAATACTGGAATATCTGGCCCCTTATGCATCAAAGGATAATCTCGAACAAATACGGGGCTTGGTTTTTCGCACGATGCGACGGGATGGCAGTATTGATCGACGATTGCTTTTAGAGTCAGCATTTGAAATGGAAGAATTGGCTCCAAATGTTGATTTAGCTCCGATTGTAACCTTCCTTGCAAATATCCCTGAGCGATTCGCCGAGCCGGAGCTGCGGGAACGAATCGAAGGTTTATTGTTACTTGCTTTGCAAGCGAGAGAAAAAATGGGCATTTGTTCGCTTACAGAACTCGCTGATTCCCCGGAAATGTGGAAGAACTATGCAGACAATTCAACTGGATACTGCCTACAGTATTCTATGGATGAATATGATGACAAGCAGTCCCTTTTCCCAGTTGTTTATTCAGATAAAAGGGATACAGAAATTCTACCTGCAATTCTCAGTTCGTTCCTTGGTTTCTTCATTGTTGGGATGTCATATGGGCGTATACAAGCAGATCAGTCGCATTTCTTCCGCCTATTTTTGACCAAAAACTCGAATTGGTCGTATCAAAAAGAATGGCGAATTATTGGAAATGCTGATGAAAAAGCCAAAGCGCCGAGAATAGATGCTGTTTATTTGGGAGAAAACGCCTTAAAAGAGAAACGGTGTGCAATGGAGCGGTTTTGTAAGAAGAATGGGCTTAAACTAATACTTAAATAATGAATGCGTTTTTGTTGAAGTCTTATTGAACACTGGCATACAACCCGTATCTATTCTTTTTATACTTTTTGAACAGAGTTCTTTGAAATGTTCTGTATGTTATTTGCTCGCCGAATGATTTGCATCCATTCCACGCAAAAAAGCTTTCTTCTGGTTTTTTTCCCATTTTCCCCTTTCTCTGCAAAAACTCGCAAAGTAAAATTGTCATAGCGTAAGAAGGGTAATCATTTTGAATTTGATCAGAGATTGCTTTATTTTTTATCCTATCAATAACTCCATCAATCTTGACCGAAAGACTTGTACTAATGAATGGACAATTATGAAAAATCAAAATATACCAAAACTCTGTTTGCAGCATTTCTTTATCGACAATTATTGCATCGATACGGGTTTCAATGATACTTTCCAATTGCTTGAGAACATTTTTAAAAAAAGAGTCATTGTACCTTGAATACAGCAAAAAATTGGCCCACAGAATCGGATCATCGGTTTCTGAGATTGTATTAATGAGTTCCTGCTCCACGTGCGTGTCTAAATGAAAATTGTACTCTACAAGCAGAGGAAACCAATCGCAAAGATCAAAAAGGTTCTCGGTTTCAAACACGAATTCATATCTGCGGATAGTATTGAACAACTTCGTATTTAGAACCTTATTATTTATAAAATCTAATTCACTGTTTATATATGACAGAATTGAAATAATTTTTCGAGTCTGTTCAAAAGAGGGGAAAAAAGCGTAGATAAAAAGAGCAAGATCAATCAAAAGAAACGCTTTCCCTTCTCGATCCTTTTTAAAGAGTTTATATCCATCTTTCTTTTTAGAAATATTGTTCATTAGAGTCGATAAGAGAAAAGAAGCAATGCTGCGGCGATCATCAGGATAGCTTTTCATTAACACAGCAATCTCATCTTTTAGTCTGTCAACAGGAACGAAATCAGTTAATACAATAAACCTTCTATCTTCATCTAATGTATGATAATCTTCTTTGCTTCCTTTGAAAAACAAATCTCCTATTCTATCAGCAATTATTCTTGTATTTTCAAGCCATTCTTTTGGTAAATATGGAGTCTCATCTTTACTCATTTTCAGTTCGTTTAGTCTTAATCGATATTTCTCACCCATCTCAGCATATTTCTCGATAATTAGATCTACATACTTCGCCTCCGATGCAAAAATGAAGATATCGTCCACATATCTAAATACTTCATAGTCTTTACGCCATTTTAATCCATTAACATCCAAAGAGAACATAACTTCATTGTCTATTCTCTGTAGTAGTATTTCTGTCATCATTCTTGAAAATTCTGGTCCAACAACTATTCCATTTGAAAACTGACCATTGATATTTTCCAAGACACGATCAATGGTAATGAACAAGTGGGAATTGTTTGCAGCTTTCGCATCAATAACATTTCGTTCGATTATCCATGAGAAAGAATGCGTATAAATACTATCAAAACAAGCTTTAAAATCAATTTTGGCATAATATTTGTATTTAAAGTTTGCCATTCTCCAAGCCAGTGAACTTGTAAAAGCATTTATTGACTCAAAAGGCGCGACTTTAAAGTAGCTGCCTGTTTGTTGAATTACTGCCTTTCCTGTTCGCCATACTTGTTTATCAAAGTATTCTGTCCCGCGTTTATTTTTTGTTTTATAAAACAGATCCGTATTCTTCTTATGATAGCGCAGAGAAAAGCAATGATGCTTCTGAAAGAAATCAAGAATCTCTTTCTGGAAGCACTCAATAAATAAAAACAGATTGATTGCAGAAAAAGGTTGAATGACACTCATTTCCCGCAAAGTTCCGTTTCCTTTAAGTATACTATACTTCAAAGGCATAGTACCCCATCCGTTATTGAACATTTTTGCATTGCCTTTAGCCTTTGCTTCTTTCAGTTTTTGGATAGTGGACTCTAGGATAGTCTGCTCTTTTTCCCCCAAAAGGAAAGAATACAATGAAGAAAAAGAAAAAAGCTCAGATAATTCTACTGGCAACAAATCAGTTAGAAGAAAATCAAGTTTGTTACGCTCCAAGCCACTCCATCCCATTGACAAATCCTCCGATTTATGGTATTATTCATTTGCAGGCAATTATTGCTTGCCGTGCGTTTTGCGCACACACATCATCGACGTATTGCTTTTTCTAAACAGTACGTTTTGAACATAGCTACGGCAAATGTTCCGGAACGGCAAGGGCAACCTTGCCGTTTCGTCATCAATATCCCACTTTAACTTTTATTAAATATTCGTGAACCAATGAATTATATGGTCTGTTATTTCCATCTGCATTTACAATACTAATACCTATTTGCTGACACTTTTTTACAAGAGCTTGATAACTATAGCCAATTCCATCAACAAGAAGAATGGTTCTATTTACTCTCATATTGTGGAACAGATTATAACCAGGAGCTCCATCTGGAACTCCTTTTAAAAAACTAGGCATAATACCGAATTGGTTGAATGAATCAATTACCATATTCTTCAAGTATGCTTCTGTATCTGGGTGAATCATTCCTGTATTTAACAAGAATCTCAGTTCTCCGTAATTCGATATAAAACCTTTAACTCTCCAGATTTTTGACCGATATCTATTATTTAGATAGACTTCTCTGGCAGAAAAGGCTGCCACTCTGTGTCTGAGAAGATCTAAATTGTTATAATCTGGGCTGTTAGATTCTGTATACAATCTGATAATATGATTCAGCCTGTCTTGATACTTTTCCCTTTTTTCTTTTGTTATTCCATACTGTATTGTTGTGTGCTTACTCCCATTAATAAGCCAAAACTCGTAACCAAGAAAATCAAATGCTACTGCGGTCGATGTGAGGTTCCTTTTGGTAATATATATATATTTTTGCTGATTCAAAACTGTTTTGCATAAAACTTTTGCATCAATACAATTATCATAAAAAACACTGTCGATAGTCTTTTGAATCTCTTCATCCACTTTTTGTTGGTCAATAAATCTATTAAAAATTATTAATCCGTCATCAATATAGCGTTCATAAAAAACTATACCATTATAAAAAAAACGGCGTTTGAGATCCCTGTCGAACTCACAAGCAACTATTTCCGCCATCGCATTTGATGTCGGAAAACCTGCATAGGTATATTTCGTAGTTAAACAAAAATCTTCAATGGTTTTCCTTATAGTTCGATCAGAGATATATGGTTTTAGATATTTTAAATAAACGTATTCAGAAGACAGAGAATTAAAGTAATCTTTAAAATCAATTTTTACAATTGTAAACTCTGCCATCTGTTTTACTGCTGTAAGAATTTCAAACAGATTCTTAGTGGTTTTATTCCTGTTTGGGTATTGTATCCCAAATTCTTTGTCTAAGATCTGTTTTATAACCTGGCAAATGATGTTCTCGTTTGAAAATGGATCAGCAAATCTTTTTACAAGACGCTTTTTGCCGTTTTTGTTAAGAATAATCTTATCCGAATCCTCAAAACGATATTGGCTTTTGTCAATGCATTCCCAGACGAGTGGAACAATAGATTGCACTTCATCGTCGCTTTTTGATATTTGCGGATTCTGAGCTTGAATATGCTTTATTGCTCTTTGTATTTCGTTATTAATATCCATTTCTTCCTCCAATGCTTCGAAATAGTGTATTGTTTAGTCATCTAAAACAATTAAAATCGAGCACTTTCAAGCCATTTTTCATTTATCATCAGGTTAAGCTCAGTTTTGAAAAATCTTACTGCCTTGTTTTCTTGCATGCTTCTTTAATCTTCTCCGCAGTTTTTTCACCGCCTGAGCATATACCGAATTGCAGATTTGTTTATATGCGCTGCTCTCTTTATTTGCTTTGATTGTGTTGAATTTTTGCTAGTTTATCACAAAGCAAATCCCTGTTCTTCTTTTTCAATTCACATTCCCAAATACGGATAACCGTCCAGCCGCGTTTTTCAAACAATTCGGTTATTTCTTTGTCGTGTTCGATATTACGCTGCCTTTTTTCGCTCCAATACTCCGCGTTATCGGCGGGGCGAGTATTGCGGCAATCGTGTCCGTGCCAAAAACAGCCGTCGACGAAGATTGCAATTCTCCGATCAAGAAAGACGAAATCCGGATGCCCCTTGACCTTGTACTTTCTCCTCCAGCCGGTTATGTGGTTGGAGGAGAAGTACTTAATCAGCCTCAATTCCGTCGTCTTGTTTCCGGACGGGCGAACCTTTTTCATAATATCTGATCTTTTGCTCTTTGAAAAAACGTCCCCCATTGTGTCAATACCATCAAATCACACGTTACCTGGCGCTCAAGTCGGTTGCCGCATGCCCAAAGTTGCTATACACGTAATCGTTTACGTTGTCCGTGATATCTTTTCCCAAATTTGCTTCAACTATCTTATCAAGCTTTGCGTATGATAGCTCCCTGCCATTTTTAACGATATACTGATAAAGATAATTAGCGAGCGTTGCTGCTTTGATTATTACGGAATTCTCTCCGGCAATATCCTTAAGTACGCCGATTGAGAAGTTCGGAGTAACTATCATCGTATACTTTGAGCCGATCATTAATCTGTGCGTTTTCAAGCGCCTTGAATTGATTTGCAGAAGCTTTCTTGAAGTTGATTTTGCTTCAACGTCGAATTTCTTTGGAGGTAATTCCTCGGGGTAATATATGCACTCTGCGTCTGCGTTGCCTGCGCCGCCAATTCTTTCTGCTTCTACGTCCTCAAACAGATTAAAAGCGGCGGTTAACGCTCTTTCGAATTGTTCTCCGGTATTCGTTTCCTCATGAGAATAGTAAAACACGTCTCTAGCAACGCTTAACATCATAGAAATCGCTTGATCTTCTTCCGTATCTTCTCCGATCTCACGTAGAAGCTCGGGAGGATAGAAAGAATACATATCAACGACGATAGAACTATTAAATCTCGTTGTTAGTTCGTCTTCAGGAAACGGCTTCTCATAGTATCGATAGTTGTCCAACAATACGTCAACGTACTGTTCCAAGCTGTCTCTCAACACTATGTAGTCTTCGGTATACCGTCTTACTGCGTTGGGCTTTCCCGTGGCTTTACTAACGTTTCCATACGTTAATTCGCCGATTACGCGATGATCGTTGTCGTTACGTACGTTCACGATACCGGCAGATTCAAGCATCCCCGTTGCGTATCTCCATTCGTGGCACGCTAATCCAATTACTCTTTCATGCTCCTTAAAAAGCCTTAATTTCTCGTAAGGTGACACGTTTCGAAAAGCAAGAATATCGTGAACAAGCTCCTCGTATTGGTTTTCATCGATGGTTTTTATAAACATCGCGTAGTAGAACACTTCGTCGTTGTAGAGTTTACCGTTAAGTCGCGGATCTCTTAACAGCTTGAAAATAAGACGATACGCGTATATGTTGAATCGCGCATCCATTCTACTGAACGGCTGCCTAAATCCGTTTCCAAACAGCATCGTTGTAAAGATTTTTGCAACTTTTTCTCGGTCCTTCACGTTGTCAAGCAAAAGATTCCCCAACGGGCTAAAAACCATCTTTTTTTGCTCGTCTTTTCGCCTTGAATTGTTGTAATAACCAAACATGTACCACGCGATTTGGATTGATTTGAACTGACCGGTAAACGTACTTCCTCCGTTTCGAGGACGATAAATCCCTTCCTCTTCCATCCTGAGCAGTATTTCGTCTATGTTTTCGCTCGTCAATTCGTTAGAAGATCTCAGCGCGTACGCATAAGTGACCATCAAATCAAAGTCTCTCATATACATCATGATGGTCCATTTTTCTTTAGAATCATCACGGTTATAACACATACGCTTACCTCCCGATTTGTTCTGCAATCTTCTTGCTGAGGAGCGGCGGAATTGCTTCACCGATGATAATACGGACATCCGCTTCCGGAAAATCATTCGGAATATTCCAATCCAAAGGCAAAGATGAAACGATTACCAATTCTCTAAACGTAAGAACTCTTGCGTCGCTCCACGTGCCGTCGGGAAGAAGCCTTCCAGGATGAACGTTGTTGTGCCCGCTTATTAAGTGATTGTTTGTCGTTCTTGCGGGAGCAGGTTCATCCCAACGCATTCTGTTATACGTGTTATGGAAGCCTTTAACTCTTGTCCCGTCTGCTTTTTTCGGATAGTAAACCTCATTTTTCATTGCGCTCTTGCCTTCCGGAGTGTGACGAAGCGCTTCAATCTGTCTTGCGTTGTGACGCAATGCGTTATGCCATTTGATACCCGAGCGTTCTCCAGACTCAAGAGATGGTAGGTCTCCAATTGCTTCTCGAAGGGTGATAACGTGCTGATCTTCTTCCGGCCAACTCCAAGAAAGCCCCTTCTTATAAACCTTGATGATAACTCTTGGGCGACTCTGAGGAACACCGTAATTCATCGCGTTAAGGATCTTCATTTCAACGTTATACTTGCTCCCGAATCTTTTCTGGAGCAATTCAACGATACGATACGGTTGTTTCGATTTGGCGGAATCTACGTAATAGGTGCTTCCGTCTTCGTCGTAAAGCAACTCAACAAATTTGGGAACGTTCTCAATCATAACGTAATCCGGATCAAGTCTATCAATTGCCTTTAGCACGTATTTTATCAAAGAATTGCGGCTGTCGGATTCATAATTACGTTTACCCAACGTACTCATCCCTTGGCAAGGGGGGGTTGCTAAAATAAACTTTACACCGGCGTTTTTTGCTTCGGTCATTACGCTCTCAAACACGGAAGAATCTGCGATGCTACCGCAGATCATTTTTGTGTTTGGATAAACGTGGCTATAAAACTTTGCTCTTTCGGGCAACAGTTCGTTAGCAACTGCAACGTGAATGCCGACGCTCTCAAAATACGTTTCCGCAATACCGCCGCCGGAAAACATTGATAAAGCAATGGTTTTGTCTTGAGTATCGTTTATACCGTTCATAATCTCTTTCATCAATACCGGGGGAATACCTTCGCCGATTAGCTGTCTGAACGCGGTTTCGGTTAAGTTTTCGGGTTTATCTAAATCTGCAGGAAGAGAGGAAACGATCAGCAACTCTCTAAGAGTAAGAACGCGTGCGTCGCTCCACACACCGTTACCCAACGGTCTGCCTGGATGTACGTTCTCCTGCGAAGATACGATTTCATTTCTCATAGTAATAGTAGGCGCTGGTGCATCCCATCTCATACGTTTATAACTATTACCATAACCCTTAATTCTAGATCCATCCGGCTTTTTCGGGAAAAACTCTTCGTTTTTGAAAGCCGACTTTCCGGTAGGGGTGTGCCGCATACATTCAATATGGTTTTGCGGATGCATCAACGCATAATGGTTTTTTATGCTGCTTTTTTCTCCAGGCTCAAGAGACGGAAGGTCGCCGATTGCGTCTTTAAGCGTTACTATAGGCTTTTTCTTCGGATCATTCCAAGCAAATCCTTTTTTCCACAACCTATAGACGACGCGAAATCTCGTTTGGGGAACACCATATTCCGCGGCGTTGAACACGTCGACTCTAACGTGATATTGCTCTGAGTATTTGGCTTTTAACAAATCGATCAACCGAACGAGCTTGTTTTCATAAGGAAAAAGCATTTGTTGAAAACGCGGAACGTTTTCGATCACAAAATACTTTGGAGCCAAAGCGTCGACTATCTTTAGCGCGGACAGGATTAAAAAGTTCCTTGGATCGTCCAGCAGCGATTCTTCGGTCTTGTTGCTACCGGCGGTGCTCAAACCTTGGCACGGAGGAGTGGCGATTACCATTTCTACGTTTTTCGCCACGCTCTTTTTAATTATTTCATTTTGCGTTTCTTCTTTGGTAATATCTGCGGTCAGCACCTCGCATTTTGGATGAAGAATAGAATGCGCTTCTGCACGAGAACGCACTATTTCGTTTGCTAACACTACGTTTATACCACACTGATCCAAATAGAATTCGCCGACGCCAATACCGGCAAATAAAGATAACGCATTAATCAAGTTCTTAGCCTCCTAGAACGCTTCTCAATTGGATATGCAATTCAAAATACTAACGGCAATTCGTTTTATAAGAGGAACACATACAGAATTGCCTATTTGTTTGTATGCGTCTTGCAAAGATAGATTGTTGGGGAAAGCAAAACTTTTAGGAAAGCCCTGAAAATCGAGACACTCTCTGATAGTTAATTTTCTTATGCCAAAATCGTCAACCAATACTGGAACTCTATTCTCATGAGTACCCATACCTGCCGTTAACGTTGGACAAAGACCGTTTTTCATTGGTTGAGGACGATCATCGTGAATACCGTAAATTATTGTTTTATTCTGAACCACGTTACGAATCTGATCTAGGAAAGGACCCTCTTTATAGTAGTAGATATCTTTCTTACGATTTGACCGATCTACTATGCTGTTTACGCCAACCTTTAATTCAACTACGTCTGGATGTGTATAGTGAACGTTCAGACTCTCGTGAACGGCGACAATATAAATCCGTTTTCTCGCCTGCGGGATGTTGCCGTATTCGTTTGCAGACATAACCCGGTAATACACGTTATAGCCAAACTGAGCGAGCGAGTTAAAAATAACAAGAAACGTTCGACCATCGTCGTGTTCGACCAAATTGGGTACGTTTTCAAGGAAAATCGTTTTGGGGCGTTTGGCGTCAATGATTCGCGTTATTTCAAAAAACAAGTTGCCTCTTTTGTCTTCAAAGCCGCGTTGTTTCCCGGCTATAGAAAAAGGCTGACACGGAAAGCCCGCAACGAGAACGTCAAAATCCGGTATAGCGGAGGCGGGGATTTTGGTTATATCTCCTTCTACTAGGCTTGCATCACCAAAATTGTGACGATACGTTCTACAAGCGGCAGGATCTTTTTCATTCGCCCATACGACCTCAAATCCTGCTTGAATGAAACCAAGATCGATGCCGCCGATTCCGCTAAACAAACTACATACTTTCATATTCTTGGGCACACGTTCTGAGCGGCGAAAATTATAATCCCTCAAACAGTTCGCTAAGTGAGATCCCCAGTCCGTCGGCGATCTTCTTGATATTGATAATGGAGATGTTTCGCCTGCCGGCTTCGACGGACGCATAATAAGTACGGTCCATCTCAATCTTGAACGCAAACTTCTCCTGAGACAGACCGGTTTTCTCTTTTCTGAGTTCTTGCAGACGCTTCCCTAAATCTTTTGTAATCATACTTAGGAGTCCTCCGACACTATTTTACAAATATCTATAATCATTATAACCGTCAACGGATTTTGATTCAACGGACTATGAGTAACAATCGATGGTTTCTTTCAAATCTGGTTCACTTCCTTGTTCGAATCTCCAATCAACTAGAAAACCGCATCAAATGAGCACTTGACTCTTCTCAACATATATGGTAGAATAGCAACCGATTAGAGGAAAACTCTATCAAAAAGTGATTCAATTCAAAAAGGTGAGAAAAAGAAATGACCGAACAACAGATTAAACTTTTTTGCAAACTCTGTATTGAAAACAGTAATCGACCGTTCTCAAAGGAACAGAAAGAACTGCTAAAGCAAGCGGTTGACAAAGCAATGAATCCAAATGATTTGTTAATGATTGTTCTTTCCACCTGGAACGTTAAGTAAGTCTTTAACGGGTATTATCGCTAAAGGAATCAAAGAAAACCAATTATGAACCTCCAAGTGATCAGAGCCGCCGAGACGTGGCAGCAAGCCGGAGCGTACTACGTGCGGATCGCGGGGATGGCGAAACAACACGGGATCACGCTGCGGCGGGAGTTTGATGACAAGGACACGCCGGAGACGAAGTATATCGTGCTGACCGACGACGAGTTCCCCGTCGCGACCTGCCGGATCAATCCGATCGACGAAACGTCCGCTTTGATCGGGCGGGTGGTCGTTCTGCCGGAATACCGCGGGCGTGAACTCGGCCGCCGCGTGGTGAACGAAGCCGAAGCGTGGATCCGGGATCTCGGCTTTTCGCATATCGTTGTCAACAGCCGCGAGACCGCAGTCGGCTTCTATCAAAAACTCGGCTTCACGGTCACCAATCCCACCCCGATCCAGGGCGACACCTTCCAGTGTATCCGGATGGAGAAGGACCTATAGTAAAAGAAGACGCGGACTCTGAAAGCAATTCGGAGCCCGCGTTCTTGCTATCTTTGCAATTCATCCAGTATATTGATAAGTTGTTTTTCTTTTTTATCACTATACGTCAAGAAAGTCTCTTGCTTTTTGTTCACTTACGCCAAAGCCAGTTGGTCATTTGTGTTCCTTCCGATGATTCGAGCTTAATCAAGAACAAATTCTGAAAAGACAGTACCTGTCTTCCAAGCTGAATTCCAAAAACTCATCAGTCTTTGAAGGGTTTGAAAATGCTTGAATAATGGGTCGCATCACTGTATCAGTGATGCGACCCATTATTCAATTGGAAAAATCCTCAATAATCTTTTGTGGTGTAGGAATGGTGCCTTCTCTAATTAGGTATGCCGAACACTTTTGCTGTATTTGAGTTATATATGGTGGCAAAATTCGACCAACTCTTTTATCTTTTATCTCTGCAAATGAACGGCATTTTAGATTTAAATCAAATTGGAGGATTCTTTTTCCGTCAATGCAACATATTATTATTTTATCTGACCTGCCAATAAATGTTCCATTTTGGAAGAATACTTTGTTTCTATAGCGCCGAAATTTTCCGTTAAAAGCGATAAGCTCTTCATCATTGCGACAGATTTCGCTTAATGCATCTAAAGAAAACGGTTCTTGGTTCTCAAAAACCAATTGTCCTTCACTAGTTAACCTAATGTCACTAGAAACAATATCTTTGCTATTAAGAACTTCTCCTTCAATGCCAAAAAGTTCGGGGGCATATTCATTGGTTTGTTTTTTGATACGTGATAAATCGCACTGAGCACGAATATTTAAAAAGTATTTCCCGCCGGATATTTTAAACAAATCGCCTGTATATGCTTGGTTGGGTTGACTCTCATAGCGTACAAAACGCTCTTTTTCAATAATACTTATAATATCTTTTTCATTATTTCCGTCAACACTTCTGTCTAAAACTTCTTCTTGAAAACTATATCCCTTGATATGGTTGATTAAATTTTTAGTTAAAAAAGCCCCAAATTCTTCCTGACTGTCAATACTATCATTCTTTATAGTTTCCCAAATAAGTTTAACCCAGTTTGGCGAACAATTGTATAATTCAATAAATGTATCATTGCGAGCCTCAACGATTGTTTCGTTCCATGCTTTGAGAACATAAGCAGAAGGCGAATCGTTCAACCAATCATCAAGAGTGGCAAAAAGATCATCTTCTGTTAAAACTTCTCCTTTGCTTTTAATGAAGAGTCTATTGGGCTTATCTTGAAAGTACAACGATTCATTAACTAGCTTCGATTGAATACCATCAATAGGTTTGGATGTAAAAATGAAAATCGGTACAAAAATTGATTTGAGCAGTTTTCTAATGAAAGTAATTAAGCGATTCTCTTCTTCTTTGCCTAACTCTTCTGGCAGAATGATTCCAGGATCAAGTTCGTCCCCATTTGCATTCCCAATAATCCCATGGAAAAAATCCCAATCGAGTATTATAAAAGAAACAGAAGACAAAGAAGAAATAATCTCTTGTGATGGAACGCGATCAAATGGAAGAACTGGAATATTGTTATTAATCAAATTGTTCCTTATCTGATATATCTCTGACTCTTTATCGTCTATTTGATCATCAATTATTACTGCAACTCCATTAAAAAACCTTTTTACATCCATTTTTTTACACCTCTCTAATGAATTCCAAAACAAAGTTTGCACCAGGAAGTTTTTTATCGGTGGAAAACTCTGCCACGTCAATGGAATAATCATAACGATCTAATAGTTGTCTCGCTATATATAAACCTAATCCGCGTCCATCTTGTCCTTTTCCTGAATAAAAAGCTTCAAAAATATAATTCTTGTCTTCTTCTCTTACGCCTGGTCCATTGTCAGAAAAGATCAATCTTTGATTGTCGCCATCGATTGTAATCAGAATATTCCTTTCCCTATTGACCGTTTTCAACCAATATAGCGAATTGTCAAACAGATTAATAAAAACTTGCAATAAAACTGCATCCGTAGTTTTCACAATAAGGGGCTTGCTGGTTTTGGCAAAATGAACATTGATGTTATTCTCGTTGCATGCGCGTCTATAAAGATTATAAACCTTATCCATAATATCATTAACATCAATATTTTTTGTTTTGGACTTTGTCGAGGGGAAAAGGAGTTGAACATCCTTCATTTGACTTTCTATAATAGAAAAATTGCCTTTTATGAGCGTTAATCTTTCCACAAGATGATCTTTATCAATCTCTTCACCAAACGATAATTCTCGTATTATTCCATCCAGGGCTTCCAAACCTCTTCTTAAGAAAATCATCATATCGTGAGAAGCCGTTTCAACTGAAAGTCCTACTGCAGCGAGGTTTTCAGTCTTTTTAATGCGCTCCTCATAAACTCGTTTTTCCTGAGAATAGCTTGATTCAAATGACTTAAGAAAGTTTAACGCCTTGTCATCTCCTTCGAACTTCTTTTTTGCGGTTTCAATGAGTTCTGAAGGAAGCCCTTTTTTGATTCTATCAATCTCTGCTTTTTTGTTTTTTTCAATCAGATACTGCGCAAAAGGCTTGCAACGAAGGTATCGCAAAATAACTTGAAGCACACTGATGAAGTCATCTAAAGCATTACCTTCGTCAATGAGTCCTTCTCTGTTGGTTTTGTCTCGCAATAATGGATTATTCTTTTGAGTTATATATACGCATCCAACAACCTGGTCGTTACTTAAAAACTCGGTGGCGCGAATCGTTCCTCGCGCGATATCGATTCCAAGCCAATCATCAGATGGGTCTCCGTATGGCATAACTCTTAGACCGTCTCTATATAGATAGATTCGGTGTTCTTTAATTAAATCAACTTCTTCTTTATCTAGATAGTATTTTGTTTTTTCGATAGAGTTCGAATTAAGATCAAAAATATAAAATTCGAAAGAAAAATCTCCACATTCAAGATTCCTCTTCAAATCTTTAAAGTGCTTAGTAAAAGTATCCAGACCTCTAATCTCCGGATCTTGAAAACTTAGTTTTATGGGTTGTTCGTTTATTTCAAAAGATATCAGTTTCGATTCGCAATTAAATACTCCCTTTTTAATTCTAAAAACAGATTTGTTTTGTAAACATTTGTTCAGTTTTTCTTTGTATGAATCGTATCCCCCCACTAAATCTTCATTTTTGCAAATCCAAACAGAAAAATCTGAGCCGCCTTTGTCTGCAAAAATCGGTTGAAGTTTCCCAACTTCTTTTTGTATTTTTTCGACTCTGGCCCTTGTCCAACTGGTTTTTAAATCCGATATTTCAATTATGGTTCCGTGCGGTTTCCTTGTTTTTTTTACAGAGCCCAAAACTATTTCTTTGCTAACAATCGAAGCCGGTTGAATTGTATCCAAAGAGACACTAAGATTATCTAAAAACAGATCCTTTTCTTCACCATCTTCAGTAATGAAATCTTCATCATATTTTGAAAAATCATATTTCAAAACATACTCATGATCATCTCCACCCTCGACAAAAACGCCTTTGTCATCTTGTAACTGTCTACGAGTTGTTATAGTGATGGTTTTCCCGAGTTTGAAAATAGCGAAACGCCCGATTCCTTTTTCTCCTTGCAAAACCCGTCCTAACTGAGTAGTTGTATTTTTCTTTTTCTTTTTTAATTTCTCGGGAGTAGCAGGATTCAGCCAATGCTTTTTTAATATACCAGAATCCATCCCGTTTCCATCGTCTTCGATGATAATCTTCGAAGTTGGTTTTTTCGTGAAATCTTCTTCGAAATCGACAAAAGATACTCTGACCCATGAAGCGTCCGCATCATAGGAGTTCTTTATCAATTCTGAAAGAGCAATCAATTCGTTCTTTATCAATTGATCACCTAACATTGTGAGCAATCTTGCATACGGCTTAATCGTTAAACTCTCATGCATTTTAAAACAACCTCCCACTAATTAAAAACTCTTCGTGATAAATTGTTCTGCTTGATTTATCTGATGTAAACTTCCCTGCGTTGTCTCTATAAGGAGTCAATAGTTTATTGGAGATGGTTCTTTTTGCTGCTTTAATATCTGAGAACCCCTCATTGACCATACATTCAATTAAATGCTCAGAATTTTGAATTTTTACGCCTTTGTACTCTGTATCCCCGACGACGAAGAATGCCATGCCAGATTTGCGTAGCATCTTGGTGCAATTGTGAATAGTATGCTGCATGTCCGTATAATACCTTGCAACCGATTTCACTTTTGATGATGGAGTTTGCTTATCGCCAAGCAATTCCTGAACAATTCTCTGACCGCAATTATTCAATTCTTCAAGTTGAAGATTGAATCCATCGCTATTATATACACTTCCTATTGATCCTTTTCTTAGAGTTTTATAATCATCAGTATAGTCTAGCCATAACGAAGAAAGCTGATGAAGATCAGCGTATTCATATGACGTAACGTATGGTGGGCTGGAAATAATCAAATCTACAGGTTCAAATGACTTCTTTGCGATAAAGTTTTGAGTGAAAATGTTAATTCTTTGATTCAAAAGATTGCAATTATTTATTTGTTCAACCGCTCTTTCGAATTTCTGATACTGATCAGCAAATAAATGCCACGGATTCTTATCTAGTTTCTCGGGATCAACTTGTGGCTTGATTGACTTCGTTAACCAGTGAGAAGATGCTTTCAGAATAGATGAAAACAAACAATAAAATGCATCTCTATATTTCCCACGGGGAATTGCAACTTCAATAGCGTGTTTTATTCTTAGCAGTGCAATATAATTATTGATGGAGAACCAATACTTCAAACGCTCGTTTGCACTTTCATAAACGCTATGATCAGGAGCATAAGCTTCATATTCCTTTTCGATTATCTTAAAATACGACTTCAATTCTTTCAAAATATAATTATTACTTTTCGTTTTCGCGATTAATGTTGCAACTGGATTAATATCATACCCCAAAAAACTTTTGTTGTGTATTTTTGCTTCCAAAGCAACCGTCCCACACCCACAAAAAATGTCCGCAACACTTTCTATCTTCACGCCTTCTTCTTCGGCATAACTAAATGCTTTTCTGGCAATAAAAGCAGGAAACTTCGCGGGATATGCATGAATGCTGTGCATAATCAGTTCGTTTTCATCACAATTGTTCCATTTGTCATCTATCCCAATATCGCCGATATCTGTTACTGACACATTAATCATCTAAATAATCTCCTTGCAGGCATTCTTTTTTTCTGCGCTCATTACCCTAGTAGTAAAATGATACACGCAACTCTTTATTGCATTGGATTGCGTTTTTGGTTTTCTCGCGGTTTATTGAAAACTAAAACTCAACATTATCAATCAGAGCCAACAGTTTTCGTTTTGGTTATAAATGACAAATCATGATAGATAACGAAATCTAAAAAAGGCACATCCTAACGATTCTCCTGTTATTATTGTAGCATACGATACAACAAATAGCAATAATAACTCTCTGCTTTTTATTTCTGCAACACCGCGCACCGTTTCTCAATCAACTCCGCAAAGCGTTCCTTCAAGTGCGACGGCATGAAAGACTCGGCGCACATTTCAAGATAACGCGACTTCAGAGATACGATCTTCTCAATCATTTTGGTAGCAGACGGCTTTTGCAGTCCGCACTTTTCCGCGAATAGGAAAAAGTCTTTCTTTCGAATATTGTTCTTCTTTCCATTCAGCGTCAGAGCGAATTCTTCTTTGTCTTCCGGCATAATGAGGTTGACCGGTAGCAGATCGTATGCCGGAGACAACGTATAGTTGCCGCTTGCTTCTTTGGTTTCAAGTAACGAAAAGTTTTTCAAGTGCATATCCGAATTCCCCACGATGTACGAGAACACGATTCGCATAAAAAGTTCCGTCAGATCCAATTTCGGTTGTGAAGAATAGGTCGTAATTATTTTCGCGCAACGTTCGTATGAACCCCGATATTTGTCTTGCGTCAAACGAAGATCCAACTGGCAGAAATCTTCCATTGCAAGCATCTCAACGCCTGTTTTTCCAAAGATCCGGTCGACACGCTTTGTGATATATGCAAAAGAATCCCCGTTCTTTATCAGCGCGTGAGGAACGGTGACGATGCCGGTATGATCCGCCATCGTCATTACCAATTGTTCCGCCTCAGGCAGAGATTCATAATCCGAAACCTGCGGTTTGAGAATATAGCCGGTAGGATAATTGACAAGCGTCAAACGTGAGCCTGCACTGCCCGAGTGCAAATGCAGCGACAGTTTTTTCTGAACGCCCGGAACGGTTATGCCCTTCCTCGTATACTCGCTTGCAAGCTTTTCCAAAGTGTCTTCATCAATCTCAATCCGAGGGAGTACGGAGGTCCCGAAAAAGCGTTTGACGCACGCCGGATGCCAACCGTTTTCGTTGTGATCATCAAGCGGTTTCCCACAGCAATAACAAATCATTTCTTTTCCTCCGCAACGGTCACGTTGCCGATCCCGTCTTTGCAAGCGATAAGCAACAATCCGAAACGATCTTTCACGTCGATCTTCCAGTTTCGGGTGACGACGCCCAGCAGCCACCCTTCCGGAATCAATCCGTCGAAAAACGGAAATAAAGTTTTCGATTCGTACGGGGTGTCGACGAGCGGAAGTGTGAGTGATACGGGCGTAGTGTTTTCTGATTTCAAATACTCATTATCGTACGTGAAACGATAACCGGAATCGGTTTCCGAAAGGATCCCGGCAAAGACGTTTCTCACGTAGACGTACGCTTTTCTGAACGCTTCCATCATTGATCATCCTTTCTGCCCGGAACAGCGACGGCGCCGAACATTTCAAGCGCAACGTTGACTTTATCCATACGAAGCGTTTCTTTGCCCTGCTCGAGATCGCGGACAAAACGAAGTCCCAACCCCGAACGCATAGCGAATTCTTCCTGTGTGAGCCCGGCTTCTTTTCTGTGTTTCTTTACGTATTCTGCAATTCGGTTCATAATCAATATCTCCCGATCGTTGTTTTCTATGACAATTATATACCCTATCGGGTATAATGTCAATGCTTTTTTAAAATTTTATACCCGTTAAGGTATAATTCAGAGCATCCAAACGTGAAATATACCCGTTCGGGTATAATATCGCGGTCATTGTCTTTTATTATACCCCTTTTTATACCCCGTTTGGAAAAAAGGAAAAGTTAAAAACAATTAAGTTCATCAGAATGTCAATCTTGACTCTTAGCGGTTTTTGTGGTATAATAATAGCAAATCCGGAGGAGGATCTCAAAACCCGGAAGGCGTTGATTTTACTGGAAAAAGCGTGTCTCGATTTAGAGTCGATACGGCTCACCGTTCGGGGATCGAACCGGGGACGGTTTTCCGAAAAACCGGCGGGATAAAAGGACGGGAAAACGACCAAAGGAAGCAAGACGAAGGAAATGGGGCAACGAAAGCAGGGCGGCGAAAGCTAACCGAAGGAAGCTGACCGAAGGAAAAAGGACGAAGGGAGCAGGGCGAACGCCGAGAATCGGCGTTCGCCCTGCTCCTTTTATTTGGCGCCGGGGGCGCATTACCCGCGCAGCCGTCGGGGGGTGCTCACCGGCGGCAAGCGGGAGGATTTCGCCTTTGGCGAAATCCTCGTAAAAACGGGGGTCACACGGCGTCTCTCTTCCCTTCTCACCGTCTTCTCACGCTCGAAAACGGTCCTCCCTCGCGATTGGGATAGGCAGGTTTAAATAATACTTCATCCCCGTCTAAAACGTTTCTTGCAGTCGCATTAAGATTCGCTTTTCAATGACCTGCGACATATTTCCAACGGAATCTTGAAACCGCGGTGTTTTCGTCTCTCGCCGTTTGGGGGATGCGCGAGGGGCGGGTTTTCTTGCGGATCTTTTGGAGGATTTTTTTGCGGAATCTCTTGCGGATCAGGCGGCGCCTACTTGCTTTTTTGCGAGGAATTTGTTATAATAAAAACAAGCCGCGCAACGGCTGCGGCAAAAGATGAAACGGAGCAAAAACGAAATGAAGACGGAAAAGAAACGTTGGGCTATTCGATGCGGGGCGACATTGCTTTTCGTCCTGCTTTTGGTTCTCGCGTGCGCGGGTTGCGTGAAGGAGCCCGCGGCGTCGACCGAGGCGACGGCCCCGGCGGCGACCGAGCCCTCCGGATATGACGGAGCCGAGTCGCCGGTCAGAATCGACGGCGGCGCGACGCTGTCGCTCGCCGCTCCCGTCGGGTTGAAGTACACGGGGTCGGTCGACAAGGGTTATCTCGACGCCTTGATCGCGGCGTACGGCGCCGATCACGTCAAAACCGGTCTGCTCTTCACGGCGACCGAGAACCTGACGAAAAACGGGATCGCGTTCACCGCCGAGGCGCTCGACGCCTGCGCCGCCGTGACCGGACAGAAATACGTGAAGGTCGAGTCGGCGCCCGCACTTGACGCCTCGGGCAACGTCTACCGCATCAACGGCACGCTTGAAGTCACGCGGACGAACTACGGTCGGCTCTACTCCGCCGTCGCCTACGTGGCGGTCGACGGAAAGATCCTGCGCTATTCCGCCTACTCGGACGCCGACAACGTCCGTTCGCTGTCCGGCCTTGCGGGGGAGCGGTATCTCGACGTCAGCGAAACGAAAGCCGACAAGTATCAGAACGCCGTGACCCTGCACGGCAAGACGGTTTACAGCCCTTACACGGCGGCGGAGTACGCGCAGCTGCCGCGGTTCTGCACCTTCGTCACCGCGATGAGCTATAACCTCGCGGTCTACGACAGTCCGAGCGGCGGCGCGGGCTGGGAAGGCAGAAATCCCCTGGTCGCGATGGAGACCGTCAAGACCGCCTTACCCGACATCGTGGGCTTCCAGGAAGTCAACCAGAAGGAGACGATCGGTTGGGACTCCTACCTCGCCGATCTTGCCGCCCAAGGCGGCTACACCCGCGTTGCCGGGCGCTATACCACCGATAATTTCGAGAAGAACGAGATCTTCTTCAAGACCGATAAGTTCAACATGATCGCCGAAGGGACGTTCACCTTCAAGCAGGTGATCTCGAACCTGAAACTGTCCAACCCCGAGGGCGCGGACAACACGATCGACAGTCACGGTCGGACCTTCCACTACGTGAAGCTGGAAACGAAGGGCACCGGAAGAAAAGTCCTGGTGGTCGATACGCATCTGCACTACGGCGGAACCGGAAACGGGCACGAAGAGGACGACAAGGTGCGCCGCTACGAGATCAGCGCGCTGCTCGCGTGGCTGCAGCTACAGGTGGAGGAGTATCCCGATCAGATCGTTCTCGGCGATATGAACGCGCACTACAAAGCCGACAACCCGAACAACGGCGGAACGCGCACGATGACGACGTTCCTGAACGGCGGATTCGCAATGACTTCCCTCTCGGCGAAGGTCAAGGGCGACGTCGGCGGAACGCTCGCCGTCTCCGACCGCAAAACCCGCTCGGAATACGTCTTCGACCACGTTCTGACGAAGGGGGCGCTCGGGGCAGGGTACTATACCGTCGTCGACAACCCGAACGACGTCGGCAACTCCTATCCGTCCGACCACATTCCGGTCATGGCGGAGATCTATTTCCTGCAATAATCGGATCCGATCGCACGACGGGAAGGAGAACAGATGAAAACGATTCGATGGGGCGTCCGCCTGGGAGCGGTTTTGCTATTCGCCCTTCTGATGATAGGTGTGTTCGCGGGCTGTGAACTCACGGCGGGCGGGGAAACGCCCTCCGGCGAGGCGACCGCGCCCGAAACGACCGCCGCCGCTCCCGCGGCGGTGACCGAACCCGCGGGATACGACGCCGCGGCGCCGATCCGGACGGAGAGCGGCGCGACGGTCACGACGGTCCCCTCGACGGGATTGCAGTTCACGGGACACGTCAACCGGCAGTACCTCAACGCTCTGTACGCCGCGTACGGCGCCGACCGCGTCAAGGTCGGGATGCTCTTCACGGCGACCGAGAACCTGACGGCGAACCAGATCCCCTTCACGGCGCGGGCGCTCGATCGCTGCGACGCCGTGACCGGGCAGAAGTACGTCAGGGTCACAGCCGAGAGTCTGCTCCGGGAAAGCGACGAGTTCACTTTCCGCTGCGTTCTGCCCGATATTGCGGAGGCGGACTACGGGAAGACGTTTTCCGCCGTCGCCTTCGTGGAAGCGGACGGCTTCATTCTCCGCTACGCCGTCTACGCGGAAGCGAACAACGCGCGGTCGGTAAAGAACGCGGCGGAGGAAATGTTGTTCGACCTCTCCGACACGGAGACGGGCGCGTACCGAAACGCCGTGCGGATCTACGGTCAAACGAAATACAGCGCCTACACGCCGGCGCAGCGCGAACAGCTGCTCGGTTTCTGCACGCTCGAAGCGGCGCCGGTCAGAACGGTCAGCGGTGCGACGGTCTCGCTCTCGTCCCCGACGGGGATGCGATTCCTCGGTCAGATCAGCCGACGGTACCTCGACCTGCTCTACGCGACCTACGGCGCCGACCGCGTCAAGGTCGGGATGCTCTTCACGCCGACCGAGAACCTGACGAAAAACCGACTCGCCTTCACGGTCGAGGCGCTCGATAACTGCGCCGCCGTCGCCGAGCCGAAATACGTGAAAGAGGAACTTTCCGTCACGCTGAACGCCTCCGACAATACCTATCGCGTCGCACACGTTCTGCCGATCGCGGAAGCCGATTACGGTCGGGCGTACTCGTTTGCGACCTACGTGGAACTCGACGGGCGGATCCTTCGCTATTCCGCCTATTCGCAGGCAAGCGACTCGCGTTCTCTCGCGGACTTGGCGGAGATCGAACTTTACGATCTCAACAGTTCGAAGACGAGCAAGTATCAGTACACGCTGTGCGCCTTTGACAAGACCAAGTACAGCCCCTACACGCCGGCAGAGCGCGAGCAGTTGTCGCAGTTCTGCTACGTCGACGCCTTCACCGTGATGAGCTATAATATCGCGGTCTACGACAGCCCGAAAGGCGGGAAGGGCTGGGAAGGCAGGAATCCCGAGAAGGTGACCGAGACCGTTTTGTCCGTTCTGCCCGACGTCATCGGCTTCCAGGAAGTCAACCAAAAAGGAGAGAACGGATGGGACTCCTATCTTGCCTCACTGGCGACCGAAGGCGGATACACCCGGCTGACGGGAAATTACTGCGCGCATGATTTCGAGAAAAACGAGATCTTCTTCAAGACCTCCAAGTTCACCCTGAAAACCGAGGGAACGCTCTCGTTTAAGACCGCGGCGACGCTCCTCGGCGTCGCGAACACCGAAAGCGCCAACAACAAGCTCGACAATGTCGACCGGATCTTCCACTACGCCGTTCTGCAATCGAAGAGCTCCGGGAGAAAAATTCTGGTCGTCAACACCCATCTGCACTACGGCGGTACCGGAAGCGGGCACGAAGAGGACGACAAGGTGCGCCGCTACGAGATCCGTACCCTGCTCGCCTGGCTGGAAACGCAGAAGGCGAACTATCCCGACCAGATCGTTCTCGGCGATATGAACTCGCACTACAAGGGATCGGGACAGGGCGCGGTCAATATGAGAGTCTTCACCGACGGCGGCTTCAAAATGTCGCGGACGGAGGCGAAGATCAAGGGCGACGTCGGCGGAACGCTCGCGGAACAGAACCGCACGACCCGTCCGCAATGGATCTTCGACTATATCCTGACGAAAGGCAGTTTCGGGACGGCGTACTACACCGTCGTCAACAATCCCATCGACACGGACAGTACCTATCCTGCCGACCACATCCCGATTCTCGCACACCTCTACCTCAAATAAGCGAAAAAAAACAGAATGCGGGCGCGCCGTTCGGCGTGCCCGCGTTTTTTCGTTTTCAGTCAGTCTGCGGGGTCAGGGTGACGGTGCCGGCGGGGGCGGAAAAGACGAGCAAGCCGCCCTCTTCGGTCGCCCGGACGGTCTCTGTTTTTCCGCCTGCCGCGACCGTCCAATTCCCCGCCCCGACGCCGGAGACGTAGCAGGTGAGGGCGCCCGTGCCGCCCGTTTCGAAGGCGAGGGGCGCGGCGGCGCGGGTCGCGTCCGTCACGAAGACCGCGACGACCTTGCCGAGCGCGGCGCCCTTCACGGCGTCGGTCCCGATCGGGGTCGCGGTGAGTTTCGGGTTCTTGTCGACGTCGCAGACGTACATCACGTTCAGAAGATCGTCTGTCGCGTTGCCCGTCGCGGGGCTGATCTCGACGCGACCCCAGAAGCCGTCGTCGCCGTTTTTGCAGGGTGCGAGTTGCTCTCCGTTGACGACGTAGTTTCTGCCCTCTCCGCCGACCTTTTCGATCCGGTCGCCGCCGAACAGAGTTTGCAGGACGAGTTTTCCCTCTCCGCTGATCTCGGTCACGGTATTGCCGTTGACCGACGGTTCGGTCGCGGTATGGAGCAGGAACGTCTTCTTGAAAGACGGATCGGTCGCCGTGATCCGGTCAAAGACGAAGAAGAACAACGGGACGTCGCGGTTCCCGGTATCGAATACCGAAAGGAAGCGGCGCGTGACCTCGGAGACGGTCGCCTCGTCGTAGGCGGGGGTGATATCGCCCGCCAGATACGCGTAGGTCGGTTTGGTTTGCGCCGCGTCGGCGTAGCCGGTCTCCCAGCCCGTCACGGTCCCCGTTTTGTGTTCCCGATCGTCTTTCCAGACCGAGAAATCGTGGCACTCCCAGCGGTGGATCTGCCCGCCGCTGTAGTACCCCCGGTCGGACTCGGACAGCGCGGGGTTGTAGATCAGAAGGCAGTTGTGCGCGACCGTCGCCTGGTGGTACCAGTAGTGGTGCGGATCGCCGTATTTATCGTAGGAACCCGTGTCGCCGGCGAGCATCGACCGGTAAAAGATCTGAAACTGTCCCGCGTCGTTGTGCTCGTGGTTGGCGGCGGAGCGGCAGCCGATCTTCATCAGCACCGCCGCCTGATCGTCCCCCCAGTTGTTCCGGGCGATGATCTGCCCGAGCCAGCCGCCGTTATAAAGAACGAGCGGCATCCCCTCGTGACGGTCGGGCGCCGCACGAAGCCCCGAAGAGGAACAGATCAGATAGATCGCCGCGCCGGCGCCCGAGGTGAAATAGGCGCCGAAGTCGGTATAGTTCGATTGGCAGGATTCGAGCTGCGCCCGCACCGTCCCGTCGTCAAAGAGATAGGACGAAAGGAGCGCGATCTGCCCGAGGTCGGCGAGGGGGCGGTCGGTCGTATGGTCGTCGCCCGAGGCGAAGGCGCGCCCGCCGGGCAACTCGTAAGAATACGCCGTCCGCGCGACCCGCTTCATATCGGCTTCGTCGTAGGGGAACGTATCGGTCGCCGCCCGGACGAGCAACGCCGAAAAGAGGTCGGCGGAGTAGCGGATCTGGATGTAGAGCGACGTGCCCTGCGGATAGAGCCCGGCGCGGTAAAACTCCCGCCGGACGGGGACGAACTCGGTGTAGAACCGCCCGCCGATGAAATCCCACCAGCCGGGGTATTCGTCGTAGATCGCGATGGCAAACGACAGGTAGTCGCGCAGGATCTGATACTCGGTGCCGTGCCCCGAGATCGCGCCCTGTCCCGCAGGCGGGAAGCCGACCTCCATTCTCGCGCCGCGCTCGTTTTCGCCCTCGCAGCACTTGTGCTGTACGCCCGCCACGATCTGCCGTTTGTCGAGGTCGGTGAGCAGGTCGTAGCACCAGTCGTAGACGCAGGCGGCGGTGAAGGTTACGTAGCCGAACTGGCGGCATTGATCGCCCCCGACGTCGCGGAAATCCATCGTTTTGAGGACGTTCTTGGTCGCATAGATCGCGCGATAGCCCGAAAGGCGGACGCCGTTCGCGGCGTAGTTGAGGGCAAGCGACTGGATCTCTCGCAGAACCGAATCGTCGAAGTTGTGGTACGTTCCGGTTTTCTTCCGCTCGGCGTCCCCGAGGTCTCCGTCGGTCGGGCGTTCGATCGCTTGGCGGAAGCGCGAAACGGCGGCGGCGTTCTTCGGGTCGCGCTCGGCTTCCCTTATCCCCGCGATATTCCCCGCGTGGAAAAGCACGCGCGGATGCCGACCCTTTTTCGGAAAAACCGGCGGGGCGGGATAGGTCTTCCCCGCCGCCGCCGCAAGATCCGCGGTCACCGTCTCGCCCCCGAAATCCGAGGGGGCGAAGGCGGCGATCTTCTTTTTCAGTTCTGTTTCAAGCCGTTTGTTTTTGTCGAAAAACGACATTTTGCGTCTCCCTTTTGACGGCGTTTGTCAGTTGCCGGGGGTCAGGGTGACATTTCCCGCCGGAGCGGAAAAGGTGAGAAATCCGCCGTCCGCGGTCGCCGTTACGACCGTCGTCTGTCCGCCCACCGAAACCGTCCATTTTCCGGCTCTGACGCCCGAAATATAGTAATTGAGCGTGCCCGTCTCGCCCGACGTGAAGGTGAACGCGGTCGTGCGCCGGGTCGCGTCGCAGACGAAGACCGCCGCGGTGTTGCCGATCCGGGCGCCCTTGACGTCGCCCGTCTCAATCTTCGTCGCCGTCAGACCGAGGGTCTTATCCGCGTCGCAGACGTACATCACGTTGAGCAGTTGATCGGTCGGGTTGCCGGTCGCGGGGCTGATCTCGACGCGCCCCCAGAAATCGTCGGTGCGGTCGGGGTTCTCCTTGCTTTTGAGTTGGACGTAGTTGGTCTGCCCGCCCTTGTTGACCCAGAAGTTCTTGTCTTCGCCGCCGATCTTCTCGATCGTCGCGTTGTTGCCGATCACGTTTTGCAGGACGAGTTTGCCGTTTCCGTTCGTCACGGTCACGGTCTTGCCCGAGATCACGGGCTCGGTCGGAACGTGGAGCAGGAAGGTTTTTTTGAAACTGCCGTTCTTCGCCGTGATATTGTCGAAGACGAAGAAGTACATCGGAACGCTCGGGTTCCCGGTATCGTAGACGGCGAGCATCCGGCGCGTGACCTCCGAGACCGTCGAGGAGGAGTACGCCTTCGCAATATCCCCGGCGATATAGGCGTAGGTCGGGATCGTTTTCGCCGCGTCTGCGTAGCCCTCCGCGTGTCCCGTCACCTCGCCGGTCACGTACTTGGTCCGGTTCAGCCAGTTCGAGTAGTCCGAGATCTCCCCCGAGATCGCGGAGTTCTGACCGCCGGAATAATAGCCGCCGTCGGTCGAGGACTGCGACGGATTGTAGATCAGCAGACTGTTGTGGGCAATGGTCGCCTTGTGGTAGTAGTTGTGATGGTCTTCGCCGTACTTGACGTAGGCGCCGGTATCGCCGGCGAGGATCTCGCGGTAGAAGATCTGGAACTGTCCCGCGTCGCGGTGATCGTGGTTCGCCGTCGTCTGGACGCCGATCTTCATCAGCACCGCCGCCTGTTTGTCCCCCCAGTTGTTCCGGGCGATGGTCTGTCCGAGCCAGCCGCCGTTATAGAGGATCAGATCCATCCCCTCGTGGCGGTCGGACGCCGCCTTCAACCCGGAAGAGGAGCAGATCAGGTATTCCGCGACGGTCGCCCCGCCGGAGGTGAACTGGGTCGTGAAGTCGGAATAGGAGGATTTGAAATGTTCGAGTTCGGCGCGCATCGTCGCGTCGCCGAAGACGTGGGACGAGATCAGGGCGACCCGTCCGTAGTTGATGAAACTGCCGTCGGGAACGTGATCGTCCCCGGTATTGAACCCGAGGTAGTACCGCACGTTGGAGTGATAGTACCCCGGCAATTCGTGCGAGAAGATCGTCCGCGCGACCTGCTTCATATCGTCGGCGTTAAAGGGGGTGCTCCCCGTCATTCCGTAGATCAGCCAAGCCGAATAGAGGTCGGAGGCGTAGCGGGTCTGCAAGTAGAGCGAGACGCCCTGCGGCGCCATCCCCGCCTCGTAGAAACGCGCGCGGATCGGGACGAACTCCTCGTAGTAGCGTCCGCCGATATAGTTCCACCAGCCGGGATATTCGTCGTAGATCGCGATGGCAAAAGCAAGGTAATCGCGCAGCAGTTGATACTCGCAGGCGTGCCCGTTGAGCGCCGACTGTCCCGACGGCGGGAAGCCGATCTCCATCTGCGAGCAGATCTTCTTCTCTACGCCGAGGACGATCTGCTGTTTATCGGCGTCGGAGAGCAGATCGTAGCACCAGTCGTAGACGCACGCCGCAATATACATCGTGCAGCCGTAATAGCGGGAGTTATCGCTCATACCGGAATAACTCAGCGTGGTGATCGCGTTCTTGATCGCGTAGATCGCGTTGTAACCCGAAATCGCGTTCTTGGTCAGGGCGTAATCGAGCGCCAGCATCTGGATATTGCTCATCACGTCCTCCGAGAAGTTCTGGTTGCCGCTTCCGAGTTTCCCGTCGGTCGGCTTTCTTACCGCCGCGCGGAACAGCCCCGACGCGGCGGAACTCCGCAGATCGTGGAGTTCGGCGTTGATCCCGTCGATGCTCCCCTTCCGGAACAGGACGCGCGGATGCTGTTTTTTCGTCGGTTTGACCGAGGGCAGGGCGTAGCTTCCGCCGAGGTTGGAGGTGATCGTCCCGCTGCCGAACAGGGAGGAGTCGAACGAATCGACCTTTTGTTTGGCAGCGACGACCTTGGGGTTATAGTCGGCGAATTTGAGCGGCTCGGAAACGCCCTTGCCGCATTTGGTGCAGACCCGCTCGATCTCGCCGTCCGCCAAAGCAGTCGCCGGGGTCACGATCCGTCCCTCGTTCTTTTCGAGCGTATGCGCGTCGGGGTCGATCGGGATATCCTCCGTCTTCGAATCGCCGCACCGGGCGCATCTGAAAAGCCGACCGCCGGTCGAGGTACAGGTCGGTGAGGAAATGACCTCTCCTTCACCCCAGGCGTGTCCGTCGGTTTCCTCGGTCTTGGTCGCGCCGCAGATCGTGCAGGTATAGCGGATCTCGCCCGGCTCGCCGGTCTTGCAGTTTCCTTCTGCCGTGACCGTTCCCCCGTCCCATTCGTGTTCGTGTTCCGGGACCTTCGGCTTGCAGGACGCGAAGGAAAGGCATAGCAGGGCAAGGATCGTCAGGAATGCCGCAAAGATCAGTTTCTTCATCGTTTTCTCCTTTTCGGTTCCGTATCGTTTTTTATCGGACGATCTTTTCGTAAATATCGAACGAGGACAGGTCGGGGGCAAAGTAGTCGGCGCCCGCGGCGCCCTTGACCGACAGGGTCTTCATCCCGCCGCGGCGTCCCGCCTCGATCCCCGCGTCGGCGTCCTCGACGACAAGGCACTCCGCGGGCGGCACGCCGAGCATCTCGGCGGCTTTCAGGAAGACCTCCGGGTCGGGTTTCGAGCGGGTGATGTTATTCCCGTCGGACACCGCGTCGAAAAAGGCGTCCAGTCCGATCTGCCGGAGAATGATCGGGGTGTTCTTGCTCGACGAGCCGACGGCGACGAGGATCCCGTTGTCTTTCAGTTTATTCAGGTTCTCCATCGCGCCGGGCAGAAGATCGGCGGGGGTCAACTCGGAGATCAGTTCCCGATAATAGCCGTTCTTGCGCTCGGCAAGTTCTTTCTTTTCGTCGTCGGTATAGGCGCGTGTCGCCCTCTCCAACACGATTTCGAGACTCGCCATCCGGCTGACGCCGCGGAGACGGTCGTTGATCTTCTCGTCGAAGTAGATCCCTTCTTCGTCCGCCATCCGTTTCCACGCCCGGTAATGGCAATGATCGGTCGAAACGATCACGCCGTCCAAATCGAACAGTACCGCTTTTATCATCGTTTTCTCCTTTACGGCAGGATCAGCGCCTGACCTCCGACCTCGCCGATAAAATCGCCGCTCCGGAGGATCTTCGCGATCTCGAAGGCGTCCTTCGGCATCGTTTTCGTCCGGATCGCCGAGACCGCGACGTCCCGCCCGCGCAGGAAGTGAAAGTCGGAAGCGACCAGCCGGATGCCGATCCCCTTTTTCTTGGCGTAGATATTCGCGACGGCGTTGCGGGAACGCTGACCCGGATGCATATTGAACGTCTCGATCCCGTCGAGGATCGCCGGGTCGACCTCAACCATCCCGTCGCGGAAGGGATGCGCCTGCAAAAACACGCTGTCGGGCATTTTATAGTTTTTGCGGAAGGATTCGACCCCCGCCGGCAGCCGCCGGTAGATCTCGGGCAGCATCTCTTCCGTGAGACCGTAGATCAGATAGTCGTTATCGTTTTCGGTAAAGCGGATCTCGGCGCCGAGAAATACGGCAAGACCGTATTTTTTGCCCTCTTCGACCGCCTCGCGATAGTCGTTCAGCCAGACGGCGATCTCCTCCTCGACGCTGCGCCCCCGCATACAAGTCGAGTAGTCGTAGATGAAGTGGTTGGTGAGAACGATCCCGTGATAGCCCAGTTCCGCGTAGGTTCTGACCAGATCGGGCGCCGGCACCTCGCTGCACCCGCTGGCGGGGTTCGAGTGGGCGTGGAGTTCGAGTTTGTACTTGTATTCGCTTTCAAGCTGCTTTTTGTAGTCCTGTGCGTTCATTGCGTATCGTTCCCTTTACGAAATCGTAATCTCTTTGCCGTAGGAGAGGATCGTTACGGCGTCGCCCCGGACGAGACGGTAGTGCGCCCCCTCCCGATCGACCTTCACCTCGATCAGCCGACCGCGCCAGAGCACCCGGAAGCGATAGGAGTTCCACTTCTCGGGCAGAACCGGGGCAAACGTGAGTTTGCCGTCCCGGAGCCGCATCCCGCCGAAGCCGAAGAGCATACTCATCCAGGTTCCCGCCATATTCGCGCAATGGTAACCGGCGTTGACGTTGGCGTGATAGTCGTCGAGATCGAGACGCGAGGTCGTCATAAAATACTTGTAGGCGACGTCGTTATAGCCGATGGCGTCGGCGACGATCGAGAAGATGCAGGCGGAGAGCGAGGATTCGTGCACCGAAACCGTCTCGTAGAAGTCGAAGTTCCGCTTCATCTCCTCACGGGTGAAGTACTCGGAGAGCAGGAACATCGCGAGGACGAAATCCGCCTGCTTCGACACCTGATGGCGGTAGACGACGATCGGGTGATGCTTGTCGAGCAGGGGGAACTCGGAGAAGGGGGTGTGTTCGATGTCCCACCGCTTCTTCGAGAGGAAACTGTCGTCCTGCGGGTAGATCCCGCGCTCTTCGTCGTAGGGGATGTAGGTATTGTCGATCGCGCGCTGCCATTCGGCGGGCTCGCCGTCCGAAAGCCCGATCTTCTTCGCCAAAGCGGCGTACTTGTCGGGCATCTTTTCCTTTAAGAACGCGACGGCTTTGACGGCGTACTTCATATTCTCGCGCGCCATCATATTGGTGTAGCAGTTGTTGTTGACCAGAACGGCGAACTCGTCGGGTCCCGTCACGCCGTTGATGCAGAACTTGCCGCCCTTGTAGTCGATATACTCGCCGAACTCGACCCAGAAGCGCGCCGTTTCGACCAGGATCTCCGCGCCGTAGTCGGCGAGGAACTCGTCGTCGCCCGTCGCCGCGACGTACTGGTTGACGGCGTAAGCAATATCGGCGTTGATGTGGAACTGGCAGGTCCCGGCAAGGAAGAAGGCGCTGGCTTCTCGCCCGTTGATCGTCCGCCACGGGAAACAGCAGCCGCGCTTGACCGACAGCACCCGCGCACGCTCGCGCGCCTGATCCAGCGTGTTGTAGCGGAACATCAGGATCTGCTTCGCGACCTCGGGACGCTCGAAATTGAAGAAGGGAGTGACGTACATCTCGGTATCCCAGAAGACGTGCCCCTCGTAGCCCTCGCCCGAAAGCCCCTTCGCCCCGAGACTGGTCTTGCCGTCCCGTCCCGGCGATTGGAGCAGAGCGAACATGTGGAAGCGGAGCCCCTGCGAGAGCAGATCGTCGCCGTCGATCTCGATGTCGGCGTTCTCCCAGAACTCGTCGAGGTACTTTTTCTGCGCGGCTTCAAGCGCGGCAAAGCCGTCGCGCGCAAGATCGGACAGGACCGTTTTCGCCGCGTCGTAGAGTTTTTCCTCGGCGAAGTCGCGGGTGGTGACGTAGGTGATATACTTGGTCAGGGTGTAGGTTTTCCCTTTTTGCGCCCTGAACGCGAAGCGGGTCGATACGGAGAACTCGTCGTCCGCGTTTTCTCGCGCCGCGTCGAAGTCGGTTTCGCATCTCGCGGCGGTAACGATCCCGATCGCGGTGTTCTTCGATCTCTGCCGGAGCGCCGAGAAGGCGCCCTCGGTTTTTCCGTTGACCGGCAGAACGACCCGTCCGTAGGGGCCGTAGTCGATGCGGGAGTTGTTTTCCTTCGTGTTGTTCTCGACGTCGCCGTCGATCACCGACGTCAGGACGATCTCGCCGTCGAAGTCGATCGGAGTGACCGAATAACGGATCGCCGCGGCAAACTTGTTCGTCAGCGATACGATCCGGGTCGATCTGATCCCGACGGTCTTCCCCTTCGGCGACGTCCAGCGGACGAAGCGCGAGAGCGTCCCCGTCCTCATATCGAGGACACGCTTCGATTCGGAAAGTTTCCCCTCGAAGATACTGAACTCCTCGCCGTCGACCGAGAGCCGGATGATCTTGGCGTTCGCGACGTTCAGCATCGTCTGCGTCTTGTCGGCGAACCCGTAGGCGGTCTCGCCGTAGCGGATGGTCTCGCTCTCGTAGAAGCCGTTGACGAAACTGCCCTCCATCCCGAATCCTTTTTGCAGTTTGTAGCCCTCTTCAAAGGTGCCGCGCATCCCGATATAGCCGTTCGAGAGGACGAAAACCGTCTCGTTGCGGTAGTTGTATTCGGGTTTGAACTCCTCCTCGGTGATCCGCCACGGCTCGGAGGGGTAGATGGGTTTGACGTTCCCGACGTTTTCGATCATTTCGTATTTCTCCCGATTTTATTCAAAAAACAGCGTGCCGACGTTCCAACCGGAGAGCGAGGGCATCAAAACGATCCCGCCCACACCGACCGAGACGGTCGCCTCTTTTCCGTATTGTGCCAGATAATGCGCGGTCGTCCCCGCGGGCGCCGCCACCCGGATCCGGTATTCCCCGCTCTCGCCCGGCGTGCAGTTGACGACGCTGACCGAGACGAGCCGCCCGTCGGGGGCGACCCGCGGCAGAACGAGCGACGAGAATCCGTCGATCATCCGTGCGGACAGGGGTTTTCCGCCGATATACTCGACGGTGTTGAAAATCTGATCTCTTCTCTCGATACTGACGACGCGGTTCCAGAGATCGAAACCGAAAACCGCCCACTTCGCGCCGGCGGAGGTCGTAAAGACCGCCGTCGCGATGCTCCCGCCGTCCGGGGCGCCCGCCCCGACCGCGAGATAGCGCCCGACGACCTCGACCCCGTCTCCCGTCGCGTCGATCCGATAGCCCTCGCGTTTCCCCGCGAACTTGCCGTCCCAGACCCGGCGGGTGATCCCGCGGTTGATCGGGTGATCGGCGCACTCCTCGTTCATTTTCAGCGTGTCGATCTTTTCGACCCCGATCGGGAACGAAATCCCGCGCGCGGAAAGGCGCTCGATGGTTTCGGCGTCGGTCAGCAGGGGCTTGCCGAGCAATTCCCGGACCGCTTCGTCCGAGAGACGGTCGGCGTCCGAGCCGTGTAGGATCTGCACGCCGTCGGAGTCCCGCCGATAGGAGATCGGCAGACTGATATACCTTAGAACCGTCTCCTCCGCCGGATCACCCTCGGCGTAGTCGAAGGGGATCTTCGAACGGTACGCCCACTTCCCCCGAAGGAAGACCGCGTTGACCCCGTCCTGCACGCTCTCCCGGTTGGTCTTGGAGAGTTTTTCCCAGTAGGGGCGGTGAAGCGAGAAAAGCTCGAACTCCCGCCGATAGAAGGCGGCGTCCTCGTTCTCGTCCATCATCATCGCGTAACTCATCGCCGTCGCGCCGACGGCGAAGTAGAGGGTCGATTCAAAACAGGTTCCCGCCGCGCTCTTGCCGTAGGCGACGTAGGGGAGACTCTCGATCTCGGGGCGAATTTCGGACACCGTGTCGGGACACTCCCGGTTCTGACGCTCGATCTCGCCGCCCTTCTTGATGAAGGCGCGCACGTCCTGATCGGTGTAGGCGCCGCCGCCGGGACGCGACAGCGACCGAAGCCCCGTCACCCGGTAGATCGTCTCGTGAAGGTAACGGTTGCCCTCATCGCCGATGAATCCGGTCATCGACCCCTGCTGCAAACCGATTTTGGTCTCGGGCAGTTCGCGGTGGATGACCTCGCAGCATTCCGCCATAAAACTTGCGAGCCCCGCCTTGGTAAAGTCAATGAACGCCTTCCGGCAGGCGATATCCCCGTCGTTCAACTCTGAAACCAGTTCTTCGCGCGTGAACGTCCTGCCGTATTCTTTGCCGAACGCGGCGAGGCAATCGTCGCAGAAGCAGCCGAAGGTGACCGGCAGATGGTGATTGGGGCGGAAGTCGTCGTCGAACCAGATCGCCGCAGGCTTGATCGGCAGGTACGCCCGGATCGAATCGAGGATATAGTCGCGGAAAAACCGGTCACGCCAGCAGAAGGAGTGGCGCGCGACGGCGCCGTCCCATCCGACGAGGTTCCGCACGGGCGAGCCGGGATAGACCAGCCCGGAGCAGTCGCGCTTGGCGATGTATTCCCCGTGTCCCACCGTATTGCTGATTTGCAGCGAGACGCGGAGCCCCGCCCGCCGGATCTTCCCGGCAAAGGGCAGGATCTTTTCGGCGTACGCCCTGTGCGTCTCGGTTTTGGGGTAGCCGTAGAGCGACGCGAACCAGACCTCGTCGCAGGAGCCGGGATTGTCCCGCACCATCGAGAGGAACCGGTCGATATACCCTTCGTCGGTCTGATACGGTTTTCCGAATCGTTGTGTGAGCATCGTTTTTCCTTTCAAAAATCGGCGGGATTATTGCAACTCGATTTTGAGGATCGCGGGGGTCAGCCCGTCGGCTTCGGCGCGAAGCGTGAGCGTTCCCGCCTCCCGTCCGACCAGAACGGCGACGGAGATCCTGCCCGCCCGCATCCGTCGGTCGGGCTCGGTCACCGGGCGGTGATCCGAAACGTCGGAACCCGTCCCGAGGATCTTCCCGCGGGCGTTCGGAATGAAGCGGACGAAGGGACCGGCGTCCGGGACTTCCCGTCCGTCCTCGTCGATGCAGAAACAAGTAATCAGCGCGACGTCGCGCCCGTTCGCCTCTCCGACCTCGTTTTCGAGTTTCAAAGCCAGTCCGACCGGCTTCTTCGTCGTGCGGCAGGCGTCGCCCGCGACCGGGTTCCCGCCGTTGTAGCCGACCGCCTTGATCATTCCGGGGGCGTACGGAACGCTCCATTCGGCGTGTCCCGGACGGTCGACCGTCCGACGCCCGAAGGACTTGCCGTTGAGGAAGAGTTCCGCCTCCTCGCAGTTGGTGTAGGCGACGACGCGGATCGGTTCGCCCTCGTATCCCGTCCAGTTCCAATGCGGCAGGACGTGGATCAGGGGGCGGTTGGTCAGGAACAGCGTCCTGTTCTGATAGAAGGCGTCCTTCTTCTGCATAAAGAGGTCGATCGCGCCGGACTGCGAGCAGAGCCGCGGCCAGGTACATTCCCCGCGATGCTCGAAGGCGATCCATTGGAAGCCGCCCGAAACGTAGGGATGGTCGCGAAAGAACCGCCACATATTCTCGCGCCCGATGAACCACTCGTTGGTGTCCTTGTCGACCGCGTTGAAGTACCCCTTCTGCGGGTCGTCGTCGAAGTACCAGCCGCGCGTCGTTCCGGTGGCGCAGCACTCCGACGCGAGGATCATCTTGTCGGGATGATTCTTATGCACGGCGTCGTAGTTCCAATGATTGTAGTTGATCCCGATCACGTCGAGATCGTCGTAGACCGTCGCCTTGTCGGGATTGTCCGAGACGGCGCAGGTGATCCAGCGCGTGGGGTCGAGCCGTCGGATCGTCCCGATCATCCGGCGGCTGATCCGCCGCCCGGCGTCGGTCGTCTGCTTCGGTTCCTCGTTCCCCACCGACCAGAAGAAGACCGAGGGACGGTTGCGGTCGCGCTTGATCAGCGATTCGAGTTGTTCCAGCCCCTCTTTTGACGACTCGAACCAACGGGTCTCCGCCATCACGATCAGCCCCGCTTCGTCGAGGGCGTCCATCGTCTCCGCCGTCTGCGGATAATGGGTGCAGCGGTAACCGTTCGCGCCCATCTCCTTGATGAGCCCGATCTTGTATCTGCGGATATTGTCGGCGACCGCCTTGCCGGTCAGCCCGAAATCCTCGTGGGCGCAGACGCCGTTGATGAAGGTGCGCTTGCCGTTGACGGTGAAACCCTCCTCGGGCGACCAGGCGAAGGTGCGGAAGCCGAATTTCGTTTCACAGGTATCCGAGAGCGCCCCGCTGCGGTAGATTTTTGTCACCGCGCGGTATTGGTACGGGTCCTCCACGCTCCAGAGGCGCGGCCGTTTGACGGCGCCCGAGAAGACGGTCGTTCCCTTCGTCATCGGGGCGAGTTCGCACTCGCCGGACAGCGAAAGGACGGTTTTGTTCCCGTCGAGGATCTCGGTCTTCACCGTCGCCGAAACCGACTCGGCGCGGTCGTTGCGGACGGTATTCTCCACCGTGACCTCCCACGCGCCGTTCTTGTATTCGGGGCGGACGTAAAGCCCGTAGAGATCGAGGGCGACCTTGTCGGTCTTGGTCAGCCAGACGTGCCGGTAGATCCCGCCGCCCTCGTACCACCAGCCCTCGTGGGTGGAGGTGGCGTCGACGTAGACGGCGAGGACGTTTTCGCGGTCGAACTCGACGTAATCGGTAACGTCGATCTCAAACCCGGTGTACCCCGAGAAGTTGTGACCCATCAGGCACCCGTTGAAATAGACCGTCGCCAGAACGGCGACCCCGTCGAAGAAGAGGGTGATCCGCTTGTCCCTGTCCGCCTTCGGGACGGTAAAGGTCTTGCGGTACCAGGCGTTCTCGTATTTGAAGTAGCCGAGCGCGTTGTTACAGCGCGGGTCGGGCGTCTGCCCGATGATATAATCGTGCGGGAGCGTAACGGTCTCCCACCGCACGGGATTCAGGTCCCGTTCGGTGGAATAGTCGTCGCTGTCGGCGACGTAGTGGACCGACGCGGGTCCGATCTTTTTCCGCTCGGTTTTCGCCTGCATATAGACCGGTCCCTTCCCGACGGGATCGGGAACCGGTATATCGCCGAGATGGAATTTCCAGTTGTCGTCGAAGAGGATCTTCTCTCTCATTTTGCTTCTCCTTTACGCCCGACGGATTTGCGCGTCAGACAGAATCGGCTTCCAGGTTCGGAAAATACTTGGTGAACTCCCGGATCTCGCGGCTGTAATCGCCCGCGATCTCAACGAAGTGATGGACGTAGGGTCCGTCGAGGATCTTGTCCTCCACCTTTTGCAGATCGTCGAACTTCACCCAGAGGTAGGTGCCGTGGGTCGCGGGTCCCTCGGTGGTTTCGGCGACGAGGGGCAGGATCTTGTAGCGCCCGCTCTCCTGATCCATCCGCGCGACCGTGTAGACGCCGTCCTTGGCGCGGAACCACGAGCGCTGATTGACGAGGCGCGCCTCCGATCCGACGCCGCTCCCGGTCTTCTGCGAGAGCGGGAAGGGTCCGCAATGCCAGAGCAGTTCTGCGTTCTTGTTCTCGGGATGGCGGACGGTGAACTCGCCGAAGAGCGGCTTGCCCTCTCCCAGCGTGGCGCATTTCAGGAGCACCATCGTGAGAAGGCAATGCATATCGCTCTCGCAGGAGACGAGGTAGCCCATATCGTTTAGGATCCCGTAGACCGTGCAGGGCGCGAACCCGTCGAACATCACGGGGGTCGCCGTCCAGCACTCGGCGGAGATCGCGTCGAGGTTGAACTCGGCGTAGAGCCGTTTCAGCGTCACGGCGTACGCCGCCATCCGGTCGATATAGGGCGGGGTCAGATCGTCGAGCCGATAGTTTGCGCGGATATAGGCGGCGATCTTTTTCATCTCCTCGGGCTGCTCGGACAGCGTCGCTTTCATCCGCTGCTCGATCAGGGCGAAGTTGATCGGGATGATCTTCAACCCGAACTTCTCCATCAGTTCGCCCTCGTTCCAGATCATCGAGAAGAAGGGCGCCGGGCGCAGTCCGATCTGCCCGATCCGAAGCCCGGTAAAGTTCTTCACCATACAGGCGACCCGGACGAAACGGTCGAAGCCGTTTTTGAACTCGTCGCTCTCGACGCGGCAGCAGGGGAGGTGCGAGAAGGGGATATGGAAGCGCTGCATCTGGCGCGACACGCCGAACAGCCCGCACTGCGAGTCGGTCGGACGCATCCCGTCGACGTAGTACTCGTCGTCAAGCGGCGCCCAGAGAAGCACCGGCTTCCCCATCGCCCGCGCAATATCCGCCGCCGCTTCCTCGTTGCCGAAGTTGCAGTTGATGATGAAAACGGCGTCGACCCCCTCGCGCTTCATCCGCTCGACCATCGCGTCGGCGGACGCGGCGTCGTGGATCAGATCCTTCGTTCCGAGCCCCTTCGAGTCGATAAACGACACCTTGTCGGTCGTGAAATTCTCCTCGATATACTTGACGAACCGTTCGCCCCGCTCCTCCGCGGAGTACCAGGTGAGGAAGGTCCACCTCGGGCGGTTGTTCGTGTCCCGACGCATCGGGACCAGTCCGATCTTTACCTTATAATCCAACATTCCGTTTATCTCCTTCCGGAAACCGTCCGTCGGTTTCCCTCATTAAACTCGCAAACGTACCGACGATCCCGTAATCGGCGAACCCGAAGATCGGGGCGTCAGGATCGGGGTTGACCGCGATCACGGCGTCGGCGTCGCGCATCCCGACCAGATGCTGCACGGCGCCCGAGATCCCGATCGCGAGATAGATCTTCGGAGAGACGACCCGTCCGGTCAGACCGACCTGTTCGGGATAGTCGGCAAGCCCGAGATCGACCAGCGCCCGGGAGGCGCAGAACTCGGCGCCGAGCCGCCCGGCAAACGCCCGTACAGCCCCGACCTCGTCCGCGACCCCGCGTCCCGCCGAAACGATCAGATCGCCCGCCTTTTCGTCGACCGTACGCACCGTCGCCATCTGCGGGCGCGTCCGGCAGAGGATCTTCGCCGTGACGCTCCCTCCCTTGGCGGGACGGATCATCACGAGCCGCTTTCCGTCGGTTTCAAGTTCCGTGCAGTCGGCGCACAGCCCGGTTTCGAGCATCGCCTGCACGATCGGGGCGTTCCGTCTTCCCCAAACGTCGGCGTTCCACAGGATCACGTCGGGGCGTTCGGTCTTCGCCCGTCCGGCGATCGCCTCCGGGCTGTCCTTTCCGATCAGAACGACCTCTTTCGCGATGGCCCTCGCCTCGCCGAGCACCTCTTCCCCGACCGCCCAGACCGACGGGAGTTTTGTTTCGCTCTCCGCGGCGGCGGCTTTGCGCTTTTGCTTTTTCCGCAGATCGCGGAAGAGATCCGGCAGGTCGGTCGGCGCGATCATCTTGCAGGCGCGTTCGCCCTTTCTGTTTTCAAAGGTTTCGATCACCCGGGTCGGCGAGCCGGCAAGCCCGCATCGGGCGGGGTCGGCGCCGACGGTCTGACTGTCCCAGATCTCGACCTCGCCCGTCTGCGAGAAGAGCGACGGGAAGCGCAGTTGCTTCGTCCGTTCGAGCGAAAGGCAGGCGGGGAGTCCGACGCACTCGGTCCCGAGCGCGGTCTCGGCGACGATCGCTCCGTCCCCGACCGCAAACGAAAAGACGTTCGTCAGAACGGGGATCCCGAGCGTCTCGGCAAGGCATGGCGCGACCTGCCCCGTCTCGCCGTCGAGCGTTTTTCGCCCCGCGAGGAGCAGACCGTAATCCAGCCGGGCGAGCGCCCGCGACAGAACGTAGGCGGTCGCGAGGGTGTCCGATCCCGCGAAAACCGGGTCGGAGAGCAGGATCACCCGCCCGACCCCGAGCCGCGTCAGGGGGAGCAGTACGCCCTCCCAGGTGCGGGGTCCCATCGAGATCACGGTCACCTCGCCGCCGAGCGACAGCGCCCATTCGACGGCGGAGGCGTCGAACGGGTTGATTTCTCCGTCGACGACCTTGACCAGAACGGCGGTCTTCATCGGACGCCCTCGTTATAGATCGGGGCGAGCGCGTCGGTGATCGCCTTGTAGCGTTTGAAATACGTCTGATAGAGTTCGTGTTTTTCCGGATCGGGCAACGTCTCGGAGACGTCCCCGTTGCAGAGCGCGACGGCGGAGGCGAACCCGTCGAAGATCCCGGCGGCGACCCCCGCGAGCATCGCGGTGCCGAAGGACGAATCGCTGTATTTTTTCACGGTCAGGCGGATCCCCAGAACGTCCGAGAGGATCTGCCGCCAGAGCGGGCTTTTGCCGCCCATCCCGATCATCGTCGCGCGCGCCTTGTGCGAAAGTCCGATCTCTTGCAGCGCCCGTTCGCAGTCGAGCATACTGAACGCCACGCCTTCAAGCACCGCGCGGGCGAAGTGCGCCTTGGTGTGACAGGCGCGGATCCCGGTGAAACTGCCCGACAGGTTGGGGTTGGCGTAGGGGGTGAGTTCCCCGTTCAGGTAGGGGTGGAAAACGAGTCCCCCGCACCCCGGTTCGACCGTCGCCGCCATCTCGTCGAGCGTGCGGTAATCGCCGCCGAAGGTGTCGCGGAACCAGCGGTTGCTTGCGGCGCAGGATTTGGTCGCCGTGCCGGGATACCAGAGCCCGTCCACGACGTGCGAGTAATTGATGAGGTTGACGTCGCGCACCGGGCGTTCGGAGATCACGCAGATCCGCCCCGCCGTCGCGAGTTTGACCGTCACGTCGCCGCGCTCGACGGCGCCGGCGGCATAGATCTCCGTCACGGTATCGGTCGTCCCGCAGTAGACGACGGTCCCCGCGGGGATCCCGGTCGCCTCCGCCGCCGCCTTGGTCACGGTTCCGGCGACGTCGGTGGGACGGACGGTTTTCGGGAGCGTTGCCGGATCAAGTCCGAGTACGCCGCAGAGTTCATCCGACCACGAGAGCGTCCGATAGTCGAAGAGCATACTGCCCTCCGCCTCGATCACGTCGGTCACGTAGTCGCCCGTGAAGTAATGCCGCACGTAGTCCTTGGCGAAAAAGATTTTTTTCGTCTTCGCCCAGACGTCGGGCTCGTTCTTTTTCACCCACATCAGCTGCGGGAGCGTCCAGATCGTGTCGGGGCGGTGGTACGCCCGGTCGAAGATCAGGTCGCCGCAGCGTTCTTTCAGGTACGCGACCTCCCCGACGGAGCGGGTGTCGGTCCAATAGATCGCGGGGCGGAGCGCGCGGTAGTTTTCGTCGCAGAGCACCGCCGTATGGGTCGCGGCGTCAAAGGCGAGCGCGGCGACGTCCTTCGGATCGATCCCGCTCTCCCCGAGCAGGGCGCGGATATTCTCTTTCGCCGCCCGGACCCAGTCCTCGGGGTCCTGTTCGACGAAGCCCGGCGCGGGATAGTGCGTCGGATATTCGACGGTATGGGTGGCGACCACCCGCCCCGCCGCCGAGAGCAGCGTCGCCTTCGAGGCGCCGCCGCCGAAATCGATTCCGAGAAGATATTTCATCGCCGTGTCCCCTTTCGGGCGCTTTTATTTGATCCAGTCGTGATCCGGGTCGTTCGAGCGGTTGAATCCCTGATAATCGCCCGCCATCAGCCACAGGAAGTAGGTCTTGTAGCCCGGCGTCGAAACGGTGGTGTGGTAGCCGCGCGGGAACTCGACGAGTTCGTCGTTCTTCACGCGGTACGCCTCGTCGATCTCGCCGTCCTTGGTGTAGAGGCATTGAACGGCGAAGCCCTGCTCCGGCTCGAAGAGGAAGTAGTAGATCTCCTCGGCGACGCACTCGGCGGGCATATTGTCCGCGTCGTGCTTATGCGGCGGGAAGCCCGCCCAGTTGCCCTCGGTCGTGTAGGATTCGCCGACCGTCAGGATCTTCGCGTTGGTCGTGCCGTCGATCAGGAAACTCGTTTCGCGCTCGAAGGGCGGTCTGCCGAGCAGTTTCAGGGGGACGCGATCCTCGCGGAGCAGTTGCGGCTCGGTCTTCTCCCCGATCGGGGTGGCGCAGACCGCGATCTTCAAGCGATCGCGCGCGCGCACGAGAAGTTTTTGGTCCCGCGGCATATAGAAGCACTCGGCTTTGCGGTTCTCGAACACGCTCCGCCGGTTGCCGACGTTCTCGAAGGTCCCGCCGTCGAAGAGGACGTCGCAATGCCCGTACAGAACGATGAACGCCGTCTCCTTATCGCCCGTGTCGAAGGGCTGTTCCTCCCCCTCCGAGAGTTCGATGATCCCGAATTCCAGCCGAGAGAGCGAGCATTTCCCGATCTCGCAGACGGGGGTAAATCCCTTCTTCGGAACGTAAGTCTTTTTAAAATTCATATCCGTTCTCCTTCAAAAACGCGTTAACCGAATCAAGATCGGGGGCGCCGTCGCGCGCGCCGACCTTGGTGCATTTCAAAGCCGAAACCGCGCTCGAAAACACGCAGGCGCGATAAGGGTCGTACCCCCGCGTCACGGCGAACGCGAACGCGCCGTGGAAGACGTCGCCCGCGCCGTTGGAGTCGAGCACGGGGACGGGCAGCGCCGGGTATTCCCGGACGGTCCTCCCGTCACAGAGGATCCCCCCGCGCTTTCCCTGCGTGACGACGACGACGGCGGGAGAGTAGGTTTCAAACAGGGCTTTCGCCGCCTCTTCCGCGGTCTTTTTCCCGGTGTGAGCGAGCGCGAACTCCTCGGAGGGGATGAGATAATCGGCGTAAGGCAACAGCCGCTCGATCCCGGCGTAGAGCCCGCCCGCGTCGTAAAGCACCTTCACGCCGTTTTCCCGAGCGATCTTCGCCGCCTCGACCGCGGCGTCAAGATCGTTTCCGTCGACCATCAGGACGGCGGCGCAGGCGATCGCGGCTTTCGCGTTTTCGTCGAGTTCCGTCCCGGGCAAGTCTCCCTTGTCAAAGACGACCGTCCGGCTCGCCCGATCGGCGGCGAGCCAGATACAGGACGAGAAGGAGGCGTAGCCGGAGAGCGTCCGGCAGTATTTCGTCGACACCCCGAACCGTTCGAGGTCGGCTTTGAGGAACCGCCCGCCTTCGTCGTCGGCGAAATTGCCGATATACGCACATTCCGCCCCGAGTTTCGACGCGGCGACAAGACCGGTGGCGCAGGGTCCTCCCCCGCTCTTCCGGATCCCTTCGCAGCGCGTCTTGGTATCCTCCGTCGGATACTTTTCAAGCGCGATCAGGGTGTCGTAAACGTTCGCCCCGACGCCGACTATCTGCATCATTATTTCGCCTTTCCGTCCGCGCCGACCAACTTGATCCGCGTCATACAGAATTCCTTGACCGCCTCGATCGGGCGCTTCATAAAACTGTCGACCGCGACCGGACGGTCGGGTTTTTGCAGTTCTTCAAGGCAACTGTCGAGGAACGCGTAGCAAATATCGGTCGCGAAATTCATCTTGCGGATCCCCGCGGCGACGCCGCGTTTGATCTCCTCGTCGGGCACGCCGCTTCCGCCGTGCAGGACGAGCGCCGCGCCCCCGGTCGCCTCCCGGATCGCCCTGATCCGGTCGACGTCGAGTTTCGGCGGTTTCTTATAGCGTCCGTGCGCCGTTCCGACCGCCACGGCGAGGCAGGCGACGCCGGTACGCTCGAAAAAGATCTTCGCGTCCTCCGGGGTCGTGAATTCGTCCATTTCCTTGTCGCTTGTCATCCCGACGTGTCCGAGTTCGCCCTCGACCTGAACGTCGAGGTAGGCGCAGGTGTCGACGACGCGCTTCGTCAGAGCGATATTTTCCTCAAACGGAAGCGTCGAGCCGTCGAGCATGATCCCCGTCGCGCCGTAGCGGATCGAACGGGTGGTTTCGAGTTCCGACGGACCGTGATCGAGGTGGAAACAGACCGGAACGGTCGCCCTCTTCGCCGCCGCGAGAATGACGGGCGAGAGATAATACCCCGTCTCCTCTTTCATCAGCCGGGGATAAACCTGCAAAATAACGGGCGCGCGCAGTTCCTCCGCCGCCCTCACGGCGCCCATCACCGTCTCCATATTGTAGACGTTGAACGCCGGAACGGCAAACCCGCCCGCCTCGGCGAGCGAAAGCACCGTTTTCAGGTTTACAAGCATTGACTGATCGCCTCCTCAAGTGTGACGACGGAAAGGTCCGCGGGTTTGGTTTTCGCGAGCAGAGCGTATTCGGCGGGGCTCTCGGTGACGAGGATCTTCGCCCCGACGTTCTTCGCGTTGGTCCAGCGGTCGAGCGCGACGCGCTCCATCACCTCGGGCATGTACTCGTTCATGATCAGGTTGCCCGCCAGCATCGTGTCGCGGCGGTTGAGCAGCATTTCCGAAACGCCGCCGATCTTGCCGAGGATATCGCGGATCGGCTCGGTCTCTTCGAGATCGCGGGCGAGGATCGCGCTGTCCTGCGGGGTGAAAACGAGATCGCTTTTCTTGACCTTTCTATCTTTAATCATTATAGCAAGGTATTCAGTAAAGGTCAAGACTTCGGCTTTGATCCCGACGTTCCATTCTTTGTATTCCCGCCGGAATACTTTTGCGTCGGCGGGGTCGTAGCAGATCACCTTTTTGTAGCCGTTCAGCGTTTCGGCGCAGGTCTCGGCGATCTTTTTTGTCTCGGATGTCGCCGAGACGAGGAAGTCCATCCCGTAGCCGCTGTCGGGCTCGTTTTCGAGCGCGGTGAAGTCGGCGCCCAGTTTCGCGAGCAGGTCGATCGCCCCGACGGCGTTTTTCGGGGTCTTATACCGCGCGTCCGCGCCGAGGAAGAAGAGCGTCTCGCTCTTTTTGAGCGTCCGGATCTTTCCCGCGAGTTCATTTCCGAGTTTTTCCCCGTAGATATTCCCCGTTTCCAGGGCGGCGTTCACCATTTTGAGAACGTAGGGCGGCAGTTTGCCGTCGAGCGCCGCGCCGAGCCGCGCTTCCTTCGTGAACGTCACGGGGTCCCATCCGGTCACGCATTCCTTGACGCACGCGCCGCAGAGCGCGCACTCGTAGACGTTGTTGACGACGTCCTCGGAGTATTCGACGGCGCCCCGCGCCACGAGCGAGAGCCCGAGCGCCCTTGCGCGCGACGTGTTTCTTTCCTGCCCCGTCGCGTTCCCGATCGGGCAGATGTGCCGGCACATCCAGCAGAAGCGGCAGGCGTCGAGATGTTCCTTGCTTTTCTGAGTAAACTTCATTGCAGACGCACCTCCCTCACAGCCCCAGTTTGTACGGGTTCATGATCCCGTTCGGGTCGAGTTGTTTTTTGATGCCCTCGAAGACCTGCATCGCGGGACCGTACTGTTCCTTCATCAGACGACCGAGTTTGATGCCGACGCCGTGGTGATCGTTCACCACGCCGCCGTTGGCGAGCGCCGTGCGGACGCCGCAGTTCCAGATCGCCTGGTGGAGGCGGAACGCCTCGTGCGGATCCTTCGGCACGTCCTTACCGTCGACGATGAAGCGGTCGTAGATCATGCAGCCCCACTCGTACCAATGCGAGAAGTGCGCGATGAACTTCGCCTGCGGGAAGTTCGTCTCGATCGCCTTCTTCATCTCCCAATAGATCTTCTCGATCTTGCCGTAGGGGGCGATCGTGTCCATCGTGCCGAAGCATTGCGGGATGTCCATCATGTGTCCGGGATAGAAGAAAGTGATCTTCTCCTTCCACCATTTCTCGCCGTACTCGGATCCGAGATCCTCCGCGCCGTATTTGCCGAAGGTTTCAAGCAGGATCTTTTCTTCGAGATCGACCATCTCGGAGACGCCCTCGATCGCGACGTTCATAAAGGCGCCCTTCTTCTCGACGCCGACGATCTTCTTGATGAGCGACGCCGTCTCGGCTTCGTCGTAGAGACGCATCACCGACGGCTTGAATTTTTGAAGCAGTTCGCGCCCCGCGTTGAAGGCGTCGGTCATATTGTGGAAGAGGAAGCCGCGGAAACGGCGCGCCTCGGGCTGATCGTAAATGCGCATCTGCGCCTTCGTGATGACGCCGAGCGTCCCCTCCGAACCGATGAAGATCTGGTTCAGGTCGGGACCCGCCGCGTGTTTGGGCGCGGGCGAGGTCTCGATGATATCGCCGTTCGGAAGCACGACCTCCATTTGCAGGACCATATCGTCGATCTTGCCGTATTTGGTCGAGGAAACGCCGATCCCGCGGTGGGCGAGGAACCCGCCGACGGTCGAGCAGGTGAGCGAAGACGGATAGTGCATCGTCGCGTAGCCGCGCTCGTTCGCCGCCCATTCGAGGTGTTTGTAGATCGTACCGGTGCCGCATTCTATGTACATACCCGGCTCGTTGAAATCGTAGATCGCGTTCATCCGCTTGGTGTCGAGCACGATCCCGCCGCAGACCGGGATCGCCCCGCCCTGCGTGCCGCCTCCGCCGCCCCAGGTCGTCACGGGGAGTTTATAATAGTTGGCGATCTTCAAGACGGCAGACGTCTCCTTCGCGTCCTTCGGCGCGACGATGAAGTCGCCCTCCGGCATCCGCAGCCCGCGGTCCGCCCACATCCGCGACAGCCAGAAATAGTCGACGCTGTGCGTGATTTTGTCGATGGTACGGGTGGAGCAGTTCTCCCGTCCGACCGCGTCCTCGAGTTCCGTCGCGATCACGTCAAACAAAAAATCGTTCATTTTTCCTCCTTCATTATAATGCGATTACGGCAGATTTGTGAAAATAATTTTCATATCCGGCTTTTATTATATCACTTCCGGGGCGCCGTGTCAACAAAAATGCGAAAATAAGTTTCATTTGACAAATCGTTTTTTTCAGTTTATAATAAAAGTGTAAAAAATGCCGGGAGAGGACGAAAATGGACAAGGTTTCCCTGAAGATCAAAATGCTCTACAACACGCTCGGAACGGCGGAAAAGAAGATCGCGGACTGGATCGAGCAGAACCCCGGAAAGATCATCTCGCTCTCGATCGTGGAACTCGCCGAGCAGTGCAAATGCAGCGAGGCGACCATCGTGCGTTTTTCGCGGAAGATCGGGCTCGAGGGGTATCAGGATCTGAAAATCTCGCTCGCGTCCGAGAGCAAGACGACGGTCAGCACGACCATCACGGCGCAGGACTCCGCCGCCGAGATGTTCGACAAGGTCTGCAACGAGATCTACTGCTCTCTTGAACTGACGAAGAAAGCGCTTGACCCCGCCGCCCTCTCCGCCGCCGCCGCCGCGATCTGCTCCGCCGGGAAGATCGCCGTTTTCGGGCTCGGAAACTCGGCGTCGGTCGCGCTCGACGCGAGCCACAAGTTCATTCGCGCCGGGCTGAACTCGACGGCGTGTTCGGACAACCATATGCAGATGATCGTGGCGTCGCATCTCGGGGAGGGGGACGTGGCGATCGGCGTTTCACACTCCGGCTCGTCGAAGGACATCGTCGAAGCCCTGAAAGTCGCGCGCGAGCACGGCGCGAAAACCGTCGCGATCACCAACGTCGGCAAATCGCCGATCAACAAGGTCTCGGACGTCGTTCTGCACACCTCGTCGCCCGAAACCTCGTACAGCATCCTCGCGCTGAACTCGCGGATCGCGCAACTCGCGATCATCGACACGCTCTACTACTACGTCGTCTTCAACCTCTCGGACAAGGCGGTCGAATCGATCAAGGAAACCGAGCGCGCGCTGCAATCGAAGAAATACTGAACGCTCCTTTTACCAAACATATTGAAAAGAGCGCCGTTTCACAGTTTCTATAATAATGAAAGAAGAGGGCAGGTCGCCGTTCGGCGCACCTGCCCTCTTCTTTTTTCGGTTTCACATATTTCCACGGATGTGCTCGATGGCGCTCTTTTCGAGGCGCGAGACCTGCGCCTGCGAGATGCCGATCTCGGCGGCGATCTCCATCTGGGTCTTTCCGCGGTAGAAGCGCATCCGGATGATGTCGCGCTCGCGCTGTCCGAGCCGATCCATCGCCTCGCGGAGCGCGATGTTCTCGATCCAGATCTCGTCAGAGACGCTCTCGTCCTTCAGTTGGTCGATCACGTAGACGGCGTCGTCGCCCTCGCCGAACACCGAGTCGTAGAGCGAGACGGGTTCGACGATCGCCTCCATCGCCTGCGAGACCGCCGCGGGGTCTTCCCCGAGCGTTTTGGCGATCTCTTCGACGGTCGGCTCGCGCTCGGTTTTGCGGGTGAGTTCCTCGCGCGCCGAGAGCGCGCGGTAGGCAAGATCCCGGGTCGAGCGGCTGACCCGGATGCTGTTGTTGTCGCGCAGGTAGCGCCGGATCTCACCGATGATCATCGGGACGGCGTAGGTCGAGAACTTCACGTCGAGATCGAGTTTGAAATGGTCGATCGCCTTGATGAGTCCGATCACCCCGACCTGAAACAGATCGTCGGGATTCTCGTTGCGCGAGGAGAACCGCCGGATCACCGACAGAACCAGCCGGAGATTCCCGAGGATCAGCCGATCGCGCGCCGATTTGTCGCCCGATTGCGCCGCCGCGAGCAATTCGCGTTTCTCCCCGTCCGAAAGCGTGATGAGATCGCAGGTGTTCAGACCGCTGATCTCGACCTTTCCGCCGTTTTTCATCCCGTCGACTTCCTTTCCGTTGAGGATACGGAAAGTATCTCCGGGCGGGGCGCGTTTTAATCCCTTCGGGCGGGATCGCCGCAAAGGAAAATTATTCCGCGCCGTCACTTTTCACTTCGTTCCCCGTTTCCGAAAGGAAGCGGAGCAGGAGAGCGGAGCGGGTCTTGCACGCCGAAACGCTGTCCCGGACGACGCTCCGGTACCCCATTCCGTAGCCACGGAATCCCGTCCAGAGCAGGGCGAGCAGACGGAACGCCGCCGAGATGACCGTCGACGCCGTAAGTCCGTCCGCCGCCGTGAACGCCACCGAAACGGTGAGAAACGTCCCGAGAAGCGACGGCACCATCGCACAGACCGTCGAACGGGCGCGCGCCGAACCGGGGGAAACCGGGGCGATCCGCCGCCGTCCCCGCCCGGAGGAAGAAAGCAGGCGGTCGGGGGTGAGCCGAAGAAGCCGGATCGAGCGCGCGCGCAGGATCGCGCGGCGGGTACGGCGCGGCAAACCGCGGAATCGGGCGGGATCCGCCGTGATCGCGCGGTAATCGTCAAGCGAAAGCCCGACCGCCGCCAACCGATCCGCCCGCGCCTCCTCCCGTTCCTCGACGGCGAGCCGACGGCAAAAGCCCGAAAGCCCCGCGAGACTTCCCGATCTCCGCACGCGGTCAGCAAGCGAGATCCACTCGTCGCGCGCCGCCGTGTAATCCCCGCGTTCCTCCCCGGCGCGGCATCCCGCGTCGCTCATCGAGGTATACATCAGGAAAATGCAAAACATCGTGACCGTCATCTGCACCGTGATCTTTTCGACCGGCTGCGCCGAGAGCGAGGGTTCGGTGAAGAAGACGAGGATCGAAACGACGAAGGTCAGCGCCCCGACGACGATCCCCGCCCCGCGCTTCCAGCGCAGTTCGCCGAGTCCGCGAAGATCCCCGCCCGTCACGGTTGATCCCCGCTTCCCCGCCCGAAGGCGAACAGGATGCTGCCGGGGATCGAGGAGATCAGCCCGACGGCGGCGACGCACCGCACCTCGTGCGCGATCGCGCCGGTCAGGGTAAAGAACACGAACAGGAAGAGGTAGACTTTCCACGCCGTGAGGTTACGGAAGAAGGCGCCGAGCGCGCGGCGCAGCGGAACGAGCGCGACGACGAGGAGAAGGCAGGAGAGGAGCGAGATCGCCCTCTCCCCCTGCCCCCGGGAAACGAAGAGCGGGAACCACCGCAGCGTCGCGATCAGCGCCGGAAGGGTCGAGACCGCCCATCCGAGCACGAGGAACACCGGTCTGCGGCGCGTCACGGCGTCGCCTCCCCGTCTCCCGCGACGGCGTCCAGCGCGCGGCGGTAGATCGCCGCCAGTTCCTCCTTGGACGTGACGGGAAGCCGCGCCGCCGTAAAGACCTCTTTCAGCATCTCGACCGACGCGCGGTTGAGCGCCATCAGTTTCTCCCGTTCGCTCTCCGCCTCCGCCGTTTTCCTTTCGAGTTCGGCGGTGCGCTCCGAGAGCGCGGCGAACAGATCGCGCACCCCGGAAAGATCCGAGAGGATCGGCTCGGCGTCGGAGACGAACTCCGAGAGCAGGCGGCTCTGGCGCTCGCCCGCGTCGCGGGTGCATTCGGAGAGCCGATCCACGCCGGCGGCAAGACCGTCGAGTCCCCCGCGCAGGGCGGGGAGAAGTCCGCGGCGGGCAAGCCACGCCAGAACGAGCGTACCGACAAGTGAGAGCGCCGAGAAGATCTCGCCCGAGTACCGATCAAGGAAATTGCTGACGATCTCGGAAAAATCAGCACCCTCCCCCGTGTCGGTGAGGGTCGGTTCGGACGGGGTTTCAGCCGATTCGGATCCCGCGTCGCCTTCGGCGCAGAACGCCGTCAGAGGGACGGCGAAAAGAAGCAGGAGCAAAAGGACCGTCGCCGCGGCACGCACGGCGAAGGGCAGTTTTCTTTCGGTTTTGACCATTGTTTTTCCTTTCTTTTTACGGGAGGATCCCGGATTCATCTTCAAGGGCTTTGACGCGGGCGGCAAGTCCCGCAAGCGACGCCGAGAGCGACGCGAACCGTTTGTCGCAGGCGGCGACGATCTCCTCGGTCTTCGCGCCCGCCGGGGAGAAGAGTCCCCCGGTCAGGCGGATCCCCTCGGACGGAACGGCGCGCCCGTCCGTGAGTCGGAGCGCAATACGGTTCTCTCCGACGGCAAACGCCGTGACGGGTACGCGGAAGACCTCTCCCGTCGCGGGAAACGCGCGTCCGTTCACCGAGAGCGCACCGACCTTCTCCTCCCCGGAGACGCGGAGCGAAAGGTATCCGTTCTCGCCGGGATCGCTTCTCCCGGAGAGCAGCGCGTAGCTCTCCCCGACGAGTTTAATCTTCATCACGGGAATACGCCCCCCTTCTGTATGAAAGGCGGATCGCGTCGCCCTCGTCGGCGTAGACCGCCTCGTAAACGACGGGAACGCCCCGCTCGTCGTTTTGTCCGGCGTCCGCCGGAAGTCGGTCGCGGACGAGGGGCTTATACCCCGCCGCGCGCAGGACGTCCTGCTTCGGGTTGACGTAGACCCGACCGTTGCGGCGAAGGACTCTGCCGGAAAACCGCTCGAGCCGTCCCTCCTCCGTCAATCTGTATTCGTTCATTGTTCTCCTTTCTGCTTTACGCATCGCACAGGGCGGAAAACCACCCCGAAACGGGCTCCGTCGCGCCCGCCTGCGCGGACGCGACCGAAAAGGTCGTCGCCCCCTCCCCCGCCGCAATACGCGGAAGCGGGAGTTCGGTTTCGCCGACTTCGTTTTCGGGAAGCACGTAGTAGATCTCGATCTCCCGCCCCGCCGCGCGTTCCTCGGAAAAGAACTCCCGCATCGCCGGGATCAGCGTAACGCCATCGGCTGCGTCGAAGGCGTAATCGTCGGCGATCGCGGGGAACGGCGTGACGGCGCCGACCGTCGCCGTATCGGCGAGATAGGAAGTCAGCGGCGTTTCGACGGGCGAATCGGCGGGATACACGAGGACGACGGGCGTCCCCTCGGCGTTCTTGTCGGCGAGGTAGTCCGAGAATCCCGCGAGCGAATCCTCCTCCGGAAGGTAAAAATACCAGTACTCGTCGTCCTCGCAGAACGTCGGCGTGCATCCGTCGCCGTCCCAGATCAGGTCCTCGGGGATCGCGTACTCTACGTAGACGAAGTGCGTGCAGAGAGCGGTCGGGATCTCGTATTCGGTGTTTCTGCCGCCGAGGTCCTCCTTCGCGATCCGGAAGAGCGTTTCGCCGGTTTCCTCAAAGTCGGGCAGTTCTTCAAACGGTTCCTCCCCCGTGAACGTGTGCCGGAGCAGGCATTTTTTCAGAATCGCGCCGCTCCTTGAAACGGCGACGACGTCGGCGCAGTACGGGATCCCGTCCAGCCGTTCGGTCAGCGTGACGACCCGGCTGGTCCCGTCGAAGAAATCGCAGCGGTAGACGCCGGGGGCTGGCAGAGCCGAAAAGGTCGCCGCGTCCCCGTCCCCCTCCCCGACCGTCTCGCCGACGCACCCCTTGACGAAGCGGCGGTAGGTCTCGTGCGGGAGATTGACGTAGAGGACCCCGCTCTGCACGCTCATCCCCGGCATATCGCCGTTGATGAGTTCGCGTCCCCGGATCTCGCACCAATGAGACGAAAGAAGGTTCCGGTAACTGCCCACCGTCGACCCGTCGCCGACGAGGAGTCCCAGCGCCGGATAGCCGCTTCCGAAAGAGTCCCGCATTCCGGGAAGCAGGACGGGATCGCGGCAGACCCCCACGCGGCGGATCACTTTTCCTCCGGCGAAATTGAGTTCGTCGGCGACCCCGGACACCGCGCGCAGCGGATCGACCCCGGGAAAGGACAGCGTGGTTTCCCGGCTCTCTCCCGCGCCGTCGCCGACCGTGACGGAAAGCGAAAGCCCCGCCGATCCGTCCGGGAACTCCGCCGCCCCGGTGAACTTCGGGTAGCTCGGCTCGCCGGGCATCGGGACGTTGGACGGAACGGCGCCGAGTACGCCGTAGTCCCGAAGCGCAAAACCCCCGAACGTCCCCTGTTTGGTCAGGGGAAAGTTTCCGCGCGTCTCGACCTTCTTTCCCGTGCGGAGTCCCGTCCGGCAGGCAAGAATCCGGATCAGCCGTTGCAGGCGGCTCACAGATCCACCCCCCGCACCGTCGCCTCCCACGCCCCGTCGTACCAGAGGAAAACGGTGTAGTGCCGTTCCCCGAAGAGCAGGAGATCGCCGTTCGCGACGTCGTCGCCCGACCAACGGATCCCCTCCGGATAATCGAGCGAAGCGCTTTCGTTCCCCTCCGGGGTGTCGAACACGATCGCGCAGCAGAAGGTCGGCGACGGGTTTTCGGGGAGCGAGAGCGAGAGTTCGGACAGAGTCCCGCAGCGATACTCGACCTGATCAGAGGGGGTGAGGGTCGTCCCCGAACAGGTCGAGACGAGGAAGGTGTCCTCCTTCCGCGCCAGCCCCTCGGAGAGCGAGCCGTTCCCGACCGACAGGTATCCCGCCAGATCGCCGTTCAGAATATCGGTAAAGAGGTCGGACAGGGTATGCCCGGCGTTTTCGTCGGGGAACATCCCGGTCAGGATCATCCCCGCGATCGCGCCGTCCCCGTCCGAGGGATCGGCGTTCAGCGCCGCGATCACGGCGTTCAGCCGCGCGGCGATATAGCGCGGGAGCCGATCGAACCGCTCTTTCAGGGCGGCGGCGGAGAGCGCCTCTCCCCCCGACGCATAGTCGCCGTTCGGGCGGGTGGGAAGCGAGACGACCCCCATTTGGTTCATTTCGTTTTCGGTCAGTTGTGCAATCGGCATATTCGTCTGCTCCCCGCCCCCGGCGGGGAGCGCTCCTTTCTTTTTTCCGGCTTTACTGTTCCTTGACTTTTCCGGCTTCCTCCGCGCGGTAGAGGACGGCGCGCACCGAGATCGGGGAGTCGAACTCCTCCGTGCGGATCAGATAGCGTTTCCTGTGCCAGAGGCGGCATTTCTCCCGGAAGACCGCCGTCCCCGCGCCGCAGGGCGCAAACGAGAACGCCGAGAAATCGACCGAGGAGAAGTCGGCGCCAGACGCGTTGATACGGAAGGATTGCGCGGGGGTTTTGCCGTCCGATCCCACCGTCAAAGAAAACGTGGAGCGGGGCAACCGGTCGAGATCAAGAAAAGCCGACCCCGCGACGGTGTTTTTCCTGCAGGTGGGAAGTCCCCCGTCGTCCTGCGCCGTTTCGAGCAGGACCGGGATCGGATGCCCGTCGAAATCGTACCATTCGGGCGCGATCTCGCCGGGATGGTTTTCCCGGTAGCGGGCGACGTCGCCCTCGGTCATCCCGGAGAGTTCCGCCGTCGGCGGAACGCCGCGCTTGTCGGTATTGAAACGGTAGAGTTTTCCCGTCCCGACCCCGAAAAGAAGTTCGTCCCCGCTCGCGGCGAAAGCGGAGGGAGGCGAGAGCGTCCCTCCCGCCTTTTCACGCCCGCCGTAAACGGCGCAGCGCGCCGTCCCGACCGTGACCGAAAGAACCCCGTTCTCTTCAACGACGGTCTCCTCGGTCACGGTATCCCGCAGTTCGGGCGGCGCCAGCGTGACGCCGAGCGCGGCGGCGCCCGACGGGAGCGCGGACGAAAAACGGTAAACGACGCGATCGCCCGTACGTCCGCCGATCCCCGACAGACGCCACCACTCGAATCCGGTCCCCTCCGACGGCTGTTCCCGCCCCTGCCGCCCGTCGCCGAGCAGCACCTCCCCGCCGGGGAGAAAGACGGCGAGATAGCCGTCCCAGACGCCGAGCCGGACCGACGCGGGATCGAGCGGAAAGAGCGACGCGATCCCCTCGGAACGGCAGACGGTGCTGCGCTCGTAGCGAAGCCCGGACGGAAGGACGCTGTATATCCCCGCCGCCGAGACGAACACGGGGGCGTCGCGGTAAAGGATCGCGTCGCCGACGACACCCGGCAGTTCGTTGCCGCTCTCGCGCGGATAGATCCGCGGAAGTTGGTCGTCCCCGGTCGACGCCGCCGCGTGGCGGAACACGCCGCCCCGTCCGTTCCCCGACGTGAAGACGGTCAGGGCGTCGGGACCCGCGACCATCGAGACGACGGCGTCCTTACCCGCCCCGTCGCGGAAGTACTGATAGACGCCGAAGTAACCCCCCTCCATCGTTCCCGCGGCGTTCCGACAGGAGTAGAAAACCACGTCGGGCAGGTCGGGGTTGCCGGAGAGGAACAGCCGTCCGTCGAAAACGGTGATGAGCCGACACCGCCGGATCATATCGCGGATCTCCCCGGTATAGCCGGGCAACGCCTCGCGCACCGACTCGCCGCCCGCGCGGCGGGAGGACGCCGAGACCGTCACGGTCAGTCTGCATCCCCGCAGTTTCCGACGGTCGGACGTTTTCACCGTGACCGAAACGGCTTTGCTGTTCTTCGTCCCGACCGAATAGACCGGGTCGCCTGCGTCCTCGTAGATCTCGGCGCCGTCGAGCTTGACCTCGACCACGCCGTCCGCCGGCGCGTCGAAGGCGAGCGTATAGGCGTCCCCGAACTCCCCCGCCCCGTCGGATCCGTTGTTCGGCGTCAGGGAGGAGAGGGGCTGATTGCCGAGGATCGAGACGCCGACTTCGCCGGCAAAGTCGTCGCCCCCGTAGTGAAGCGTCGCAAGCGACGAACACCCGTAGAAGGCGTAACTCTTCACCGTACGGAGCGTTCCCGGCAGGATCAGGGTGGTAAGAGACGTGCAGTTGCGGAACGCGCTCAGTCCGATCACGGTCAGTTCCTCGCCGCCCGAGAAGGCGGCGAGCGCCGTACAGCCCCGGAACGCCGACGTGCCGATCCGGGTGATCCCGTCGGGGCAGACGACCCCGGTCAGGGTCAGATTGCCGTCGAAGGCGTGCGCGCCGATCTCGGTCAGGCGCAGCGTCTCGCCGTCCACCGCGACCGTTTCGGGCAGGAAAACGTCGCCCGACGCCGTGGCGGCGGAGAGAAGCACCGCCTCCCCCGCTCTGCCCGAGCGTCCGTAGTGAAAGTCGGCGTCCGACGAGCCGACGGGATCCGACAGATCCGCCGCGATCCGGTAGATCCCCGTCAAAAGGTTCGCCGATTCGTAGGGCTCGCCGTTGAGGATACAGGTCGGAACGTATCCGCCGACCGTCTCGCTCCGGAAAAGCGGATCGGAGTTGTCCTGCGGATCGGTTCTGACCCTGACGAAGCGCGTGCCGTCGAGAAGATAGAACCAACCGTCGAAGCGGCAGCCCCGGCTCTCGTGATCCGAAAGGGTCAAGCCGAGAAAACGGCGTTTCGATCCGTCGTCCGCCCGGACGAGCCAGAGTTCGGTCCCGGCGTGGACGAGCCAGAGCCGCCCCGGCGTCTCGTCGGCGTGCAAAACTCCCTCGCCGAAGGGAAAGATCCCGTTGATCTTCCCCGACAGCGTCGCGTGGAGCCGGTATCCCGGCACCGTCCGCCAGGAGGGTTCGCCCGCCGCCGCGTAGTCGCGGTAAAGGTTGCGTGAAACGGTCGGTCTGCCGCCCGCGCCCGAGGGATCGAACCCCGAAGAGGCGGCGATCCGGCGATGGGTAACACGTGCCATCCGATCGCCTCCTTACCAGCCGTTCCCGCGAACCGAACGGTCGCCCTCTCCGCGGAGCGCCGAGCGGAAGGCGGCGTTCTTGCGCAGATAGGTCTCGTAGTAGAACCGCGCTTTCTCGGGCGCGTCGTCAAGCCAGAGAAAGGAGGCGACGAGTTCGGGCAAAAGGGCGGCGAGCGCCCCGTCGAGCGGGACCGTCGCGTCGCTCCCGTCCGCTTCGGATACCGTCCGGGGCGCCAAGCGGATCACCGCCGTGTATTCCCCCGTCGGCGCCGACGCCGGAAGCAGAAGCGTCCCGTTCGCCGTCCTGTATTCGCCCGTATAAGGCGCGCCCCGGTACTCGACGAAGGGCGGCGCGAAGGCGTGGAAATCGGGGCGCGCGTCGCGCACCCGGTAGGCGAGAAAACCCGACTCGTCAAAAAGCCCGTCGGCGGACGCGGAATCATAGGCGCGCACCGCGATCAGATCCGCGTCCCCCGTCCCGCCGTCGCCGTCCGAGAGCAACAGCGTGCCGCTCCCCGTCACGTTTCGGGAGAAGGTCGCCGTCCGCCGCCCCGTCGCAAACGGGAAGCGCGTTTCCCCGCTCCCGTCCGAGAAGATCAGCGTCCCGGTCCCCGAGACCCGTGCGGAAAGTGCGCGGGTCCCGTCCGGGAGAGAGACCGTGACGGTCTCCCCCGGACTTTTGCGGATCGAAGAAAAAGCGGGGAGCAGATCGGCGGGGGGACGGTGGTAGAAAGTGACTCTTTCCGTCCTCGGCATCAGCGCGTCGAGTTCCGCGATCCCGCGATTGACGGCGGGGATGAACCCGCGGCGGATCGCCTCGTCGTTCAGACGGGTCTCGAACCCGAGATAGGCGACCTCCGCCTGCAACTCCCCGACCGTCACAGCGCGGTCGCCCCCGTGACCGAACTCGCGCTGTCCACGGCGAGCAGGATGTGCTTGTACGTGCCGAACCCGACGCCGAAGCGGCATCTGCCGTTCCAGACGTAGTTGCCGGTGTGGTTGTCCACCCAGTTGGTGACGGTGAGCGGAATGCGGTTGAAGAAGAGGTTGCCCGCGAGGTTCTTGTTCGCCTCGCTCGACATAATCATGCAGCGGTCGTCCGAGGTCTGCCAGCCGGGGAGGATCACGACGTTCCAGTTCCCGTAGTGCAGGTTGATGTCGTTGTAACCGTTGCCGAGCGCGCCCTCGGAGCCGCAGACCTTCTTCGCGATCATCTCGGCGGCGGGGCGGTTGCCGGGCAGGATCAGGGTGTCGGCGGTGTAGCCGAGCGGTTCCCCGTTCTCGTCCTTCATATTGCGGAGTTTGACGGCGAGGGCGGCAAGCGCCTCCTCGAAGACCGCGCTCGACGCGACCCGGTTGCCCCCGACGGTCGACGAGAACACGTCCCCGTAGAAGAAGTTTGCCTGCGTGCCCGACGCGCGCTGTCCGCCCCAGCGGTGCGAGGAGCTGAACAGCGCCTGCCCGTCGGGGGTGGTCAGATCGAGCGAGGCGCGGGCAAAGGTGCCGGAGGTCGCCGTGCCGTTTGCCAGCGCGTACTCGCAGATCTTGTTCTGCGTCTTGAAGTAGGCGCGGGTGAAGTTCTCCGCGCGGCGTTTCGCGTCGGCGGCGACCCCGTACCGGGCGTCCTCCATCATCTGCGCCGTGACGGTAAACTCCTTCATGAACTGGATGTGTTCGATGAACTTCTTGTAGGTCTCCGCAAGATCGTCGTTTTCGGCGCCTGCGCCCTCCTCCACCGAGGTAAAGACCCCGAACTCGTTCTGACCGACGACGGTCTCGCCGAACCGGTCGGAACTCTCGACGTTGAAGAGCCAGTCGCGGACGCCTCCCTGCTTGGTGAGGTTGTCCGACTCGTGCTCGATGATCATTTTGATCGGGGTTTCCAGCCGTCCGATCTGGGCGTTCACAAGCCCCGAAGATTTCGCGTATACGATCGACATTCGTTTCTTTCCTTTCTGTCAGTTTTCGTCAGGCGAGCGGGAAGGTCACAAGAACCTTGTCGCCCGTGAGCGCCGCCCCTGCGGGATCGAAGAGGATGGCGCCGCGCACCGAGCTTGAAACCGCGGTCGCGGAGACGCCCGACGCCGTGATCTTGTATTCGCCGCCGACCTTCATCGAGCCGATGGCGGCGGTGAGCGGCGCCTCGAACACCATGCCGGGAAGCAGGTCGAAGACGAGGATCGACGTCGCGCCCGACGCCGCCGCCCGCGCGACGATATGCGTGGCGAGCACGGTGGTGGAAGCGGTCAGAGGGGTCACGACGCCCGCCGCGATATTGACCGGCGTGCCGGCGTCGATCGCCGCCGAGAGCGCCGTCACCGAAACGGTGCGCGGCTCCGCCTCATTCCCCCGTCCCGAGAGGATCTTTACGAGTTTATACATTCTTTGTCCGTCCTTTCTTTCGTTTCGTTCAGTTTTCGTTCACGCGCCGCCAGAGCGACGCGATCTCACGGTCGGGAAGCCCCGGAAAGAGCCGTCGCGCGTTTTCGATCTCGCCGACGGTCATTCCGTTCCCGCCCGATGCGGCGCGCCCGGGCACGGATCCGTGCAGATGCGCCCTTCCGCCCCTGTCGGGATCGGTTTTTTCGACAACCGCCCCCCTGACGGCGAAGTACGCCTCCTCGACCGTGAGTCCGAGCCCGCGGAGTTCGGCGAAGCGGAGCGCGCCGGGCATCTCTCCGAGATGGCGGTAGCCCGCCGCGGCGGGGTCGATCCTCTGCAATTCGGCAAGATCGCTCTCCGCCTGCCTCCGGTAGCGCTCGTCGTCCCCGTCCGGCGTCTCTTCCGGTGCGTTCTCCCCGTCGGGGTCGTCGCCGGACGCCGTTTCGTCCGCCCCGTTTTCCGGGAGGGACGCCGACTCTTCGGTTTCGTCGACCGTTTCCGGCGCTTCGGTTTCGGCGATTCTCTCCGACGCGGGCGTCGCCTCCGTCGGTTCGGTTTCCCGTACCGTTTCGGTTCTGATTTCGTTTTCGTTCACGTTCTTTTTTTCCTTTCGTCGTTCGGTCTTTACGCTCTGCCGTCGCCCGCGGGACGGATCGTTGACGCCTTCGGTTTTTCGCTCTCTTTGTTCGGCGCTTCGATCCGTCCGCCGCGGTTGGTGGCGTAGGGGTTCTTTCCCATATCCCGTTCTTTCATTCTTTCACCTCCCCTCGTTCCGATTTCGCTCTACTCCCATCGGTCGGATCCGCCGACGGTGCGTGACGGCGACGATTCGACCGTCTGCCGCAGTTTCGCCGCGTCCGACGCGGGTACGCCGCAGGCGCGCGCGAGCAGTTCGGCTTCCTCACCCGAAAGCCCCGCCGAGAGACTGACGGCGAGAACGCCCGAGACCCCCTCGCGGAGGCGGCGCATTCCGTAACGCGCGACCGAGGGCGCGATCCGCGAAACGATCCTCGCACGCTCGTCGGAAAGACCCGCCGAGAGCGCGTCGGCGTAGGCGTCGTCGATCCCGGAAACCTTGGTTTCGGCAAGGTGGGACAGCGTTTTTTTCATCAGTTCATCCTGCGCCGTCTCCCACTTTCCGAGATAGGCGAGATACCCCTCCCGATCGGCGCGCGCCCGTTCGTCGTCCGACTCCCGGATCCTTCCCATAATTTCGCGGTAGGTCTTCTCGTTCCGTTCCCGCAGATAGTCCGCGTACCCCGTGCCGAGAAGCCCCCGGTCGTTCAGTTTCTCGCCTGCTGCGCCGTAGACCGGCGAGTTTTTCGCTCTGTCCGTCCCGGCGTTCCGCAGGGCTTCGCCGTCCTCTTGCGCGCCGTTCTTTCGCAGCCATTCCCGATAGGTCATTTCGCGGTTTTTTCCTTCCAGCCGTTTAGCGAGTTCCTTCGCCCCGCCCGAACGCGAGGACGGAAAGAGCGTCGACAGGAGCGACTTCGTCGCCGCTTTCAGACTCATTCTCCCGATTCACCTCCTCCCCTTTTCCGCTTCTCCGGAAGAATTCCACCTGATCCCGCGCGAAGGGATAGTGCGCCCTCTCCTGCATCTGCCAATAGCGGAGCAGCGTGCCGGGATCGGCGGGATCCCCGAGCGTACCCGCCCGCAGATTGTCGAGATTGCGTTCCCAGAGCGCCTCGCGTCCGATCTCGGCGCCCTGTCCGAGATCGGCGGAGAAGAGGAATCCGTCGTCGACGGTATAGACCCCGCGTTCGGGATCGAACCGATAGAAGTCGTAGCGGTTGAACGCCACGTTCTGTTCCCTTCCCCACGTGTCGAGATAGTGCAGGTCGCGCGTCTCGTCGGCGTAGGACAGATGGTAGAGGAAGATCAGGCGGTCGATCTTCGCGTAGGCGGCGTTCTTCATCCGGCGCTTCGATTCCAGCCGTCCCGCCGTCTGGCTGACCTGCAACTGCCGCGCGATCCCGGAGATGTTGCCGACGTTGGTATCCATCCCCTGATAGGTGTCCGAGATCCCGACGATCCGCTTTGCCTGATCGTAGAGCCGTTCGGCTTCGAGTACGTCGCGCGAAACATCGGGGGTGGTGTCCACCTTCCCGTACTGGGCGGCGCTCTCGCCGGGGCGGAGCCGGATCACCTGCCCGAAGACGCTGTTGTTGACCGAGATCTGCGCGTCCTCGGGGACGATGGGCGTGACCGAACCGCGCATCAGTTTTTGCAGGATGCGCGACTCGACCTTGTTGATCGCCTGCTGCTGCGGGCGGATGAAGGCGCAGTCGGACTGACCGAGAAGCCGCCGCTCGGCGGCGGTGTTCCGCCGGATCACGATCGGGAATTCCCGGATCTCGTAATACGGAAGGGCGGTCGGAACGCGCCCGACGCTCCCGTCCGGGCGCAGGTACGCCGTGACGGGATTGATCGCGTCGCCCGAGGTCAGGGGGATGGGTTTTCCGGGTCGCTCGGCGTCGGCGCGGCGATCCCCGATCTTCCGCCGGAAGTAACCGACGGCGTCCTCCAACACCGCGTCGCCCGAGAAAACGAAGCGGCAGACCTCGCCCTCCTCGCCCCGGTAGTAGCAAACGACGACGGTGACGGTCTCGCCGATCCCGTCCGACGCCCCCTCTCGTTCGGCTTCGCGCGCGACCTCGGGACTGACGCCGTAGCGGCGGCAGATCTCCTCGCGCGTCGTGTCGAAACGGAAGAAGCAGTACTCCATATCCTCGATCCGACAGAGTTCGGGCTGCGGAAAGAAGTCGCGGGGAGAGACGCACTCGACGCGAACGCCGCCGCGACCCCCCTCCCGTTCTTCCCATTCGACGAGCCACACGCTTCCGCCGTAGACGTAGGTGTAACGCTCGTCAAGATCGTTCATCTCCTCGAAGGGGAGTTCGTCCCGCACCGAAACGCAGAGCCGCTCGACGGCGTGGGCGAGCCGTTCGCGTTCCTCGCTGTACTCCGCCGCCGTGATCTTCGGCTGCGGGACGTCCGACGCGACCTGGCTTTCGACGATCTCGTAGGTGATGTTGCGGACGGCGGTGGCGCGCTCGGTCGACCCGTCGATCCTGTCGTCGCCGCGGTACTGCGCCTCGTTCTTTTCGAGCGCTTCGCTGATTCCCGTCAACCGTTCCTTCGCCTCCTCGTAGAGGGACGCGAAAAAGGAGAGACGGGAAACGCCTTCCTCGATTTTCAAGTTCTTTGTCTCCTTTGTTTTTCGGTTCGTTACTCGGGTCTGCCGTACCGGCGAAGCAGATAATCCCGCCCCGCGCGGTCGGCGTTTTCGTAGTCCTCCCATTGATCGGGCGTCCAGCGGCGACCCCGGACGCGCTCCTCTATCGGATTCGGACGCGCGTAGTAGATCGCGAATCCGCGGAGCGCGTCGGGGGCGTGGGTCAGGCGATGAGGTTCGCTCCGCACGTCCCCGGGACGCGCCGGATCGCACTCGATCGAGGAAAGACACCGGATCAGTTCGGTACAGGTCCGGAAGATCCGGCAGCGCGGCGGACGGTCCCCCTCCTGTTTTAACAACTCCTTGACCGCGAGCCAACCCGTCTCCCGATCGTTTTCGGTCTTGGTCAATCGGACGCCGTGCTCCGCGAAGAGCAGGGCGCGCGAGCGCCCCGACTCCTGACTCCGGGCGAAGAGATCGGGGGGAGAGAGCGTCGCGTAGACCGTCTCCCCCGCCCCCTCCGCCGAAAGGATGGCGCGGGCGGCGTCCGAGATGATGAGATCGGAGCGGCACACCTCCCGATAGATCCAGACGTTGCCGTCGGGATCGAGCGCCGCCCAAAGACAGGCAAGTCGGTCGAGTCCGTAGTCGAGTGTCCGGTATTTCCGCCAATGCGCCGGAATCGGGAAGGGATCGACGGTGTGAAGGTCATAGCGGAACTCCCGGAAGAACCTGCCTTCGAGCAGGTTCCAGTCCCCGAAGAGAAGCGCCCGCTTCTGCTCCTCCGGCAGGGCGAGCAGGCGCTCCCGGTATTCGGGATCCGCCCGGACAAGAAAGGGATTGTCGTCGATCTTCGCGGGGAGGAAGATCCGGCTTCCCCCGTCCTCGCCGACGAAGGGCGTATCGGGGGGCGAAGGGTCGATGAACCGCTCCTTCACCCAAGCGTGACCGATCCCGCCCGGATTGGTGGACGACTTGATCTGCTTCGGGTAGCCGTTGACCCCCCGGAGCCGCGAGAGCATATAGACGTACTGGAACTCGGTGAAGTGGGTCAGCTCGTCGAAGCGGATGACGTCGTATTCCGCCGATTGATATTGGAAGACGTCCGCTTCGCTCGCCGAATAGCCGAAATCGATCAGCGACCCGTTTTTGAAGTACCCGACGTGACTGCTCCCGTTGTAGGTGTAGACCGACCCGGGATAGATCGTCCGGCTGACCCGGATGAGCGATTTTTCGAGTTCGGGATAGGTACGTCGCAGGATCAGTTGCTTCGACTTCGGGTAACGGAGCGCGTAAAGGAAGGCGTCGATCAGTTGCCCGAACGACTTGCCTCCCCCCGCCGCCCCGCCGAAGAGCACCTCCCGCTCGGAGGCGGAAAGAAACGCCCTCTGCCGCGGCGTCACCTTGAAGGAAACGTCCTCAGACGGCATTGTCCGGGGATCCCCCGTCGAGAACCTCGATCTTCACCGAGAGTTCGTCGGGTCCCTCCTCCCCGTCGGACCCCATCCCGAAAAAGGGAAGAAGGAATTTGACGAGCGAGGCGTCGTAGCGCTTGGCGAGCCCCTGCCGGAGCAGATGATCGGCTGTGATCGCCCTGCACTCCGCCGTCGCGCGGGCAAACGCCGGATCGCGCGCCCGCCACTCGCCGAGCGTCAGTACCCCGACCCCGAGCAGTTCCGCCGCACCCGAAAAGGTGGGCAGTTCTCCCCCGGCGGCGCACTCGCGGAAATAGCGGATCATCCGCTCCCCCGCGCCGTCGGGTACGGACTCCCCGTCCGGCGCCGCGTTTTCCCCCGTCATACTTCCCCCTCCCTTCGTTCGTTTTTTCGGATCGCCCCGCCGACTACCCGGCGAAAAAAACGCCTAAGCGGCTCGTACCTGCCGTGTCCTGCGGCAGCGATCAAATTGCGTCAGGCGTCACGCTTTTCACCTGTTGCGTGACTATTATAGCACGCCGAAAAAAGAAAAACGGTCCGCGTTTTTCTAAATCGCAGACCGATTTTGTCTATCATTTCGGTTAGGGTTGCACAATTTTACCATTCTTTGGCTTGTCACCCGTCAGGTGACAAATAGAACAAGAGAAAAAGAAGCAAGGAAAGAAAAAAGACCCGCACCGTCGGGTCTCTTTTCGTTTTCATTTTCCTTCCCCGGATTCCGGGGCGATCGGTTCGACCTCGCTCTCAAACTTTTTGACGCATTGTCTGACGAGGTAGAGGATCTGCCCGTTGATCGAACGCCCCTCGTATTCGGCTACGTACTTGATCTTTCGGTGCAATTCCGGGTCGATCTCGATCCCGAGATGCTTATTCTCCTTGTTTCTCATAACGTCCCCCGAAAAATACTTATTTCGCGTATATTTTAAGTCATTTTTGCGGTATAACGTTTGAAGTATATTTGCTTTAAGAGAGCCGAACGGAAAGGCGTCCTCGTCGTCAATCTCTCGGACGGGGCGGGCGGATAAGGGCGGTCAGCCGTTTTCCCCCTCCGACCGCCCGGCGCCGCCGTTTCCCGCGGCGCGGCGGCGCAGCGGCGGCGCGGGGATCCCCGCCATCTCGCGCAGGGCGGACAGCGCCTCGCGGATCCCGCCGATCCCGTCGATCAGTCCGCACCCGACCGCCTCCTCGCCTTCGAGGATCGAACCGACGTCGTTCGCCATCCGGTCGGTGCGCATCATCACCTCCTCGAAATAGTCGCGCCCGACGCGCGAATGCTCGACGACGAAGCGGACGATCCGCTCCTGCATCTCGGAGAGATAGGCGAAACTCTGCGGCGCCGATATGACCGTTCCGGTGGTACGGACGGGATGGACGGTCATGGTGGCGGAGGGGACGATGAACGACCGCTTTGCAGAGACGGCGAGCGGCACGCCGATCGAATGTCCCCCGCCCAGCACCACCGAGACGGTCGGCTTGTCGAGCGAGGCGATCACCTCCGAGATGGCGAGCCCCGCCTCGACGTCCCCGCCCATGGTATTCAGAAGGATCAGGATCCCGTCGACCCGTTCGTCCTCTTCGAGCGCGAACAGCAGCGGGATCAGATGCTCGTATTTGGTCGTTTTCTGGTTGCTCTCCTGCACGTAATGCCCCTCGATCTGCCCGATGACGTTCAGGCAGTAGAAGCACTCGCGCCCGTTCTCCGCCGTCACCCCGCCGCCGCCCGGCAGAAGGTTGACGCCCTCTCCCTGATCGCTCTTCTTTTCTGTCTCTTCGGTCTGTCTTTTTTCCATTTGCTTTTCCGCTCCCGCTGTTCCTTTTTTCGTTTTTATAGTTTTTGCCGAAGAATCGTTTTTATTCCGACGCGAGATTATCTTTTCTGCGCATTTACTTTTCAATTCTTATATGTTATAATATTCGGCGGAAGAAAAAAAGAACAGATTAAGGAGACAAAACAATGGCAAAAATTATTGTGGAAACCTCCGCCCGTCACGTTCATCTTACCCGTGAGCACGTCGATCTTCTCTTCGGCGCCGGCTACCAGCTGACGAAGAAGAAGGACCTTTCCCAGCCCGGGCAGTTCGCCTGCGCCGAGAAGGTGACCGTCGTCGGCGAGCGCGGACAGCTCTCCGCCAGCATCCTCGGTCCCGAACGGAGCGCCGATCAGGTCGAACTTTCCCTGACCGACGCGCGCACCATCGGCGTGAAGGCGCCGATCCGCGAGAGCGGCGATATTGCCGGGAGCGGCGCGTGCAAGATCATCGGGCCGTGCGGCGAGATCGAACTTTCCGAGGGCGTGATCGCGGCGCAGCGGCACATCCATCTGACCCCCGAAACCGCCGCGGAATTCGGCGTGAAGGACAAGCAGATCGTCAAGGTCAAGGTCAACGGGCTCCGTCCCCTGATCTTCGACGCGGTGGTCGTGCGCGTCAGCACGAAGTTTTCCCCCGCGATGCACATTGACACCGACGAATCGAACGCCGCGTTCGGCGCGACCGAAGGCGAGATCATCGTCGACTGACCGCCCGCGCGGATCAAACGAAAAGGAGAAAGAACATGAGCAAGTGTGAATACGCGATGTCGAGCGACGTCGCCGCGATGTGCACCGTCGCCAAGGGTCCGGATCACGGTCCCGCCCCGCTTCCCGAAGAGGGGAAATGGGTGCAGGCGAAAGAGGTGTCCGACATCTCCGGTCTTACCCACGGGATCGGCTGGTGCGCTCCCCAGCAGGGCGCCTGCAAACTGACCCTGAACGTGAAAAAAGGGATCATCGAGGAGGCGCTGGTCGAGACGATCGGCTGCTCCGGGATGACCCATTCCGCCGCGATGGCGGCGGAGATCCTGCCCGGTAAAACCATTCTGGAAGCGCTGAACACCGACCTCGTCTGCGACGCGATCAACACCGCGATGCGCGAACTTTTCCTGCAAATCGTCTACGGGCGTACCCAATCGGCGTTCTCCGAGGGCGGACTCGTGATCGGCGCGGGGCTGGAAGACCTCGGCAAAGGCACCCGTTCGCAGGTCGGCACGATGTACGGCACGAAGGCGAAGGGCGTCCGCTACCTCGAAATGGCGGAGGGCTACGTCACCCGGATGGCGCTTGACGCCGACAATCAGGTGATCGGGTACGAGTTCGTTTCGCTCGGCAAGATGACCGACTTCATCAAACGCGGCGACGATCCGAACACCGCTTATCAGAAGTCGATCGGCACCTACGGCAGATTCGCCGACGCGGTCAGCTATATCGACCCCCGGAAGAAATAAGGAGGACGAGCGAAATGGCATTGTTTGAAGGATACGAAAGAAGAGTTGACAAGATCAACGCCGCCCTGAAAGAATACGGCATCAACTCGATCGAGGAGTGCCGCGACATCACCCTTGCCGCCGGCATCGACTGCGACAAGATCGTGCGCGAAACGCAGCCGATCTGCTTTGAGAACGCCGTCTGGGCGTACACCGTCGGCGCCGCCATCGCCCTGAAAAAGGGCTGCAAGAAGGCGTCTGACGCCGCCGCCGCCATCGGCATCGGGTTGCAGGCGTTCTGCATCCCCGGTTCGGTCGCCGAGAACCGCAAGGTCGGGCTCGGTCACGGCAATCTCGGCGCGATGCTCCTCTCGGAGGAGACGAGCTGCTTCTGCTTCCTCGCGGGACACGAGTCGTTTGCCGCCGCCGAGGGCGCGATCAAGATCGCCCTGAACGCGAACAAGGTGCGTAAGAACCCCCTGCAGGTCATCCTGAACGGGCTGGGCAAGGACGCCGCCTTCATCATCTCGCGCATCAACGGCTTTACCTACTGCAAGACCGAGTTCGACCCCTACACCGAAGAGGTCAAGGTCGTCTCGAAGACCGCCTACTCGCAGGGTCCGCGCGCGAACGTCCGCTGCTACGGCGCCGACAATGTGCCGGAGGGCGTGGCGATCATGAAACTCGAACACGTCGGCGTTTCGATCACCGGTAACTCGACCAACCCGACCCGCTTCCAGCACCCGGTCGCCGGCACCTACAAGAAATGGTGCGTCGAGAACGGCGTCAAGTACTTCTCGGTCGCCTCGGGCGGCGGAACGGGCAGAACCCTGCACCCCGACAATATGGCTGCCGGTCCGTCCAGCTACGGCATGACCGACACGATGGGTCGTATGCACAGCGACGCGCAGTTCGCGGGTTCCTCTTCGGTCCCGGCGCACGTCGAAATGATGGGGCTCATCGGTATGGGCAACAACCCGATGGTCGGCGCGACGGTCGCCGTCGCGGTCGCCGTCGAGGAGTCGCAGAAGAACAAGTAATCTCCCGGCGGGGCTTCCCCGCCCCGGAAAACGAAAAGCGCACGGAGCGATCCGTGCGCTTTCTTTTTGCGTTTCCGCTTGCAGGGCGTCCCCGAAAACGCAACAGACGCCCGGATTGCTCCGGGCGCCCTTGCGCTGGGGTAGGGTATTTGCGGTGCGGTTTTTCCGGTTTTTCAGCGGTTGCCCGCCTGCGGAAACGGTAGGAAGCCCGGCGTACCGGGGATGGGAGACGGGGCGACGAAGCGTTGTTTTGCGTCGTTAGCTCCCGTTGATCGTAATTTCGGTGTTGGTCGTTCCGAGCGAGGTGCCGTTGACCGTTACGCCGCTTACGGTCACCGTTACGGTTCCCGAGTCAACGATGCTTTCGCCCTCCGTCTCATTCAGAACCTTTGTGGAATAGGTGTAGGAATCAAGCAGCCGTTTGCCGTAAACCTTCACGCTTGAAACGCCGTCGCCGGGGGTCAGCGTGACCGCGTAAGTCAGATTCCTTGCCTGAGCGGCGTTGCCGGTGTCCAGCTGCGGCATCGTGATCGCGGTCGTCGGCGTGACGGACACGCCGCTTCCCTCATAGTAATAGAAGTACGTGGCGATCTCGGCGGGCTGGTCGACGGCGTTCGGTCCGTACACCGAGGCAAAGTACTTATTCTCCACGGTGCTCTCCGTCAAACCGGACATATTGAGCTCCGAAACGACGGTATTGGCGGCAAGCGGCGTCGCGGCGGACGCGGTAATCAGGGTAGACGCGGTATTGTCACCGAAGTTCACGTGCACGGCTTCGCTTGTTATCGACGCGGAAATAATCGTTACGTTCTGGTCGAAGGAGATATTGAATCCCCCCTCCGACACGGCGCGGACGACGCGTGTTTTCATACCGCTGTGTCCCGCGGGATCGTAGGTAAAGGTGATGATCAAATCAAGGTCGGCTTCATCCACCGTGTCGTTCACTTCCAAATTCTCGACGTCCGCGTACACCCTGACGGTTCTTCCCGTTCGGGTTCCCGCACTGTCGTAGGCGTCGATCGTTTCGATCAGGAAGTGGTCGTAGTTGTCGGTGTCCCTTCCCTTATCGGTTACGTGTTCCAGGTAGCGGATCACGTATCCGTTCGGATAGTACGCGTAGGGATCCGTCCCTCCCTCGCCGTCGTCTGTTCCGGCACTCAGCGTCGCCCCGATGTAGGTCAGTTTGGCATACGTATTTTCGGTATAGAGAACGTCGGTGCCGGTGCGTACCAGCGGATAGGTTCCGCTGAACCCGCTTTTCAGGGCGAACGTTGCGAACTCGTACGGCTTGGAGGCGTCGTACGCGTTGCCGGATTCGACCAGCTGCACGCCGCGGGGAAGCGAAACGGAATAACTCTCGTCTTTGATCTTCTCGGTCACGGTCACGCGGTCTTTGTCCTCCGCCGTGCCGGCGTTGGCGGCAATATCGAGGTAGAACAGATAGGCGCCTCGTTTATCGGGAACCGAACCCAAAGCGAATTCGCCGCCGTTGACCGGGATCTCGAAATAGTAGACCGCGTTCATCACGAACTTGCTCGCTTCCGGATTCGTCATCCATTCCATATCGAACGCCAGTGTGCCACGGGCAGCCGCGCTGGAATAACCGCCTCCGCTGGCTGCGGTGTATTGGTAGATGAAATCGCTGCCCTCAGCCGCCCGGTAGATCTTGGAGATTTCCTTGATGGATTTGATATCGTGGACCGCTTTGATTCCCGCCACGACCCACGGATCGGTTTCCTCGTAGCGCTCGATCTCGTGCAGCGAGAAGAAGGTGTTATTATTCCCCCCCTGCGTGAAATACGTTCCGGCGAAAACCGTGATGTACCCGCGCCGCTTGACGTTGAAGTCGATGCAGTCGTTCGGCACCTGATAGTTATAATAGGTTTCACCCTCGATATGCGCCTCGGGCAGCGTGATGAGATGATTGATGTCGATCGACGCGTCCATGAAGTGAAGACCGTATACGTTGCTGCTGCCGACCAGCGTTTTGGTCATGGAATCTCTCGCGTCCTCATACCGCTTCAACCCGAGTTCGGTATACCATTTGCGTCTGTCGTTGGAAACGGCGTTTGTAATATTGGTCGCAAAACTGGTGTTGTTTTCGTTTACGTTGTCTTTCACCCGGTACCACCCGCTGTACGTGTCGTTGCTCAGCGCGGTGATGACCTCCATACGGGCGTCAGCCTCCGTGGTAAAAGGACTGTACGATCCGTTCGTCGCGGTGGAAATGCTTGACGCCGCGTAATACGAAATACGGATATCGGCGTTGCCCTGGTCCGCGGAATAGTTGCCCGATACGATGTAGCCCGTATTCGTGTCGACGTTGATGCTATAATCGTTATGTTCGCGGTCGTTCTTCGCGTTGATCGGCATCGCCGCGTAGTACGACGACGCTTCCTTCGTGTCGGGGTCGCGCGTCAGAACCGAGACGTCGGTCGCGCTCCGGGTCAGAGCGGAAATCGAGGAATCGACCCGCCCGGCTTGCACCGACGGCACCGGCTCGGTTTCGGACGTGACGGTAACCGACGGAGCCGATCCGGTTTCCAGGGTAACCGAGGCGTAAATCGGCGTGAAGTTCAACGTGTTGTTCGAGTTGGTGGTACTATGCTGCCAGCCGTTGTTGTATCGGAGATACCTGCTTCTGACCTGCAGTTTTCCGCTGGAGTTGGTCCAGTTAGCATAACTGGCGGTTGGACTGGTATCGATCCTCAATCTGTTATTCTGATTATTTGAATTTCCGTATAAGTAATATCGTGTGCCGCTGATTGTGACCGACATTCTTCCCGACGGGTAGGTTCCGGTAGTTTCAAACGTCCAGACCGTGTGACCGTTATAACTCAGATCGGCTACGTTGGTGCCGGTTCCGATCGGGTTGTTCGTGTTGGTACTTGTGCTCGTCAGGTTCAGATAATTTTCGTTATAATCAATGGTATAGCCCAACAACTCGGACGTTGTATTTGCCAGTTTCCACGTGGTTGCGTCATAGTATAAATAATAATTACCGTTGGAAATATGTGTGGCGTCAACCGTCCACCCCGAAGAGTTGGTCGTCGTCGCGGACAGCGTTCCGTTGTTGTTGCGCAGATAGTAGGTATTGCCGTTTGCGACGGCATAGATCTGCCCGCTGTTCGAAACGGTCCAGAGCGTATGACCCGACACGCTTCCCGTCGCGGCGCTGTTTCCGGTACCGAGTGTGGCGTTAGTCCCGTTCGTACCCGTGATATTGAGATAGGAATTCCCGCTCTTGATCGCCATCTGGTTGACGACCTCGATCGTCCAGCCACCGTTGTATGCAAGATAATCCGTACCGTTTTTGATCGAGGTGCCGTCGTTCGACCAGGAGGTGTTGTTCGCCGTCGTCGCGGTCAGCGTTCCGGCGCTGTCGTTCAGGTAGTAGGTCGTCCCGTTGACGGTTGCCGAAACCGTGCCGGACGGATTCCCCGCCGTCGAGGAAAACGTCCAGAGCGTATGCCCGTTAAGCGAGACGTCGGCGACGCTGGTTCCGGTACCGACGGTGGCGACGTTGTTGCTCACCGCCGTAATATTCAGGTAGTTGGCTCCGTTACGGATCGCGTAATACGTGCCGCGCGGTCCCGCGATCCAAGACGTCCCGTTGAACCGGATATAGTTGGAACCGTTATACAGACCGGTGCCGTTGTTCGTCCAGGAGGTCGCGTTATTCGCGGTCGTCGTCGTCGTCAGCCCGTTATTGTAGCGCAGATAGTAGGTCGTATTGCCGACGGTCGTAGAAATATAGCCGCTCGGATTGGCGCCCGACGTCGAGAACGTCCAGTGCGACGCCTGCGCGCTGTTCGTCGTATTGACCAGCCCGTTATTGTAGCGCAGATAGTTGCCGCTTCCGTCGCTGATAAGATAATAGTATTCGGGAACGACCGTCCATCCGCCGCTGTATTGGAGGTAATAGGTCATCCCGTTATAGGTATACGAAAAACGGTTGTTGTTCCACGTCCAGGACGTGCTCGCGGTCGTATCCACCGAAAGGGTGGTCGTTCCGTTCAGGTAATGTTTTGCGCCGTCCACCTCGGAATAGGTATAGATGCGATTGTTTGCGTATACCCAGCCGGTGGAAGCGTCGCCGTCGGTCGTCAGTCCGTCGGCATCGTCGTTCAGGTTCAGATAATACGTCCCGCCCGCATCGGAGACGGTATACCCACTCTCGGTTTCGCGCGTATAACGGATATTGGTGACCGTCATGGATTCCTGCGTGATATAGAGGTACTGATCGTAGGTGTTGCTTTGCCGATAGCGGTAATAGTACCCGGAGTCCGCCGCCGCGTAATAGCGATAGTTATTAAGACCCGATATATTGGCGTAGTCGGTCGGCGTGATGGAAAGGATCCTGCCGTCGGCGTCCCGGACGACTCTCTGTGCCGTCACGTACGTACCGGCGCCGGACGGGGTGACGGTCGCGGCGTTAGCGATCCGTTCGTGAATCGTCTTCATCTGGATACTTCCGCCGAAGCCCGCGCCCTCTCCCTGCGTGCTCTTGTAAATGATGTTCTGCGTCTCGCCGGGCGTGTGAAGCGTGACCCGGGAAACGTTCAGGGTGAACTTACAGGCGTCGGTGCAGTAGCCGACGAGCGAATGATCCGATACGTTTTCGGTGAAGGTCAAAACGCCCGTCCCGGCTTTCACCACGACGTCGGTATCCGATACCGCCGTGTTGGAAACCGTGCCGTTCACGTAACCCGCGATCGCCCCGATCAGGGCGTCTTCCGTTTCGGTGTTGACGGTCACGCCGTCAAGGGTAAAGTTTTTGACCTGGTTGATTTCTCCGGAATAACTGTACGACTCGAACTCGGAGTGAACGAACTCACCGTCGTTCTCTATTGCGCCGTAGACTTTTCCATTGTTGTTCATCGAGCCGATGACGCCGAAAAAGCCGATGATCTCCGCGCCGGAGATCGAATCGACCGGCCGGGTAGTCAGCGTTTTCTCCGGATTGAGCGTCGTGCTGGTGTCTACGTTCTGCACCGTCAGATTGAAGATCGTATGCCCGTTGCCGTCGAAGTTGCCGACGAAGGGATAGGTGGACGTGCCGATGGGGGGCAGCGTCCAGCCCGTCATATCGAGATCCGCGGAAAGATAGAAATATACCTGCTTTACGGCGCCGGTCTCTTCGCCTTCATCTGTTTCCGGCTGATTGAAATATCCGAGGTACTGCAGCCACGCGAAATAGAAGAGCTGAACCGGGTACTTGATCTCGAAGGCGCAGCCATCATCCGTCGTCAGATCCTGCCCCCCGCCGTCTTTTCCGCGTTCGGCGACCTCAACCCCCTCCGCGTCGACGGAATAGGAAACGTTGTACTGATACCTCCCTAATCCGTCTCCGCTCTCGAAATACGACTTGTGAACGTACGAGTTCATACCGACTACCGTCCGGGAATGATCGGCGAACCAAGCCAAAGAAGCCGGAAGAAAAACCCCCAGCAAAATCGTTATGATCAAAATAAGGATGCCCGCTTTTTTCATCTTATCAGCCCTTATCGTCATATTCATTCACGCGTAACCTTGATATAGAACAGGTCGTTCTGAAACCGGATGGATTGATCCGTAATATCCCCGCCGGCGCTGATGCTGCCGGTTTCGGTCGTTTTCTGATAGATCCCCAGCAGTCCGCCCTCGTCGTAGGTGATGTACAGATATACGATCAGGGTTAAAACGCCGTTATCCCACACAAAATCACTAATCTCGTAGGAGATCTCAATATCGATATAATCCTCTTTTTCAACCGTATTGATCAGATCTCCGTTCATCGTAACGTCGGTGAAGACAAGCGACTGCGGCTGTCCGTTTTCCGCGTCTACGTTCCCGGTCAGGGAACGGGCGTACTCGTAATTCACGGCACTGTCGACGTTGGCGTACAGCGTCTCCGCGGTGGAAGAATAGTAGGCGGCGCCCACGTACGGGGTCACGCGCATAATGCTGGTGAAATACTCGGTCAGATGCATACGCCCGGTGTTTTCATCGACCACGTATCCGTTCTTGTCCGCGGTCGTATTCCGGTTGATCCGGATGGTCAGCGAACCGGACGAGAGAAGGTCGTTTCCCGTCATTTTCAGGGCGGCGATGACGGGGGTATACCGGTTGCGCGACCGAAAAACCAGATCGTACGGGTTGAATTGGATGTCCGAGAGGTCCGACGAACTGACAACGGCGCTCTCCTTCGGGTCGTACTGATAATAGATCGCATTCACGTAGAAATCGTCGTATCCTACCTCTACCCCCACGCCGTTTCCGTTCACCGTCCGATTGGTGGAGAACCACCCGAGAGAAGGATTCAGATACAGGAAGACGACGAGCACGACAACGAAACCGAGAAACGCGGTAGCCGCAAAACTGCCGATCAGTTTCAGTTTCTGATTCTTTGTCAGATTGGCGAACATATCCGGCTCCTCCTTTCGTTTTTAGTTGCTTTAAGTCTTTCCGATCGTGCGGAGAGCGGATCCGGTTTTGATAAGAAAAAAGCCAGCCGCGTTGCCCTTGCAACTGGCTGACTCAATGAGTCCCTATAGCTTTGCGTCACCACTTTGCAGTGGCTTTGCCCATAAATAATATGTAGTTTTCAGAAAGAATCCATAAGGTCTTCCAAAATACCGAGTCTATTTTATCCTTTTTTTTATAATCTGTCAAGTCTTTTTTTCAAAAATTTTATTTTTGTTCACGATTGCCCCCGAAAAAGAGCGCCCCCGCCGACAGACTCGCGGGGGCGAAAAACGGGATCAGAGCGGCAATTCCCGCCCGTCGAGGATCGCGCGGACGAGCGTGTCGCCCGTGTAAACGAGTTTCAGGGAAAAGAAGGGCGCGTCCCGGGAAAGAAGCGACAGAAAGATCCGATCCCCCGCCCAGAGCGGGAGCGACGGCACGCGGCTTTTCTCGACCCACGCGAGTTCGCCCTCGTCGCAGTCGCGGACCGTTCCGGCGAAGTCGTCGCAGGTGAAAAGGTGCATATACTCGGTCGGACAGACGTCGTTGACAAAAGTGACGATCCCGCGAAAGACCGGGCGGAGGAGCGTCAGCCCCGTCTCTTCCCGCGTCTCGCGGATCGCGCATTCCTCGGGGCTCTCGTCTTGCTCGAACTTGCCGCCGACCCCGATCCATTTTCCCGCGTTGACGTCGTTTTCGCGTTTCGTCCGATGCAGCATCAGATACTTGCCGTCGCGCTCGACGTAGACGAGCGACGTCAGAATCGCGTCCGCCATCGGATCAGATCTCTTTGCCGTCGGGGGTAAAGAGCGGGAGTTTGCCGAGTACCGTGATGTCTTTCCGCTCGATCGCGTCGCCCTCGGCGAGCACCGCCATTTTGCCGGCGATGATCCCGCCCGACTCGGT
>JAGCXA010000043.1 GCA_017961575.1 Clostridia bacterium | reverse complement strand
CTTTTTCCGTTCGCTTTGCTTTTGTCTATGACCTCGTCGCGCTGTCGCGCGACATAACGGGTTCCGCGCAAGCGGAACATCTCGAAATTGCCGCCCCGGTGGGGCGGCAATTATATCGAACGGCGCATCGCGCCGTATATCGAGTGGGCGCCCGACGGGGCGCCCGCAATTCACGCCGCGTCGCGGCAATTCACGGCGTTTGCAAAACGCCCGTTTCCCTCTGCCTCTTTCGCGCGGCGCACGCGCTCCGCGCCGTATATCGAGTGGGCGCCCGACGGGGCGCCCGCTCGTTTCATACAAAAAGCGCCCTGCTCTCGGGATCGTTCGAGGCGGGCGCTTTCAGTTTTCGTTTTGCTCCGGTTTTTTGTCGGGCAAATAGGTCGCGATCTCCGACAGGTCGCATTTCAGGATCTCGCACAGGGCGTTCAGCGTGTAGGTGCTGACGTTCTCGTTCTTCCGCAATCGGTCGAGTTGCCCCGTGCTGATCCCGTACTGCCGGATCAGTTTGTATTGTGAGATCCCTCGCTCTTTCAGCGTTTCCCACAGTTTGTCGTAGACGATCATGGCGTTCCCTCTGTTGACCCGCTTGTTTGTTATGTCCAATTACAGCTTAATTATATAGCATATATTTTTCTTGACAATTGCCCGTAATCGGGCTATAATGTTATATGGAGACAAAAAGAAAGGAGAAAAAAGAAAAAGCGACCCCACGCGACCTGCCTCAATCCCAAACATATAATAAGGAGAAATCAAAAATGGCAACTATGAAGAACGTGATCGTCAAATCGATCGTATTCGTCGGATTCCTTATCGTACTGCTCGGCGTGATCATCGACCCCCTGATCGCGCAGGCGTCCGTGCCTGCAGAAGAGGCGGCGGTTTCCGTCCCGCTGGTGATTACCGCGCTGTTTATCGCGTTCCCCTTCTTTTTCATCTATCTCATTCTTTCCGTGGTCTTCGGGATGGTTTTCATCTTCTCGAAAAACGAGACGCTTTCCAACGTCGGGTACGCGCTCGGGGCGTTTGCCGGGGCGTTCGGGGTGATGATCCTGATCGATTCCGCGACCTTCTCCCTGATCCTGATCCCGATCGGGCTGATCTGTATGATGGTCGGGGCGGCGCTGAAAGGGATCCTCGTGGTCATCGGATTTTTCGGGTTCGTCAAACCCGACGGGAAACAGGCGATCGTTAACGTCGCCGACGCGCTTTCCAAATACAAGGAACTCGAAAAAGACGGCGTTCTTTCGGAAGAGGAGTTCCTCAATCTGAAAGACCGGGCGCTCGGAGAATGCAAGCCGAAAAACGCGCCGATCGACGATCTGAAAAAGTGGAAAAAACTTTTGGATCAGAACGTGATTACCGAAGAGGAATTCGCGGCTCTGAAAGCCAAGGTCTTCGCGGAATAAACCAAACGCCGCGAAAACGAATCCCGCGCCGGAAGCAAAAACGCTCCCGGCGCGATTTTTTTCGCGCGGCAAGTCGGGCGGCTCCCCGTTGACAGAGCGCGCGGAATGGGATATAATAAAAGGAGAAAAACGCGGGAGGGAGAGCGGCATGGCGGAAGAGTTCCGGGAGAAGGCGAACCTGATGGACGAGGCGGCGATGGATCGCGCGATCACGCGGCTGAGCCACGAGATCCTGGAAAAGAACGACGGCGCGGAGGGCGTCGTCCTGATCGGCGTGCGCCGCCGCGGCTATCCGCTCGCGCTCCGGATCGCCAAGAAGATCCGCGCGATCGAGGGCGTCGACGTTCCGGTCGGCGCGATGGACATCACCTTTTACCGCGACGATCTGTCCAAAAAGAACGATCAGCCGGTCGTCTCCGACTCCGATATTCCGTTCGACGTGAACGGAAAGACCGTGGTGCTGGTCGACGACGTGATCTTCACCGGGCGGACGGTGCGGGCGGCGATCGACGGGCTGTTCGATCTCGGACGACCGGGCGCCGTGCGGCTGGCGGTGATGATCGACCGGGGGCTGCGCGAGTTGCCGTTCCGTCCCGATTTTGTCGGAAAGAATATTCCGACCTCGCACACAGAGATGATCCGCGTCCGCGTGAAGGAGTACGACGGGGAGGACTCGGTTTCGATCCTCCAACGGATAAACGAAGGGGAAAACAGATGAACGAAGAGTGGAACGATAACCGGGAGGAAAAACGGGAGGAACCCGAACGGGTGCATATCCCGTACCGGCAGGCGCCCGGTCCCGAGCCGCGTCCTGGAGGGGGTTCCGACACGACGGCGCTGATCTTCGGGATCCTGTCGGTTCTGACCTCGTCCTGCGTCGCGCCTGTCGCGGTGGTTCTGTCGATCCTTTCCTTCGTCTCTCTGCGGCGGTATCGCGCCGCGGGCGGAGAATGGAGAGGGGCGGCGATCGCGGCGGCGCTCCTTGCCGGACTGGGGATCCTGTTCTCGATCCTTGCCGTGATCCTGATCGTGACGGCGTTCGTCACCAAGGACCCGAACTCGATCTACGGGCTGCTGTATCAGGTCGAGGCGTAAGTCGAGGCGTAAGAAATATGAATCGCGGGCGCGCGAAAATTCGCGCGCCCGAAACGAAAGCGGGGACGCCGGATCAAACCGGCGTCCCCTTTTTTTGCCGCCGTGCAACGGCGCGGCGTTCGGGAGTTCGCCCGCGCGGTTTCGCGGGGCGCGGGCTCCCCCTTTTTTTGTTCAGCTCCGCGCGGCGTTGCGGCGGCGGATATACTCGAAGAGGACGAAAATGACCTGAACGGGTACGCCGAGCAGAAAGATCGGCCAGATGTTCTCGCCCAGCGTGGCGATAAAGTGCAGATAGAAACTGGTCAAAAGCGACCACATATCGAGCGAGACGAGGATCGCGGTCACGAGCCCGCGCCACCAACGGCTGGACGGGATCACGGCAAGCGAGAGCGACGCGGGCGCCGCCCAGATATACGCCATCCAGATCGCCTCGTTGTGAAAGACGCGGTTGTAGACGAAGATGATCGTGGCGGCGGCGTAGCAGAAGGTCGCGAGCAGAAACACGATCGCGAGCCGAAGCCCCAGCCCGCCCGTCCGCTTCTTCCCGATCGTCGGCGCGTCGTCGTGACGGCGGATCAGCCAATCGAACTCCACGCCGTAGAGTTCGCAGACCCGGAGCAGAACGCCGATGTCCGGAAGACTGTCCCCCACCTCCCACCGGGAGATCGCCTTGTCGGAATAATTCAGCGCCTTCGCCAGCTCCTGCTGCGTCATCTTGTTGGTTTTTCGTAAAAGGATCAGATTGTTGACGATGTTTTTTCTGACGTCTTCCATAGCAATTTCCATTATACAGGAAACGCGCCGAAAAAGCAAGAGGGTGGACATTGAAATTCCGAACAACTCTATTTTAAATAGAGAAGGTGAAAAACCGGACGTCTCGGTAGAATAGAATTTGAGAATTCATAATTGCGGCGGGCGCTTGACAACCAAGCGCCCCTTCGGGTATACTCTTTTGCGGAACCCACCGCACAAGACAAGACGCCGGGAAAGGAGGCGCATCGAATTGACGCTTTTACAATGGATCCTTATTGTATTCTTCGCGGTACAACTGCTTGCGGTCGCGCTGTACTTTCCGCATCTTCTCTGGTGGTTTGAGAGCCGTCGTCCGCAGGAACGGCTGCACGCCCGGTCGAAGCGGCGCTTCGCTCTTCTGATCCCGGCGCGCGACGAGAGCGCGGCGATCGCTCCGCTCCTCGACAGCGTGAAGCGGCAGACCTATCCGTCCGAACTGTTCGACGTGTACGTGATCGTCAAGGACCCCGAAGATCCGACCATCGCCATGGTGCGCGAAACGCTCCCCGACGCGGTCGTTCAGGTCGTCCCCGATCAGAAGCGGAAAGCCGAGGCGATGGACGCCTGTATGCAAACAATTCTTAACACGGGGTGCGCGCCCGACGCTTATCTTGTCGTCGACGCGGACTGCCTGCTTGCCGCGAACTACGTCGAGGAGATGAACAACGCGATGGAGTCGGGCGCGGAGGTCGTGATCCCGCGGAAACTCATCAAGAACTGGCTTTCCGATAAAAAAGAATACCGCACGCTCTACGCGAATTGCAGCGCGCTCACCTACGTCGGGGTGGACGACCTCGGCAACAAGGGCAAGTCGAAGCGCGGTTATACCCTCGCGCTCTGCGGGCAGGGGATGCTGATCGGCGCGCGCGTGATCGAGAATCTCGGCGGTTATCCCTTCCGCAGTCTGACCGAGGACTACGAACTCGCTGTCGAGTGTATGCGGCGCGGGTATAAGCAACTGTACTACGAATACGCGGAGATCTATTCCGAAGAACCGCTCACGCGGCGTGAATACAACAAGCGCCGGGTGCGCTGGCTCAAAGGATTCGCCCAATTTCGCAAGACCTACGGGGGCGAGGTGCGGGAGATGACCTTCGGGCACGGAAAGCCGGATCCCGGCAACCTGCACTTCCTCTACGATCTCTATCCCGTCTATATGATGCTCGGCGGGGACGGGATCGGGTTCGCGGCGTGTCTTATTCTCGCCGCGATCCGCGCGATCGCGGGGCTCGGCGGGGTTCTGCCGGCGCTGCTCTGGTCGCTTGTGCCGCTCGGCGTCGCGTATCTGCAACTCTTCATCTTCGGCGCGGCGCAGCTGCTTGCCAGCCGGGATATCAACCGGATGACGCGCGGGGAAAAAATGAAATACCTCTTCCTGTCGCCCTTCGTTTCGGTCGAATACGTCTGGATCCTCATTCTCGCGTTCACGACGACCGTCCGCGCAGACGATTGGGCGCCGGTCGCCCGGATGTCGATCGACGCCGACGAGGTGTCGAGCGAGGCGATCCGCGAGGAACTGGAACGGGAGGCGACGGCGTGAAGCGAACGGAACTGATCCGGCTGGAAGCCGAGCGCGAGCGCGCGCGGGATTTTTCGGCGCACGTGACGCCGCCCTGCACGGGGAAGTCGGTCCTTCCGGTCTCGGACGACTACGACTACCTCCGGCGCGGCTTTTTCAAGCGGGTCCTGTCGGTCTTTTCGGTCGGGATATTCCGGTTCGTGGGACTGTTCGTCGGGAGATACTGCCGCTTCCGCGTCGAGGGAAAGAAGAACCTGCGCGGCGTCGGCGGCGCGATCCTGACCTCCAATCACGTGAACTGCGCCGACTGCATCCTGATCCGGCGCGCCGTCGGGCGCCGCAAACTCAAGATCACGGTCGCCGAGTTCAACAACCGCCGGGGGGCGTTCGGCGCTTTGCTCCGGGCGGGCGGAACCGTCCCGATCGGGAAAACGCTTCCCGCGATGCGGCATATGAACGCCGCGATCACGACGTTTCTTTCACGGGGCGAGTTCGTCCTGTTCTACCCCGAGGGGTCGCTCTGGTGGTGCTACGAAAAGCCGCGGCCGCTGATCGAGGGGGCGTTCCTCTCGGCGGCGAAAAACGGCGTTCCCGTGATCCCGACGTTTTTCACGTTCAGAACCGTCCGCGTCCGCCGCGACGGCACGGCGAAAAAGGCGTTCACGCTTCACGTCGGCGAACCGATCCTGCCGAATTCCGGCGCCCCGCTCCGCGAGGAAGCGAAACGGCTGGCGGAGAAGACGTGGGAGTTCAACAAGAGCACCTACGAGCGGGTGTACGGGAAGGAATTGGCGTACGATTGAGGCGCTTGCCGGGGGCAGGCGCGCGATATGAACGGCGACGGAGAGATCCGTCGCCGTTCGTGATATGAGAGCCGACCGCGTTCGACGGTCGGCTCTCGCGATATGTTCCGCGCCTCCGCGCGGAACGTGATATGCCTCCCTGCGGTCGGCGTGAAAATAGACCGGAGCAATGGGAACAAAAGAAAAGAGGACGGAGCAAGCCACGCTGTTGAACTCGCGCGAGCGCGTTTCATGCCTTCCCCTCAAGGGGAAGGCTTGGTACGAAAGCGGGGGGACGCGAGATGCGGCGCGTTTGGGGCGCGTGCGCCGCGCGAAAGTGACAGAGGATGCGGGCGCGTGTGCGCCCTGTCGATATACGGCGCGGAGCGCCGTTCGATATAACAGCCGCGGCGGTGCGCCGCGGCTGTTTCGATATGTTCCGCTTGCGCGGAACGCGATATGTTTCGTGCCTGCGGCACTCCTCGCGAT
>JAGCXA010000007.1 GCA_017961575.1 Clostridia bacterium | reverse complement strand
GAGAGGAAACGTCCGAGACGCCCTCAAAGTTCACGCCCTTGACGACCCTGCCGTTTCTGACGTCGAGACAGGGGATGATGCGTTTCGTTATCATTTTGCCACCTCGCACGCGCGTTTCAGGTCGATCGCGCCGTCGTAGTAAGCGCGCCCGATAATCGCGCCGTAAAGCCCGATCTCGCGGAGTGCGGTCACGTCGTCGAGCGACGAGACCCCGCCCGACGCCGTAATCGGAACGCGGTACTGTTTGACGAGTTCGCGGTAAAGGTCGCGGTTGGTCCCCTTCATCGCGCCGTCCTTCGAGACGTCGGTCACGATGACGCACCCGACGCCGAGTTCGGTCATTCTCTTCATAAAACCGTCGAGTTTCACGCCGCTCTTTTCGAGCCAGCCGCGGATGGCGATCTCGCCGTCCTTGACGTCCGCGCCGACGGCGATCCGCTCGCCGTACTCGCGCACCGCCGTTTCAAGGAAGGTAGGATCGGTCACGGCGGCGGTGCCGAGGATCACCCGGTCGACGCCCGCGGAAAAATAGGTCTCCGCCGTGTCGAGCGAGCGAATCCCGCCCCCGATCTCGCAAAAGAGGGGGGTTTTCTTCGCAATACTCTTCACAACGTCGGCGTTGGGGGTTGTCCCGTCCTTCGCGCCGTCGAGATCGACGAGGTGAACGTGGGTCGCCCCGCAGGAAACGAAATCGCGCGCGACCGAAAGCGGGTCGTTACTGAAAACCGTCTTCTTTTCGTAGTCGCCGCGGAGGAGCCGGACGGCCTTCCCGTCCATCAGGTCGATCGCGGGAAAGAGGATCATGGGTTCACCCCCTCGGCAAACGCCCGAAGGATCGCCTGTCCGACCTTGCCGCTCTTTTCGGGGTGGAACTGACAGCCGAAGACGTTGTTCTTCGCGACGACGGCGGTGACGGGGATCCCGTACTCGGTCGTCGCCGCGAGACTGTCGTCGCACCCGACGGCGTGATAGGAATGGACGAAGTAGACGAAATCGCCCTCGCGGATCCCGCGGAAAAGGCGGCATTCGGGCTGCGTGAAGCGCAGCGCGTTCCAGCCGATCTGCGGGATCTTCAGTTCCGGCGCGATCATTCCTTCAAACGGAACGACCTCCCCCGAAAGCAGTCCGAGCCCCCGGTGGACGCCGTATTCGTAACTTTTCTCAAACAAAAGCTGCATCCCGAGGCAGATGCCGAGCAGTTCCTTGCCCCGCCCGACCTCCTCGCGGATCAGGTCGTCGAGCCCCGTCGCCGCGAGTTTGTCCGCGGCGTCGCCGAAGGCGCCGACCCCCGGAAGGATCAGTCGGTCAGCCGAACGGATCACGGCGGGGTCCCCCGTCACGACGGCGTCGGCGCCGACCGAGCGAAGCGAACTGACGAGCGAAAAGAGGTTGCCGACGCCGTAGTCGATGATCGCGATCATAGGACTCCCTTCGTCGAAGGGATCTCGTCCCCCAGGGCGGGATCGATCGAAACGGCGATTTTCAGCGAGCGGGCGCAGGATTTGAACACGCCCTCGATGACGTGGTGCGCGTTCTCGCCCGAGAACTGCCGGACGTGCAGGGTGATCCCCGCGTTGCGCGCGAACGCCTCCCAGAACTCGCGGCAGAGTTCGGTGTCGAAATCCCCGACCTTCTCCGCCGGGATGTCGAGCGACGAGACGAAAAGCCCGCGCCCCGAAATATCGACCGCCGAGAGGATCAGCGCCTCGTCCATCGGAACAGCGGCGTCGCCGTAGCGGACGATCCCGCGCCGATCTTCCAGCGCGGCGTTGAACGCCGAGCCGAGCGCGATCCCGACGTCCTCCACCGAGTGGTGGAAATCGACCTCCGCGTCGCCCGTGCAGGCGACGGTCAGATCGAACCGTCCGTGACGCGAAAACAGCGTCAGCATGTGATCGAGAAAGCCGCAGCCGGTCTTGATTTCGCTCTTCCCCGTTCCGTCGAGCGCAAGGGTGAGCGCGACGTCGGTCTCCGACGTCAGACGTTTGATCTCCGCGTATCTCATTTTTGTCCTCCCTGTTCGTTCAGTATTTGTTTGATCGAGGAGACGAGGGTCTCCATCTGTTCTTTCGTTCCGACCGTGATGCGGTTGTAGTCCCGGATCCTCGGTTTGTCGAAGTGACGGATGAGGATCCCGCGCTCTTTCAGGGTCAGGTAGAGTTGTTTTCCGCCGATCGCCGGGTGCTTGGCAAAGAGGAAGTTGGCTTTCGACGGGATCACGGTGAAGCCGAGCGATTCGAGTTCCGCCGCCGCCTTTTCGCGGTTTTGCATAATCGTTTCGCAGTTGGCGCGGTAGTAGGCGGCGTCGGCGAGCGCCGCGACCCCGGCGGCGAGCGTCATCCGGTTGACGTTATAGGGGTTGACCGAGTTGCGGACCGTGTTCAGGTCGCGGATGAGATCGGGGCAACCGATCCCGAATCCGAGCCGCGCGCCCGCCATCGAACGCGATTTCGAGAAGGTGCCGACGACGAGCAGATTGTCGTACTTGTCGGTCAGGGGGATCGCGCTCTCGCCTCCGAAGTCGATATACGCCTCGTCGACGATCACGACGCCGTCGGGGTTCGCTTGCACGATCCGCTCGATCTCACGGAGCGGAAGGAAGCGTCCCGTCGGGGCGTTCGGGTTGGCGATCACGACGGTCTTCTTCTCCTTGCCGCAGTAGTCCGCGGGGTCGACCGAGAGATCTTCCTTCACCGGGATCTCGGTGTACGGGATCCGGTTCAGTTCGGCGAACACCGGGTAGAAACCGTAGGTGATATCGGGGAAAACGAGGGGTCGTTTTTCGTCCGAGAACGCCATAAACGCGAAGTTCAGAACCTCGTCCGATCCGTTTGAGAGGATCACCCGGTCGGGGTTGACGCCGTAGGTTTCCGCCATCTTTTCCCGCAGGGCGCGGGCGTCGGGATCGGAATAGAGGTTGAGCCGTCCGCTCTCCTCCGAAACGGCGGCGAGCACCCCCGGCGACGGGGGAAACGGGGACTCGTTGGTATTGAGTTTCAGGTACCGTCGGTCCTGCGGCTGTTCGCCCGGAACGTAGGGGACGAGCGAGGCGTACCGATCCGAGAAGAAACGGCTCATTGCTTTTTTTCGGCGCGAACCGTCACGCTGCGGGCGTGCGCGTCGAGCCCCTCCTTCCCCGCGAAGAGCGCGATCTTGTCGGAAACCGAGGCGAGCGCGTCCGAGGTGTAGTAGGTGAACTGCGATTTCTTCACGAAGTCGTCGACCGAGAGCGGGGACGAGAAGCGCGCCGTGCCGCCGGTCGGCAGGGTGTGGTTGGGTCCCGCGAAGTAGTCGCCGAGGGCTTCGGGGCAGTATTTGCCGAGGAAGATCGAGCCGGCGTTCTTCACCGCGTCGAGGTAGTCGAAGGGATTTTCAAGCGAGAGTTCGAGGTGCTCGGGCGCGATCTCGTTCGAGACGGCGAGCGCCTCCCGCAGATCGTCGCAGACGATGATCTTGCCGTTCTTGTCGATCGAGGCGCGGGCGATCTCCCTGCGCGGGAGAAGCGGGATCTGCTTTTCCAGTTCGGTCTGCACCGAAAGGGCGAGTTCGGGGCTGTCGGTCACGAGGACGGCGGAGGCGTTTTTGTCGTGCTCCGCCTGCGAGAGCAGGTCCGCCGCGACGTAGGCGGGATTGCAGGTGCCGTCGGCGACGACGAGAATCTCGGAGGGTCCCGCGATCATATCGATCGACACGACGCCGAAGACCTGCTTCTTCGCCTCGGCGACGAAGGCGTTGCCGGGTCCGACGATCTTGTCGACCTTCGGTACGCTCTCGGTGCCGTAGGCGAGAGCGGCGATCGCCTGCGCCCCGCCGACCTTGAAGATCCGGTCGACGCCCGCCACGTCGGCGGCGGCGAGGATCGCCGGGTTGACCTTCCCGTCCTTGCCGGGAGGCGTCGTCATCACGATCTCGGCGCATCCCGCGATTTTGGCGGGGATCGCGTCCATCAGGACGGTCGAGGGGTACGCCGCCGTGCCGCCCGGAACGTAGAGCCCGACGCGCTCGATCGGCGTGACCTTCTGTCCCGTGACGACCCCTTCCTTCTCGCTGATGATGAAGCCGGGGCGCACCTGTTTTTCGTGGAAGGCGCGGATATTCTCCGCCGCCTCGCGCAGCACCGCGAGGAACGCGGGCTCGACTTTCGCGTACGCCTCGTCGATCTCGGCGCGCGTGACCGAAAGGGCGTTGAGTTTCACCCCGTCGAAACGCTCGGTGCAGGCAAGGAGCGCCTTGTCGCCGCCCGCCTTCACCTCGGCGATGATCGCCGAAACGGCGCCCTCGACGTTCGCGGTGGGATTTTCACGGGCGAAGATCTCTTCCTTTTCGACCTCGCCCATTCTGAGGATCTTAATCATTTGCAGTCACCAGTTCTTTCATTTTCTCCGTGATGAGCCCGATCTCGCGGTCGGCGAAACGGAAGCTCGATTTGTTGGCGATCAGCCGCGCGCTGATCGGAAGGATCTCCGCCTTGACTTCCAGGTTGTTTTCGCGGAGGGTGGTCCCGGTCTCGACGATGTCGACGATCACGTCGGAGAGCCCGAGGATCGGAGCGAGTTCGATCGAGCCGTTCAGTTTGATGAGTTCGATCTCACGCCCGATCCCCTCGTAGTAATCCGAGGCGATGTTCGGAAATTTGGTCGCGACGCGGAGGGTTTTGGTGCCGTCGTCGTGAAAATCCTTCTTCGCGGCGACCGCCATCCGGCACTTTCCGAGCCCGAGATCGAGCAGTTCGTAGACGTCGGGGGCGTATTCGAGAATGATGTCCTTCCCGGCGACGCCGAGATCGGCGGCGCCGCGCTCGACGTAGATCGGAACGTCGGAGGGCTTCACCCAGAAGTAGCGGACGCCGGTCTTCTCGTTCTCGAAGATGAGTTTCCGGCTCTTCTCCCTGATCGACGGGCACTCGAAGCCCGCCCGCTCGAAGAGGTCGTAGACCGTCTCGCCGAGCCGTCCTTTCGGGAGCGCGATATTCAGCATTTCGTTCCCTCCTTCCGAAGGTCGATCAGTTTGCGGTAGCGGAGTTTTTCGGGGATCGCGTGCTGTGCGGTGCAGGACCCCTCGGTTTTCCGAAGGAGTTCGACCTGCCGCAATACCTCGGCGGGGTCGCACGTGCCGTCGTAGAGGAGCAGAACGTCGACGTCGTAGCCGTCGTCGGGTCGGTCGAGCGCCTCGAGCAGATCGAGGTAGAGCGCGAATCCGACGGCGCGCGAGGTGCGTCCGAGTTTTTCCATCATCCGGTCGTACTGACCGCCCGACAGGACGTCCGACGCGATCCCGCGGAGGAAGCCCTTGAAAATGAAGCCGTTGTAGTAGTTGGCGTCGCCCGTCAGACTGAAATCGAAACGGATCCGATCGGCGTAGGGAGACGCGGCGAGCAGAGCGGAGAGCCGTCCGATCTCGTCCGTCGCCGTCGGACAGGTCGAAAGGAACGCGGGGACGTCGGACGGGGCGAAGTTCGCCGACAGGAGCCGGACGAGCGAATCGTAGTCGCCGTTTTTCACGCCGAAACGGTCGCAGACGAGTTTCAGGTCGTGGGCGTTCTTCTCCGAGATGCAGGCGCTCGCCTCCGAGAGGAAGGCGGGATCGTCCGACACGCGCGAGAGTTCCCCGAACAGGAGCCCGAGGTGAGAGACGGTCAGTTGGTATTCCCCGCCGATGGCGCAAAGACTCTTCGCGGCGAGGGTGATCGCCTCGTAAACGTCGTAGAGATCGACCTCTCCGATACATTCGAGCCCCGCCTGCCGGATCTCCTTGAAGCGGTGGGTGCTCCGCGAGACGCGGTAGACGTTCTCGTCGTAGTAGACCTTCTGTTTTTCGCCCGGCTTATCCTCGCCGCCCTTGATGATCGAGAGCGTGACGTCGGGTTTCAGGGCGAGCATTTTGCCGTTCGTGTCGTTGAAGGCGATGACCCGGTCGCCGACCATAAACTCCTTGTTGCGGACGTAGAGTTCGTATTCCTCGAACTTCGACATCCGGTAGGGCTGATAGCCGTAGCCGCGGTAAAGTTCGCGCAGGGCGAACACGACCCGCTCTTCGCGGGTGAGGATCGCGTCGTTCATCCTTGTTTCTCCTTGGTTTCGTTCGGTTGATTTTTCAGGCGGTCGAGTACCGTGCGGTAGCCGCCGCTCCCGTATTCGTAACATTTGTTCACGCGGCTGATCGTCGCGGAACTTGCCCCGGTCGCCTCCCGGATCGACTGGTAGCCCTCTCCCTCGTCGAGCAGGCGCGCGACGGAAAGGCGTTGGGCGAGGTCGAGCGTCTCCTTGACCGTGGCGACGTCGTCGAGAAAAGCGTAAACTTCCTCGCGCGTTTCAAGACGCAGAAGCGCGTCGCAGAGCAGGTCGGTGCTCTCGTTATGCCAATGGCTCATCGGTTCCTCCTCGCTTCATCGGATTAGCGGTTTAGTATTTTAGCGTTTCATCGTTTTATCGGTTTAGCGCACTAAATTATGCTTATGATAACACGGCGAGGGGATTTTGTCAAGGGGAAATTCGGATTTTTTCATTTTTATTTTACCTGCGCGCTTTACGCGCGAGCGCGCAACGCGCGCAAGACCGGAACACGCAAGACCCACCGCGGAGCGGCGGTTTGATGCAAAACCGATTCGACGGCTTTTGACATATTCTCTCATTTTATAAATTTATTCTATCATTTTGGCAGTTTGATTAGATTTGTTTCTATCATTTTTGTTTGTTCTGTATTGACACGATGTGTGCAATGTGATATAATTAGCACGCAGGCAAACAAAATTATTCAGCAAAACACACGAAAACAGGAGGTGAAACTATGGGATAAACGGTTCTGGCAGATTTAATCGCTTTATACATTTTCTGTAAAGGTAAAACCGCGCCGAATCAAATGCCTGCGCGCGTTCCAAAAAGCCGCACTCCTATCAAGAGTTCAAAAATATGAAGGGAAGAAAAACAATGAAAACGAAGCTATCATTTCGACTGCTCGCCTTATTCCTTACGCTCCTTATTCTTGTTTCCGCACTCCCGCTCTCGGTTTTTGCAATCGATAATAGTACGAAAGGTAAAAGCGATGTTTCCGCGCAAGCAGACCCCGTAGAATTGTCCGAAACGAAAGGCGTTTCCATCATACCCACTGGTTCCGAACCAATTAAGCCATTTATCCGTGAAGTCACCGAACTGCGCGACAAATACGTCAAGCATTTCGATAACGGAGACGGAACCTATGAAGCGATCACCTACGGAAGCGCCGTCCACCGCAAAGACGCAAACGGAGAATGGCAGGACATTGATAACACATTGTCTCTTGGCGGCGAGAAAGGCAAAGAGCGTTTCGCTTCCGCCGACGGTCGTATCTTCTTTACCGACACACTTGAAAAAGACGGCGTAGTCTGGTCTATTTCCGATAACGGTTACGTCATTTCGCTTTCGATTGCGGAAGCGGATCTGCGCTCGAATGCTCGCGCTGACGTGAAAAACCATCTCTCTCGTTCGGAAGCGCTTGCTTCGGCGGAAAAAGCCGACGACCGTGACTCTGTGATCCGCGTTGACAACCGCACGACCGTTCTCTATCGCGACGTTCTCCCCGGAGTCGATCTCGAATATGCTCTGTTCAGCAACAACGTCAAAGAAAGCATCCTTGTGAACGCTCCCGGCGAGAAATACGAATACGCCTTCAAACTGGCGCTCACCGGTTTGATCCCCAAACTCATCGAAAACGGCTCGATCCTGTTCTGCGACGAAAAAGACGGTGAGATCGTTTATTCGATCCCCGCTCCCTATATGTTTGATGAGAAAGGCGCGTATTCCGAGGACGTTTGGTACACTCTCGAAAACGTCGAGGAAGGCGTTTATTCTCTTATCGTTTCCGCCTCTCCCGAATGGATCAACGATTCCGAACGGGTCTTCCCCGTTGTGATCGACCCGACTTTCACCGAGACCAGCGGAACCTGCGATACCTTTTTCAGCCGCATTGACGAAACGGCGAAGAGCACGAATTACGGCGGCTGGTCGGTAATGTGGCTCAACAACTACGAAACTCCGTTCATTAAATCGACCGATATGCCGGTTTTGCCGAGCGGTGCTACCGTTACCAACGCGCAGTTGTTTGTCTCTTACTACTATTATTCCGGCGTGACCGGCTCGATGACGGTCTCGGCACACCGAGCTAACCTGAGTTGGTCGGAATACGACGACACCTGGAATACGATGAGCCAAAACGGTCTGGTCACCACGCTGGGGCTCGCCGTCACCCCGCTTGACACCGAGGTCTTGTATACTTCTTCCACCTACCCGCAATGGGTCGGGTTCAACATTACCTCCGCAGTGCAATCTTGGTATAACCCCGGGAGCTTATTCTCGAACAACGGGATCGGTCTGAAGAGAGTTTCCGGGAACGGTTCCGTGATTCTGCATGCAAGAGACGCCGGGAACGGTTACGCGGCGTATTTCTCGGTCAGTTACCGGCCTATCAACGGTATCTATGCGGTTATGAATTTTGACGCCGGCTGTTTCCTCAAAGGCACCTCTCCGCTTCTGTCCGGACGAACATCATATTCTCCTAGTGAGAGAGACTCCATTTTCAAATTTGCTTACCGTGCCGGGACAGATGATTTTGTGATCCGGAGCATGGTCGATAATTCTCTGATCGTCTATCACAATATTCCGATGCACAAGCCGCTGGCAGAATCTGTAACCGCGAACGGGGTTCCCGTATCTGACAGCAATCTTACCTCCACCTTTACTTGGAAAATCGGCGTTCACCCCGATTGTTCCGACGGATACCGTTTCGCGATCTGGAACGTGTGCGGAGGGCAGAACTATTACCTTGCCGCCGAGGAAACCAGTTACGGATATTCGATCACCCTGACGACCAACGCGTCAGCCCCCGGGACCGAGTGGTGCTTTCTTCATGAACCCGATTACGACGGAAAGGGCGTCGTGCCCCAAACTCCCGTGCCGCAACGCATGATTACCGGGCAAACCATCGACTTTGATTTCACGATGTACGACTACCGCGCCGGAATCAACGGCCCCGTGACTTATAACGTCAGCACTCTGACCGGTGGAACAACGAACATTGCGACGATCAATACGTCGACCGGCGTTTGCACGGCAGTCAGTCCCGGAACCTTCCGTCTGCGCGTTTCTTATCCGTCAGCAGGTCGAATCTGGTTCTATAATATCGAGGTTGCGCCGTCATACGAAGGCACGTTCTTCATTCGAAATGTAGAAGCAAGCAACTATGGACCCTTTTATATGCAAGCTGATAAATATCCTTCTCCTAATTCTGACGATGTTTTGAAGATGTATCTGTTCGATGGCACTTCTGCTCAAACTTCTGCTCAAAAATGGAGAATAATTCATTTGGGAGAGCAAAAATATAAAATAGTTCTACAATCAACTGGGAAAGCATTAACTGCGCCAGTGCCTACGTCTACCAATGGACCAATGACGCAAGCATCCTATACCGGAATGGATCGTCAGAAATGGAATATTCAAAAAACGGAAGAAGGGTACTATAAGTTATCTCCTGTTTCCAGCCCGACCAAGTTCGTTGCTATCAGTGACGGACAGCAAGGAGTCATGGGTGGACGAAACGTTCTTCTGCGATCGAATCTATCAAACAATATGGATGAGTGGGAACTGTTTAACTGCTCGCCAGATTATTCGCATCTAATGATCGGTAACTATACGGGAGATCCGGATGAACATGAGATTGGTATAGAAGTATCGTCGAATTATTCAGACAACGGGCTAAACGGGAACACTTATTTCAACGTTCGGAATAGCGAAGCTATTTACAGCCTAACGCATGGTGAGTCCTTTGTAGTTCAATCACACGGAGAAAAAACATATGTTCTTTTATCGGGTGAGGAGACTCTGTCAATCAGCGATCTTAACGCACTCTCCAGTAATGCCTTGGGAAACAATGTGTTTGTTTTATATGCTGCCTGCTTGTGTGGCTCGGAGTCAAACAATCTGGTGGATGCAACCTATGCTAAAGGAGCGCAATGCGTTATAGGCTTTACGATTAATATTCGTTGGGATGAATCATATGTGTGGACAGAAACGTTCCTACTCGAAATGGGACAACAAGGATGTAGTATTGAGGAAGCTATGAGTTCTGCAGATGCAGCGGTTCAGGTTGCATTTCCTTATAGAACATCATTCACAACATCCGCATCTAATAGATATGTTTTGGGTAACACACAGGGCGTAATTAATCCATAAAAAGAACGGAAGCAATCCGTTGCAGAAATGAATTCCAACCGTATTGCGATCCGTATTCCCTGCAATTCAAGCAAACGAGACGAGGGGGGCTGCGGTGTTTGCAGCGTCGTTGAAGTGGTGCGTCTGCAATAAGTTTCCTTCGCTATACTCCTGTCCCGCCGGGCTTGCCCGGCGGGATTTTTTATCTTTCGGGGGATTGGCGCTTGACAAACGCGGGGGAGCGTGCTATAATACTTTCAAGATTCTTTAAGAGGGTCCCGTGAGGCCGTCAAGAATTGCAACTGAATCGGACGGAAAGTCCTTTTTTCGGACTGCTTTTCTTGTGGCGGAAAGCGGTTATTTTTATAAGTGGGAGGGCGCTATGATCGTCTTGCGGAAGGTCTTGGATCAACGGACGAAAGAAAGCGAACGCCCCATCCGTCCCCTTCTTGATCCGACGCTTCCGATCCCGTCCCCTTCCGACCTTACTTTTTCCGGCGAACGATTCGCCCTTTTACCCGGTCTTGCAGACGTACACGTTCATCTGCGGGAGCCGGGTTTTTCTTATAAAGAGACCGTCCGCGACGGGACGCGGGCGGCGGCGCGCGGCGGCTTTACGACCGTATGCGCGATGCCGAACCTGAACCCCGTGCCCGACAGCCGCGCGCATCTGAACGAAGAACTTGCCCTGATCGAGCGCGACGCCGTGATCGAGGTGCTTCCCTACGGCGCGCTGACGAAGGACGAGGCGGGCGTCGCCCTCTCGGATATGGAGGAGATCGCCCCTTCGGTCGTCGCCTTCTCGGACGACGGGCGCGGCGTGCAGGACGCCGACGTGATGCGGGAGGCGATGAAGCGGGCGAAGGCGCTCGGAAAGGTGGTCGTCGCGCATTGCGAGGACAATTCCCTGCTCCGCGGCGGGTATATCCACGACGGGGATTACTGCCGGGCGCACGGGCATAAGGGGATCGTATCCGAATCCGAGTGGGGCGCCGTCAAGCGCGACCTGGAACTCGTGCGCGAGACCGGCGTCTCCTACCACGTCTGCCACGTCTCGGCGAAGGAGACGGTCGAACTGATCCGCCGGGCGAAAGCCGAGGGACTGGACGTCACCTGCGAGACCGCGCCGCACTACCTGCTCCTCGACGATTCAATGCTCGAAGAGGACGGGCGCTTCAAGATGAACCCGCCGATCCGGGACAAGTCGGACCGCGACGCCCTGATCGAAGGGGTGAAGGACGGGACGGTCGATATGATCGTCACCGACCACGCGCCGCATACCGAAGAGGAAAAAAGCCGGGGACTTGCCGGCTCTCCCATGGGGATCGTGGGGCTGGAAACCTCGTTTCCCCTGCTCTACACCTATCTGGTGCTGCCGGGGATCGTCACGCTGCCGCGCCTGATCGAACTGATGAGCGAGAATCCGCGCCGCCGCTTCGGGATCCCGTCGCGGGACGACGACTTCACGCTCTTCGACCTCGGCGCGCGCTACAAGATCGACCCCGCCGACTTCCTCTCCAAAGGAAAAAGCACGCCCTTCGCGGGGTGGGAGGTCGCCGGGAAGTGCCGCCTTACGGTCTGCCGCGGACAGGTCGCCTACCTTGACCCGGAAACGAAAGCGAGGAACGAATGAAACAAGTGATCCTGACGGTTCGGGCAAACGAACCGATCGCGAAAAACGTATGGAGAATGACCCTCGCGGGCGACGTGTCGGACGTCTCCCGTCCCGGGCAGTTCGTCAACCTGAAACTCGACGGGTTCTACCTGCGCCGTCCGCTCTCGGTCTACGACAAGCGGGAAGGGACGCTGACCGTGATCTACAAGACGGTGGGCGACGGGACGCGGGCGCTCTCGGAATACGGGACGGGGAAAGAGATCGACTGCCTCGTCGGGCTCGGAAACGGGTACGATACCGCCCCGTCGGGCGACCGTCCCCTGCTCGTCGGGGGCGGGGTCGGCGTGCCGCCGCTCTACTGGCTGGCGCGGACGCTGATCGCCGAGGGGAAAACCGTGACGGCGATCCTCGGATTCAATACGAAAGACGAAGTGTTCGCCGAAGAGGAGTTCCGCGCGCTCGGCGCGAAGGTCACGGTGACCACCGCCGACGGCTCCTACGGACAAAAGGGATTCGTCACCGACGCCCTCCCGGGGCTTGATTACACCTACTTCTACACCTGCGGCCCCGAACCGATGCTCCGCGCGCTCAACCGGGCGGCGAAGACCGACGGGCAGTTCAGTTTCGAGCGGCGGATGGGCTGCGGCTTCGGCGCCTGCATGGGCTGTTCCTGCAAAACGATCACGGGCTACAAGCGGATCTGCCGCGAGGGTCCGGTTCTCGAAAGGAAGGAGATCCTATGGGAAGACTGACGGTTTCGCTCTGCGGGATCGAACTCGACAATCCCGTGATCCCGGCGTCGGGAACCTTCGGGTTCGGGTACGAGTTCGCGGAATACTACGATATTAACCAACTCGGCGCCATCAGTTTCAAGGGAACGACCGCGTCCCCGCGCTTCGGGAACGAGACGCCGCGCATCGCCGAGACCCCGGCGGGGATGCTGAACGCCGTGGGGTTGCAGAATCCCGGCGTCGACCGGGTGAAAAGCGAAGAACTCCCGCGCCTCAAAGCGGTGTTCAAGAAGCCCGTGATGGCGAACGTCTCCGGCTTTTCGGTCCCGGAATACGCCGAGGTCGTTGAAAAACTCGACGAAGAGGATATGATCGGGTGGTTTGAAGTCAATATCAGCTGTCCGAACGTCCACGGTGGCGGCATGAGTTTCGGGACCGATCCCGCCGCCGCAGCCGAAGTGACCCGCGCGGTACGCCGCAAAACGAAGAAACCGATCATCCTGAAACTCTCGCCGAACGTGACCGATATTACCGAGATCGCGCGGGCGGTCGAGAGCGAGGGCGCCGACGGCGTGTCGCTCATCAACACCCTGCTCGGAATGCGGATCGACCTCGCGAGAAGGAAGCCCCTGCTCGCCAATATCACCGGGGGGCTGTCGGGTCCCGCCGTCTTCCCCGTCGCGCTCCGGATGGTGTATCAGACGGCGAAAGCCGTGAAGATCCCGGTGGTCGGGATGGGCGGCGTCAGTCGCGCCGAAGACGTGATCGAAATGATGCTCGCCGGGGCGACGGCGGTCGAGGTCGGGGCGGCGAATCTCGTCGATCCCTTCGCCTGTCAAACAATCATCCGCGACCTGCCCGGCGTGATGGATCGCTATCAGATCGACAATCTGCAAGACATTATCGGAGGTGCAAACAAATGAAGCGCGACGTGATCGTTGCCTGTGATTTCCCGACGGCGGAGGAGACCTTCGCCTTCCTCGACCGCTTTACGGAGGAAAAACCCTTCGTGAAGATCGGGATGGAACTCTACTACGCGGAGGGACCCGAGATCGTCCGGCAGATCAAGGCGCGGGGACACAAGATCTTTCTCGACCTGAAACTGCACGACATCCCGAACACGGTCAAGCGCGCGATGGCGGTCCTCTCGAAACTCGACGTGGATCTTACCAACCTGCACGCCGCGGGTGGGCTGGATATGATGCGGGCGGCGATCGAGGGGCTGACCCGCCCCGACGGAACGCGCCCCCGGCTGATCGCCGTGACGCAGTTGACCTCGATCGACCAGACGAAACTGAACGACGAACTTCTGATCGACCGTCCCCTGCCCGAGGTGGTGGCGCTCTACGCCGCGAACGCGAAGGCGGCGGGGCTGGACGGCGTGGTCTGCTCGCCGCTCGAAGCCGGGACGGTACACGCCGCCTGCGGCGATAATTTCCTGACCGTGACGCCCGGCGTGCGTTTTGCCGACGGGGCGGTCGGGGATCAGAAACGGGTGACGACGCCCGAACGAGCGCGGGAACTCGGCTCCGACCTGATCGTGGTCGGGCGCCCGATCACCGCCGCCGCCGACCCCGTCGCCGCCTACCGGAGATGCGTCCGGGAATTCATCGGAGAATAACGAAAGGATATAGAGAAAATGCAAAAGAAAATCGCGCGTGACCTGCTGTCCATCGGAGCCGTCTTCTTCCGTCCCGACGAGCCCTTCACCTGGGCGAGCGGGATCAAGAGCCCGGTCTACTGCGACAACCGCCTGACCCTCTCCGCCCCCGCCGTGCGGCAGGACGTGGAGGAGGGGCTCGCGACCCTCGTCAAGGAGAACTACCCCGACGCCGAAGCCCTCTTCGGCACCTCGACCGCCGGGATCGCGCACGCCGCGATCACCGCGCACCTGCTCGGCATCCCGATGGGATACGTCCGGAGCGGCGCGAAGGATCACGGGCGGCAGAACCGGATCGAAGGGAAACTGAATCGGGGAGAAAAGGTCGTCGTGGTCGAGGACCTGATCTCGACCGGCGGCAGCGTGATCGAGGTGGTCGACGCCCTGCGCGAAGAGGGAGCGGAGGTGCTCGGGATCGTCTCGATCTTCACCTACGGGATGCGGCGCGGGCTGGATCGGCTCGCCGAGGCGAAGGTGAAGAACGTGTCGCTCACCAACTTCGACGTGGTGGCGAAGGTCGCCGCGGAGGAGGGGTTTATCCGTGAAAGCGACGTCGAACGCCTGATCGCCTTCCGCAACAACCCGTCCGACGAGAGTTGGATCGGAGGAAAGAAAGAATGAAACACCTGATCGACATTCTGGATCTGTCGCGCGAGGAGATCGAAGATCTGATCGACGTTTCGCTCGACATCATCCGGGATCCGGGAAAATACAAGGACGCCTGCCGGGGCAAGAAACTGGCGACGCTCTTCTACGAGCCGTCGACCCGCACCCGCCTCAGTTTCGAGGCGGCGATGTACGAACTCGGCGGATCGGTACTAGGCTTTTCCGAGGCGAATTCGAGTTCGGTTTCAAAGGGCGAGAGCGTTTCGGACACCGCGCGGATCGTCGGGCTCTACGCCGACGTGATCGCGATGCGCCACCCGAAGGAGGGCGCGCCGCTCGTCGCCTCGCGCGTCGCGGGCGTGCCGGTCATCAACGCGGGGGACGGCGGACACAACCACCCGACCCAGACGCTTGCCGACCTGCTCACGATCCGACGCGAGAAGGGCGGGTTTGAGAACCTGACGGTCGGTTTCTGCGGCGACCTGCAATTCGGGCGGACGGTACATTCCCTGCTCTCGGCGCTCTCGCGCTACGCGGGGATCAGGTTCGTTCTGATCTCGCCGGAGGAACTGCGGCTTCCGGGGTATCTCGTCTCCGACGTGATCGAAAAGAACGGGATCCCCTATACCGAGACGCGGCACCTCGACGAGGTGCTCCCCGATCTCGACATCCTCTATATGACGCGGGTGCAGAAGGAACGCTTCTTCAACGAAGCCGACTACCTGCGGCTCAAAGACAGTTATATCCTGACCGCGGACAAACTCGCGGCGGCGAAGTCCACCCTCTCGGTGATGCACCCCCTGCCCCGCGTGAACGAGATCTCGCCTGAGGTCGACGACGATCCGCGCGCCTGCTACTTCCGGCAGGCGCTGAACGGGAAGTATATCCGGGAGGCGCTGATCCTCTCGCTCTTGGAGGTGAACGTATGATCATCGGGCAGATCAAGGACGGGATCGTCCTCGACCACATCACGGAGGGAAACGCGCTCCGCATCTACCACGTGCTGGGACTCGACCGTCTCTCCTGCACCGTCGCGCTGATCCAGCACGCCGACAGCAAGAAGATGGGGAAAAAGGACATCATCAAGATCGGACAGGTGATCGACCTTGATTTCGACGTGCTCGGTTATCTCGATCCCGGCATCACGGTCAACGTCATCCGGGACGGCGAACTCGCGAAGCGCGAGCATCTGTCGCTCCCCGAGCGCGTGACCGACATCATCCGCTGCAAGAACCCGCGCTGCATCACGATGACCGAGCCGGGCATCCTGCAACAGTTCCGGCTGACCGACCGGGAAAAGAAGGTCTACCGCTGCGTCTTCTGCGACAGCGAAGCGCCGACCGAACTCTAACGCCATCAATTCATTTACCGGGAGAAATATATGAAACGGAACGACATCAAAAAAATCATGATCATCGGGTCGGGTCCCATCGTGATCGGACAAGCGGCGGAGTTCGACTACGCCGGAACGCAGGCGTGTCTTTCGCTCAAAGAGGAGGGGTACGAGGTGATCCTCGTCAACTCCAACCCCGCGACGATCATGACCGACACCGAGATCGCCGACAAGGTGTATATGGAGCCCTTGACGCTCGAATACGTGGCGAAGATCATCCGCCACGAGCGCCCCGACGCGATCCTGCCGGGCATCGGCGGGCAGACCGGGCTGAACCTCGCGATGCAGCTTGAAAAGAAGGGCATCCTCCGCGAGTGCAACGTCGAGTTGCTCGGAACGAGCAGCGACAGCATCGAAAAAGCCGAGGACCGCGAGAAGTTCAAGGAACTCTGCGAGTCGATCGGCGAGCCGGTCATCCCCTCCGAGATCACCTACTCGGTCGAGGAAGCGCGCGCGGCGGCGAAGCGGATCGGATACCCCGTCGTGCTTCGTCCGGGCTTTACGCTCGGCGGGACGGGCGGCGGGTTTGCCGACAACGAAGCGGAACTGCTCGACCTCGCGCCGAACGCCTTCGCCCTCTCCCCGGTACACGAGGTGCTGATCGAAAAGAGCGTCAAGGGATATAAGGAGATCGAGTTCGAAGTGATGCGCGACTCGTACGATCGCGTCATCACGGTCTGCGGGATGGAGAACGTCGACCCCGTCGGGGTGCATACCGGCGACTCGATCGTCGTCGCGCCGATCCTCTCGCTCTCGGACGCAGACCTCCGGATGCTGAACGACAGCGCGCTGAAACTGATCCGCGAACTGAAAATCGCGGGCGGCTGCAACGTGCAGTTCGCCTTGGATCCCGAATCGAGCAAATACTATCTGATCGAGGTCAACCCGCGCGTGTCGCGGAGTTCCGCGCTCGCGTCGAAGGCGAGCGGCTATCCGATCGCGCGCGTCACGGCGAAGATCGCCGTCGGAATGGCGCTCGAAGAGATCCCCGTCGCCGGCGGAAACGCCGGGATCGAACCCTCGCTCGACTACATCGTCGCGAAGTTCCCGCGCTTCCCCTTCGACAAATTCTCGAACGTGCCGAACGTGCTGGGAACGCAGATGAAGGCGACGGGCGAGGTGATGGGGATCGGCTCGACGCTTGAAGAATGCTTCCTCAAATCCATCCGCTCGCTTGAAATCGGGGTCTGCCACTTCCACCTGAAAAAGTTTGACGGATGGAAGAAAGACGCTCTGCTCGACTACGTCGGAATCTTCCACGACGACAATATCTTCGCCATCGCCGAACTGATCCGGCTCGGCGTCCCGGTCGAAACGATCCATCGCGTGACGATGATCACCGAACTGTTCCTCGAATGTCTTGAAAAGATCGTCGGGATGGAAAAGACCATCGCGGACAATCCCGGCGACGTCGCCGTTCTGAAAGAGGCGAAGATCACCGGCTTCTCCGACAAGGAGATCGGGCTTCTTTGGAAGACGCCCGAGGTCGACGTCTACCGTCTTCGCAAAACGAACGGGATCACGCCGATCTTCCGGATGGTCGACACGCTCCACACCGGGAAATATATCGCCTACCTCTACTCCTCCTATACCGGGGAGAACAAGTCGCGGCTCGGTGACAAAAAGAAGATCATCGTCCTCGGCGCGGGTCCGATCCGGATCGGGCAGGGCGTGGAGTTCGACTACTCGACCGTCCACGCGGTGCAGACCATCCGCCGCGCGGGCTACGAGGCGATCATCGTGAACAACAACCCCGAAACCGTCTCGACCGACTACACCTGCTCCGACAAACTCTACTTCGAGCCGCTGACGACCGAGGACGTGATGGCGATCGTCGATTTTGAGAAGCCGGTCGGGGTCATCGCCTCGCTCGGCGGACAGACCGCGATCAACCTCGCCGCGCCGCTCGACGCGCGCGGGGTGAAGATCATCGGCACCGACTGCGCGGCGATCGACCGCGCCGAGAACCGCAAGAGTTTCGAGCATATCCTGCATACGCTCGGCATCCCGCAGCCGAAGGGGAAAGCCGTCACCAATATCGAGGAGGGCGTCGCCGCCGCGAACGAGATCGGGTATCCCGTCCTCGTGCGTCCGAGTTTCGTGCTCGGCGGGCGGGCGATGGAGATCGTCGCAAACGACGATATGCTCCGCCACTACCTGAAAACCGCCGTCGAGATCGACGAGGACAAGCCGGTTCTGGTCGATCACTACATCGAGGGGAAAGAGGTCGAGGTCGACGCGATCTGCGACGGGGTCGACGTGTTCGTCCCCGGCATTATGGAACTGGTCGAGCGGACGGGCGTTCACTCGGGCGACTCGATCAGCGTCTATCCGACCGTGTCGATCCCCGACAGCGTGAAAGGGACCATCCTGCAATACGCGAAGAAACTGGGGCTCGGGATCGGGATCGTCGGGCTTTACAACATCCAGTTCATCGTGGATCAGAAGAACGACGTCTACATCATCGAGGTCAACCCGCGCTCCTCGCGTACCGTTCCCTTCCTCTCGAAGGCGACGGGCTACCCGCTCCCCGACATCGCGACCGAGGTCATCCTCGGCAAAACGCTTAAAGAACAGGGGATCTTCGGGATCTATCCCGACGAGAAAAAGCGGTACTACGTGAAGGTCCCGGTCTTCTCGTCGAACAAGATCAAGGGGCTGGACGCCTATCTGTCCCCCGAAATGAAGTCGACGGGCGAGGCGATCGGCTACGACCGGAAACTCTCGCGCGCCCTCTACAAAGGGTTGCAGGCGTCGGGGATGAAATTGCAGAACTACGGGACCGTCGTGGTGACGCTCGCCGACGAGGACAAGGAGGAGGCGCTTCCCCTGGTGCGCCGCTTCTATCGGCTGGGCTTCAACATCGCGGCGACCGTCGGGACGGCGAAGTTCTTAAAAGAGAACGGCATCCGCACCCACCGGCTCGGCAAGATCTCCGAGGGGAGCAACGAGATCCCCGAACTGATCCGCGCCGGATTCGTCAGTTACGTCATCAACACGCGCAGCATCTCGTCGGGCATCCACAACGAGGACGGCGCGACCATCCGTCGGTGCGCGACCGAGAACGGCGTGACGATCTTCACCTCGCTCGACACCGTCCGGATCGTGGTCGACGTGTTGGAAGAGAGCACGATCCCGGTCTCGACGATCGACGCGGAATGATTCGATCAAACGAATAAAAAGGAACCGCCTCCCGGAAGGGGGGCGGTTCCGATTTTTCTTTGAAAAACGGGGTCAGAGGGCGGTGCGGTAGAGGTAATAGCGACGCTCGTTTTTGCCGACGCGCTCGACGGCGCCGACGTGATGGAGCAGGAGCAGAAGCGCGGACGCGTCGTCGCGGCGGAGTTTGCCCGCGCGCGAAACGTCCGCCGACGTGAAGACGTCGGGGAGATCTTCGGGGAGAAGGGCGAGATAGTCGCGCGGGGTCGAAAGCAACAGTTCGGAGACGAGGGCGGTCGGGACGCGCTCGTAGCGCATCGCGCCGCGTTTGCGCCCGACCTTTCCCTGCCGCACCTTGTAGTCGTTGCAGTCCACAAGCGACAGGACGACCGTGAGACGCGGGTGCAGAAGGAGGTCGCGGATGCCGAGCAGTTCGGTCGCGGCGGAGGCGTACTTCCCCGTTTTGGGGCTTCTGCGCTTGTCGGACAGCGTGCCGTCGGGCTCGATCCAGCGCACCGTGCGGACGCGGGGGATCGGGTGAACGACCGTCACGTCGTAGGCGGGGAGAAAGGCGGCGAGTTTCTTCTTCATCCGATAGAGCCCGTGGGTCTGGATCTCGACGATCCGTCGGTCGCGGCGAACGTCGGCGATGAAGCCGTCGGTTTTCACCTCGTGAAACGCGGGGTCGGGTTCGTAGTAGTGTTTGTAGATCGCGTGCAGCGTCTTTTCCCCCTCGGTGCCGATCCCGGTTTTTTCGTGCGCCGTCGAGAGGACGGCGGAGCGGGCGGCGTCGAAGCGATCGGCGTCGTTCACGACGCCCTGCCCGCGAGGCGGGCGGTAAGGCGGCTCGCGATCTCGTCGAGGAAGGTTTCGGAGTTGACCGCCGTCGCCGTCGTTCCAGGCGTGACGAGCGAGACGAGATCCTTCGTCATGATCCCGGCGTTCAGCGTGTCCATACAAGCCGCTTCGAGCGCGTCGGCAAAGGCGACAAGATCGGGGAGAGCGTCGAGTTCGCCGCGCTTTCTGAGCGCGCCCGACCAGGCGTAGATCGTCGCCATCGGGTTGGTCGAGGTCTCCTCGCCTTTGAGGTAGCGGTAGTAGTGGCGGGTCACGGTGCCGTGCGCCGCCTCGTACTCGAACTTCCCGTCGGGGGAGACGAGCACCGAGGTCATCATCGCGAGCGAGCCGAAGGCGGTCGAAACCATATCGCTCATCACGTCGCCGTCGTAGTTCTTGCACGCCCAGATGAAGCCGCCCTCGCTCCGGATGACGCGGGCGACCGCGTCGTCGATCAGGGTGTAGAAATAGGTGATCCCGGCGTCCTCAAACTGCTTCTTGTACTCGTTCTCGTAGAGTTCGGCAAAGATGAGTTTAAAGGTCTGGTCGTACTGTTTCGAGATGGTGTCCTTGGTCGAGAACCAGAGATCCTGCTTCGTGTCGAGGGCGTAGCGGAAGCAGGAGTGCGCGAAGGAGCGGATCGAGTCGTCGCGGTTGTACTGCGCTTGGAGCACGCCGCCGCACGCGCCGAAGTCGAAGACGGTCTCGCGGAAGGATTCGCCGTTTTCGCCCGTGAAGACGAGTTCGGCTTTCCCCGCTCCCGGCACGCGGTACTCGGTGGCGCGATAGACGTCGCCGTAGGCGTGACGGGCGATGGTGATCGGTTTCTTCCAGCTGCGGACGATCGGACGGATCGAGTCGAGCAGGATCGGGGCGCGGAAGACCGTGCCGTCGAGAACGGCGCGGATCGTGCCGTTCGGCGATTTCCACATCTCGGAGAGGTTGTACTCCTCGACGCGCTGTTTGTTCGGGGTGATGGTCGCGCACTTGACGGCGACGCCGAGTTCCTTCGCCCGGTTCGCAGCGTCAAGGGTGATCTTGTCCTTCGTCCTCTCGCGTTCGGGCAGACCGAGGTCGTAATACTCGGTTTTCAGATCGACGAACGGAAGGATCAGTTTCTCCTTGATCCATTTCCAGAGGATGCGGGTCATTTCGTCCCCGTCCATCTCGACGAGGGGCGTTTTCATTTGGATCTTGTTCATTGCTTCTTATCTCCGTTTTTGCGGGTGTAATCGAGGAGTCCTCCGGCGAGCAGGATCGCTCTCTGCCGCTCGGTGAAGCGGCAGTCGAGTTTGACCGAGAGCCCCTTGGTTTTGTCGATCAAGGTCGCTTCGCCCGATTCGAGCGCGGCGAAGAGTCCCGAGAGCGAGAGTTCGTCGCCCTGTTCGAGTTTGTCGTAGTCGGCGGGATCGCGGAAGGTGAGCGGCAGGATGCCGGCGTTGATGAGGTTCGCCGCGTGGATGCGGGCGAACGACTTGGCGATAACGGCTCTCACGCCGAGGTAGAGCGGGACGAGCGCCGCGTGTTCGCGCGAACTTCCCTGCCCGTAGTTCGACCCGCCGACGATCACGGTCGAGCCGACCGCCTTCGCCCTCTCGGCGAAGGTCTCGTCGCAGACGGCGAAGCAGAACTTCGAGAGGTAGGGGATGTTAGAGCGGTACGGCAGGATCTTCGCCCCGGCGGGCATAATGTGGTCGGTCGTGATATTGTCCCCGACTTTCAGGGTAAGGGTCGCGTCCACGGTATCCGTGAGCGGGCGGGTGTCGGGGAAAGGTTTGATGTTCGGACCGCGCCGGACCGAAAGCGTCTTCGCGGTCTCGGGATCGGCGGGGAGCAGGATCGCGGAGTCGTCGATCTTATACTTTTTCGGCAGTTCGATCGGCGCGCAGTCGCCGAGCGTCGCGGGATCGGTGATATACCCGGTCAGAGCCGACGCGACGGCGACCTCCGGCGACACGAGGTAGACCCCGGCGTCGCGCGTCCCCGAACGTCCCTCGAAGTTGCGGTTGAAGGTACGGAGCGAAACGCCCGCCGAGTTCGGCGAGAAGCCCATCCCGATGCAGGGTCCGCAGGCGCATTCAAGCAGCCGCGCGCCCGAAGCGAGAATATCCGAGAGCGCCCCGCAGTCGGAGAGCATCGAGAGCACCTGTTTCGACCCGGGCGAGACCGACATACTCACGCTGTCGGCGATCTTCTTCCCTTTCAGCATCGAAGAGACGCGGAGCAGGTCGGCAAGGGACGAGTTGGTGCAGGAGCCGACGCAGACCTGATCGACCTTGACGTCGGACAGTTCCGAGACGGGTTTGACGTTATCGGGGCTGTGCGGGCAGGCGACGAGCGGTTCGAGCTTCGACAGGTCGATCTCGATCACGCGGTCGTACTTGGCGTCGGGATCCGACGAGAGCGGCGTATAGTCGCCCTCGCGACCCTCGGCGGCAAGGAACGCGCGGGTCACTTCGTCCGAGGGGAAGATCGACGTGGTCGCGCCGAGTTCGGTCCCCATATTGGTGATCGTGGCGCGTTGCGGCACCGTAAGGGTCGAAACCCCCTCTCCGCCCCACTCGATAATCGAACCCACCCCGCCCTTGACGGACAGGATGCGGAGCAGTTCGAGCGAGACGTCCTTCGCCGAGACCCACGGGCGGAGTTTGCCCGAAAGTTTGACGAGGATCATCTTCGGCATCGTGACGTAGTAGGCGCCGCCGCCCATCGCGACCGCGACGTCGAGCCCGCCCGCGCCCATCGCGAGCATTCCGATCCCGCCGCCGGTCGGCGTATGGCTGTCCGAGCCGATCAGCGTCTTCCCCGGTTTGCCGAAGCGTTCGAGGTGCACCTGATGACAGATGCCGTTGCCGGGACGCGAGAAGCGGAGCCCGTACTTTTTCGCCACCGACTGGATGTAGAGGTGATCGTCTGCGTTCTCAAACCCCGATTGCAGGGTGTTGTGGTCGATATAGGCGACCGAAAGTTCAGTCCGCACGCGCGGGATGCCGATCGCCTCGAATTCGAGGTACGCCATCGTGCCGGTCGCGTCCTGCGTCAGTGTCTGGTCGATTCTGAGTCCGATCTCCGAGCCGGGGGTCATCTCTCCCGAAAGAAGATGCGCCTTGATGATTTTCTGTGCGATCGTGAGTCCCATGTTTATTCGTTCGTCTCCTTCAGGATGTGTTCCATTGCGTTCTTGATGTGTTCGACCATACTCGCCTCCGCCGCCGCGGGATCGTGGTGCGCGATCGCCTCGAAGATCTTGCGGTGTTCCGCCGCCGACGAGCTTGCCCGGCTGTGATTGGAGACCGACGCGAGGCGGTACTTCATCACCTTCTTATGCAGGGGAAGCAGAGCGTCCGAGAGCGCGGTGTTTCCGCTGAAACGGTAGATCAGCCGATGGAAAAGACTGTCCATCCCGCGGACGTGTTCGGGATCGTTTTTCGGGACGTAGAATTCCTGGAGTTCAAGCGACTCCCGCAGTTCGGCGAGTTCCTCGTCGGTGATGCGTTTCGCCGCCTCCGCCGCCGCGAGCCCCTCGATCCGCATCCGGATCTCGAAGATGTCGCGCAGGTCCTTTTTCGTGACGCCGAGGATCAGGATCCCCTTGGTCGTGGTCTCGATGATATGCTCCTGTTCAAGTCGGTGGATCGCCTCGCGGATCGGCGTCCGGCTGACGCCGAGTTCCGAGACGAGGTTCATTTCGGTCATCACCGCCCCGCGCGGGAACTTGCCCGACAGGATCTCGTTTTCAAGCCGCTCGAACACCTGTTCGGCAAGCGATACGGTTCTGTGTTCCATTGTCGTTTTTCCTCCTTCGGATCAGAGACGGCGCAGTTTGCCGCCCGAAAGTTCCTCGATCTTCTCTTCGAGTTCGGCGGTCGAAAGCGAGGTCTGCCGTCCGTCCTCGTATTCCTTGTCGATCCATTCCTTCAAAGCCGCGACGAGGGCGTCGTGCTTGCCGACGGCGGAATCCCCCGACAGACCGTAGTTGCAGTTGATCCAATAGGCGATGCCGGCAAGCCCGGACGATTTTCCGATCATGACCGACGCCGGACGGTTCAGAATCTTCCCGGTGTCGAAGATGTTGTAGATCTCCTCGTCCTTCATCAGCCCGTCGGCGTGGATGCCGGCGCGGGTGACGTTGAAGTTCCGTCCGACGAAGGGGGTCATCGGCGGGATCTTGTAGCCGATCTCGCGGGTGAAATAATCGGCGATCTCGGTGATGACGGTGGGATCCATCCCGTCGAGCGAGCCGCGGAGAGAGGCGTACTCGAAGACCATCTCTTCAAGCGGGATGTTCCCCGTCCGCTCCCCGATTCCGAGCAGCGAGCAGTTGACCCCGCAGGCGCCGTAGAGCCAAGCCGTCGCGGCGTTGGCGACCGCCTTGCCGAAGTCGTTGTGCCCGTGCCATTCGAGCATCTCGGAGGGGACGTCGGAATAGTGCTGTAAGCCGTAGATGATCCCCGGAACGCTCCGCGGGATCGCGACCTCGGAGTACGGCACGCCGTAGCCCATCGTATCGCAGGCGCGGATACGCACCGGGATTCCGGCGTCCTTCGACATCTTCATCAGTTCGTTGACGAACGGGACGACGAAGCCGTAGAAGTCGGCGCGCGTGATGTCCTCGAGATGGCAGCGCGGCATAACGCCGGCTTCAAAGGCGTCGGCGACGGTTTTCAGGTAGTATTCCATACATTGTTTGCGCGTCATCTGCATCTTCTTGAAGATGTGGTAGTCGCTGCACGAAACGAGGATGCCCGTCTCGCGGACGCCGAGATCGCGCACGAGTTTGAAGTCCTCGCGGCTGGCGCGGATCCAGGTGGTGATCTCCGGGAACTTCAAGCCGAGTTCCTGGCACTTCGCGAGCGCCTCGCGATCCTTCTTGCTGTAAACGAAGAACTCGGTCTGGCGGATGATCCCGTAGGGACCGCCGAGTTTCGACATCAGTTTGAAGAGGTCGACGATCTGTTTGACCGAGTAGGGTTCGACCGACTGCTGTCCGTCGCGGAAACTGGTATCGGTGATCCAGATATCCTCCGGCATCCCCATCGGCACCCGGCGATGGTTGAACGCCACGCGCGGGACGTCGGTGTAGGGATACACGTCGCGGTAGAGGTTGGGCTCCGCCACGTCCTGCAAGGCGTATCGGTAATTCTTCTGTTCCAGCAGGTTTGTTTTCGGGGAAATTTCAAGCATTTCGGTCTCTCCTTTCAGAATTGTATACAATTATACCAAAATGTAAGTTTTATGTCAATACCGAAATACAAGAAAAAACGGATTTTTTACGCGGAAGCGGAAAACGGCGGGCGGGCGGCGCAAAATCCGTCCTCTTCGGGCGTGCGAACGGCTGAAAAAAGCGATTTCCGTCTTGCAATCCGCCGGAAGATGTGGTATACTGTATCTGTGTGACGCGCGAAGGGAAAAAACGCGCGTTCCCGAACTCAAAAAACGGAAGGGTATCTCCATGGTCAAAGCGATTGTCGGCGCCAACTGGGGCGACGAAGGAAAAGGTAAAATTACCGACGTGCTCGCGGCGGAATCGGACGTCGTCGTCAGATTTCAGGGCGGGTCGAACGCCGGGCATACCATCATCAACGAATACGGGAAGACGGCGCTTCATCAACTTCCCTCCGGGGTCTTCTATCCCCATATCAAGAATATCATCGGGAACGGCGTCGCGCTCGACGTCGACAAGTTCTTAAAAGAGGTCGCGGCGGTGAGAGAAAAGGGGGCGAACCCCGACATCCTGATCTCCGACCGTGTGCAGATCGTGATGCCCTATCACATCCTCTTCGACGTTGCCGAGGAGGAGCGGCTGAAAGGCGCGGCGTTCGGCTCGACCAAGAGCGGGATCGCCCCCTTCTATTCCGACAAGTACTCGAAGATCGGGTTCGAGATCTCGGAACTGATGGACGAGGACTACGCCTACAAGAAACTGGTGCGCGTTCTGGAAGTCAAGAACCTGATCCTGAAAAACCTCTATAACCGCGATCCGCTGGACGCCGACGAGATCTTCTCGGATCTTATGAAAAAGCGCGACGCCGTGTCCCCCTACGTGGGAAACAGTTTCGCGTATCTGCGCGACGCGCTGAAAGCGGGCAAGAACGTCCTGCTCGAAGGGCAGCTCGGAAGTCTGAAAGACCCCGATCACGGGATCTATCCGATGGTGACGAGTTCCTCGACCCTCGCCGGCTTCGGCGCGGTGGGCGCGGGGATCCCGCCCTACCTGATCCGCGACGTCATCTGCGTGACGAAGGCGTATTCGAGCGCCGTCGGCGCGGGCGCCTTCGTGTCCGAGATCCTCGATCCCGAAAAGGCGCAGGAGATGCGGATCCGCGGCGGCGACGCGGGAGAATTCGGCGCGACGACCGGGCGTCCCCGGCGAATGGGCTGGTTCGACTGCGTAGCGACCCGTTACGGCGTCGAGATCCAAGGGGCGACCGAGGTCGTTCTGACCGTCGTGGACGCGCTGGGATACCTCGACGAGATCCCGGTCTGCGTCGGGTACGAGACCCCCGACGGACGGGTGCTCCGCGACTTCCCCACCACTCCCACGCTTGAAAAATGCAAGCCGATCCTGAAAACGCTTCCCGGCTGGAAGTGCGACGTGCGCGGGATCACCCGTTACGCCGATCTGCCGAAGGCGTGCCGCGACTACGTTGAGTTCATCGAGGGCGAGATCGGGGTCCCGATCACGATGGTGTCGAACGGCCCCCGCCGCGACGAACTGATCTATCGGCGCTGACAGAGTAAACGGAGGACTGCCGCCCACTGTGGCGCGGCAGTCCTCTCGCGACGAAAAAACGCTTTTTCCCCCAAAAAACGCTGAACGAACGGAGACAGACTATGGGTAAATATTTCGGGACCGACGGATTTCGCGGTGAAGCGAACGTCACGCTGAAAGGACAGCACGCCTTCAAGGTCGGCAGATTTCTCGGTTGGTATTACGGAAGCGAGTTGGCGGGATTCCCCGTTCCGGGTCACAAGACGAAGGTCGTGATCGGGAAGGACACCCGGCGCTCGTCCTATATGTTCGAGTACGCCCTCGCGGCGGGACTGACCGCCTCGGGCGCGGACGCCTACATCATGCACGTCACGACGACCCCGAGCGTTTCGTACATCACGCGGCTGGACGATTTCGACTGCGGCGTGATGATCTCGGCGTCGCACAACTGCTTCAACGACAACGGCATCAAGCTGGTGAACCGTTGGGGCGAGAAGATGGACGACGAGACGATCGCCCTGATCGAACAGTATATCGACGGCGATCTTTCGGGCTTCGGCGTGGAGGGGGACGATCTTCCCCTCGCGACCGGGCGCGACATCGGGCAGATCATCGACCACGCCGCCGGGCGGAACCGCTACGTCGGGTATCTGATCTCGCTCGCGACGCGCAGTTTCAAACAGTTGAAGGTGGGGCTTGACTGCGCGAACGGATCGAGTTGGATGATCGCCAAGTCGGTTTTCGACGCGCTCGGCGCGAAGACCTACGTCATCAACAACTCCCCCGACGGGACCAACATCAACGACGGCGCGGGCTCGACCCACATCGAGAGTTTGCAGCGCTTCGTGCGGACGAATCAACTGGACGTCGGGTTCGCCTTCGACGGCGACGCCGACCGCTGCCTTGCCGTCGACGAGAACGGCGAGATCGTGAACGGCGACCACATCCTCTACATTTTCGGGAAGTCCCTCTCGGCGAAGGGGCAGTTGACGAACAACACCATCGTCGCGACGGTGATGTCGAACCTCGGACTCTTCCACGCGCTCGACGAGGCGGGGATCAAATACGAGAAAACGACGGTGGGCGACCGCTTCGTCTACGAATGTATGCTGAAAAACGGGCATTGCGTCGGCGGCGAGCAGTCGGGACACATCATCCTCTCGAAGTACGCGACGACGGGCGACGGAATACTCACCGCGATCAAGTTGACCGAATGCATGCTCGAAGCGAAGAAGCCGCTCTCGGAACTCGCCGCCCCCGTGAAGATCTATCCGCAGTTGCTCGAAAACGTCCGCGTGACCGACAAGGACGCGATCATGGGCGACGCCGCCATCCTTGCCCGCGTGGACGCGGTGAACGCGGAACTCGGCGACGCCGGACGGCTTCTGCTCCGCCCGTCGGGCACCGAACCCCTGATCCGCGTGATGGTCGAAGCCAAGGACGAGCAGACCTGCCGCCGCTACGTCGACGAGGTCGCGACGATGGTGAAAGCGAAAGCGGGACAGGAGTAAGCGGAGTACGAAGGAGTACGAAGGAAGACGCGCGCTTTCTTTCGGAGAAAGCGCGGCAAAGAACTTCAATATGGGATTGAAGTTAGCGGCACGATTCGTGACTCATCGTGCCGCGGTTTCAAAAACGGAACTTTATCGTCCTCTATGCTAACGGTCAATCAATACAAACGCCGCGCGCCGATCTTCGGCGCGCGGCTCTTCGTTTTTTCCGCAGACAAAGCGGCAGGTTTCGCCGCCGGATTCATAACCGACAACTGACCTTATACGCCCGCGGCGTATATCATCCGCGAAAGCGGATATCATACTTTTCGGAAAGCGAAAAGTATATCATCCGTGACCGACCGGCACGGATATCATTCAAAACCGGAGGTTTTGTTTTTTATGATCGGGGTGCTTTGTTCCATTATTGCGGGGGCGGTGATGAGCTTACAGGGGGTGATCAACACCCGGCTGACCGAGCGGATCGGGATTTTTGAAGCCAATCTGTTCGTACAGGGGACCGCGTTTCTGCTCTCTTTTCTCGTGATGCTGATTTTCGGGCGCGGGGACCTGCCCGCGATCCGCGGGACGAAATGGTATTACCTTATCGGCGGGGTGTTGGGGCTTCTCATCACGGTGACGGTCATCCTCTCGATCAAGGGGCTCTCTCCTACGGCGGCGATCTCGATCATCCTGATCGCGCAGCTGCTGACCGCCGCCCTGATCGACCTGTTCGGTTGGCTCGGCGCCGAGAAAGCCCCCTTCGGGTGGCAGAAGTTCGTCGGGCTGGCGTTGATGGTCGGGGGGATCGTCCTCTTCAAATGGCGGGCGATCAAGGGCGGATAAACGGCTTTTTTCGGCTTTTCTCTTGACTGTTTTTGAAAATGTGGTATGATAGAGGGAGAAACAGGAAGGAAGGTTTGCCATGACCCCCTCGAACTACCATACCCACACCGTCTACTGCGACGGGCGCGATACGCCGGAGGAACTGATCCTCGAAGCGATCAAACTCGGCTGTCCGGCGATCGGCTTCTCGGGGCACTCCTATACCCCCTTCGATACCTCCTACTGTATGTCGGTGGAAAAGACCGGGGAGTACGTCGCGGAGGTGCGCCGCCTCGGGGAAAAGTACAAAGACAAGATCAAGGTGCTGTGCGGGATCGAACAGGACTTCTTCTCCCCTATGCCGACCGACGGCTACGACTATGTGATCGGGGCGGTGCATTATATCGAGAAGGACGGCGCGTATCTGCCCGTGGACGAGTCGAAGGAACGGCAGATCGCAGACGTGAAGAAATACTACGGCGGAGACTTCTACGCCTACTGCGCCGATTACTACCGACTGGTGGCGCGGGTGTACGATAAAACGAAGTGCAAGATCGTCGCGCACTTCGACCTCGTGACCAAGTTCAACGAGGACGGCTCGCTGTTTGACGTCTCCGACCCGCGCTATATCGCCGCCGCAGACGCGGCGCTCGAAGCCCTGCTCCCCTGCCCCGTCACCTTCGAGATCAATTCCGGGGCTATCGCGCGCGGATACCGCAAAACCCCCTATCCCGAACCCCGCATTCTCGACGTCCTGAAAAAACGCGGAGCGCGGATCATCAAAACCTCGGACTGCCACGACAAGCGGTTTTTGCTGTTGGGATTGTAATTCTTGCGCCGAAGAGCGGACGGAGAACAGAATGCTGCGCCGCGCGCGGCAAGACAATAAAAAACCAATGAAAGAAGCGGAGCGGGAGTTTAATAAGGCAAAGAAGAAAAGGAGGTTTTTCTATGATTGATTATTCCCTTTACAATCTGAATCAAGACGACTTGGAGTTTCTTAAAGATATCGAAGACGCGCTTGAAAACCAGAACGAGGTTGTTCTGCAATACAAAGATCTTTCGTTTGTAATCGAACCGGGCGGGAAAACCTGCGTTGTTATTTCGTTTGAAAAAACGCTCGGCAAGTTTGCCGACTTTGATGACTTGCTTCTTCATTTTTTACTTGATGGGAGTCCGATGATTGAAAAGATCTCCGAAATCGAGTACGGAAACTGAAAGTTTTGGTTTGGGAATCTCAATGCGACGTCACGAGATTTAAGTTGCGTTCCGCGGAGCGTAACGCGCGGCACTCGTACGCGGCGAGAAAAGAATCCGAGCAAACGTAGGGCTCGGATCTCACAATAAAAAATCGGGTGCGCCGAAGCGCGCCCGATTTTTTTGTTACGGGATCAGAGCTGACCGAAACCGAACTCTGCCCAATCGTCCTCACCGAGCGTACCGCCCGAGGTGATGAGCATATCGCTGCCGAGAAGAACGATCTCGATCCCGGCGGATTCGTAGACTTTCTTTTCCATGGAAAAACCTCCTTTCGATCAATGCCTTGCGCTTTGAATGGTATTTGCAGGACGGAAAGCGGCGGTCGGTTTGACCGTTCCCGTTTTCCGGGCTGTATCGTGTGGGAAACCGACGGTCAGAACAGACCGACGATCTTGCCGTCCGGGGTGACGTCGATCTTCTCGGCGGCGGGGACGCGGGGCAGACCCGGCATCGTCATAATGTCGCCGGTAAGCACGACGACGAATCCCGCCCCGGCGGAGACCTTGACGTTCTTCACCGTGACCTTGAACCCCTCGGGCGCGCCGAGTTTGGCGGGATCGTCCGAGAAACTGTACTGGGTCTTCGCGATGCAGATCGGGGTCTTGCCGAACCCGAGCTTTTCGAGTTGTTCGATCTGCTTTTCCGCGGCGGGCAGAACGACGATCCCGTCGCCGCCGTAGATCTTTTTCACGACCGCCTCGATCTTTTCCCTGATCGGCAGTTTCTCGTCGTAGGAGAAGGTGAAGTCGCCCTTTTCCTCCTCGCAGAGACGCACGACCTCGCGGGCGAGATCCTCGCCGCCGCGTCCGCCGTCCGCCCAGACGGTCGAAAGGATCGTGTTCACGCCGAGGGCGCGGCACTTCTTGATGATGAAGTCGATCTCATTGTCGGTGTCGGTCGGGAAGCGGTTGACCGCGACGACGCAGGGGAGTTTATAGACGTTCTTGATGTTCGAGACGTGGCGGAGCAGGTTCGGGATCCCCTTTTCGAGCGCCGCGAGGTCCTCGGTCGCGAGCGCGGTCTTGAGCAGTCCGCCGTGCATTTTCAGCGCGCGGACGGTGGCGACGACCACCACCGCCGACGGGACGAGACCCGCCATCCGGCACTTGATGTCGAGGAACTTCTCGGCTCCGAGGTCGGCGCCGAAGCCCGCCTCGGTGACGGTGTAGTCGCCCATTTTCAGCGCCATTCTGGTCGCGACGACCGAGTTGCAGCCGTGGGCGATGTTGGCGAACGGCCCGCCGTGCACGAACGCAGGGGTGCCTTCGAGGGTCTGGACGAGGTTGGGTTTCAGGGCGTCTTTCAGAAGCGCGGTCATCGCGCCCGCGGCTTTGAGGTCGCCGGCGGTCACGGGGCGGTCGTCGTAGGTGTAGCCGACGACGATCCGGGAGATGCGCTCTTTCAGATCGGAGAGCGAAGACGCGAGGCAGAAGACCGCCATAATCTCGGAGGCGACGGTGATGTCGAAGCCGTCCTCACGCGGGGTGCCGTTGGCTTTGCCGCCGAGCCCGTCGACGATATTGCGGAGCTGCCGGTCGTTCATATCGACGGCGCGCTTCCAGGTGATCTTGCGCGGGTCGATCCCGAGGGCGTTGCCCTGCTGAATGTGGTTATCGAGCATCGCGGCAAGCAGGTTGTTCGCCGCGCCGATGGCGTGGAAGTCGCCGGTGAAGTGCAGGTTGATGTCCTCCATCGGGATGACCTGCGCGTATCCGCCACCGGCGGCGCCGCCCTTGATCCCGAACACGGGACCGAGCGAGGGCTCGCGGAGAGCGACGGTGACGTCCTTGCCGATCCGGCGCAGACCGTCCGCCAGTCCGATCGTGGTCGTGGTCTTCCCCTCTCCCGCCGGGGTCGGGGTGATGGCGGTGACGAGGATCAGTTTGCCGTCCTTCTGATCTTTCTTGTCTTCAAGCAGGGACAGGTCGATCTTCGCCTTGGTGTTGCCGTACTGCTCGACGTATTTGACGTCGACGTGCGCGCGTTCCGCGATTTTGAGGATGTGCTCCGGGGTGACCGATTGCGCGATTTCAATGTCGGACTTGTACGCCATGTTCGTTTCCTCTCTTCCTTTATGATCCTTTTGTATCAACCTTTGAAATACTTGACCGCCGCCTCAAACAGCCGGAGATCGTAATTGCCGGGGACGTTCTTGTAAAGTCCCGACCCGATCCGTTCGCTGTGCCCCATTTTGCCGAAGACGCGACCGTCGGGCGAGGTGATCCCCTCGACCGCCGCCGCCGAATCGTTGGGGTTGAAACGCACGTCGTTCGTGGCGTTCCCGTCGAGATCGACGTACTGGGTGGCGATCTGACCGTTCGCGGCGAGTTTTTCGATCAGGGCGTCGTCGCAGTAGAATCTGCCCTCTCCGTGCGAGATCGGCACCGAGACGATATCGCCGACCGAGACGAGCGAGAGCCACGGGGACTTGTTCGAGGCGATCCGCGTGCGGACGATCCTCGACTGGTGCCGCCCGATGGTGTTGAAGGTCAGGGTCGGGCAGTTCTCGTCGGTATCGACGATCTTGCCGTAGGGGACCAGCCCGAGTTTGATGAGCGCCTGGAATCCGTTGCAGATCCCGCACATCAGACCGTCGCGGCGGTCGAGCAGGTTGCCGACCTCCTCGCGGATCGCGGGGGAACGGAAGAACGCCGTGATGAACTTGCCGCTCCCGTCGGGTTCGTCGCCGCCGGAGAAGCCGCCGGGGACGAAGACGATCTGTGACTCACGAAGCGACTTGGCGAAGCGCTCGACGCTCCGGGCGACCCCGTCGGGGGTCAGGTTGTTCAGAACGATGATCTCGGGTTCGGCGCCCGCGTCGCGGATCGCCTTCGCCGAGTCGTACTCGCAGTTGGTGCCGGGGAAAACCGGGATCAGGACGCGCGGACGCGCGACCCGGACCGCCGGGGCGGGTCTTTCCTTCGCCTCAAAGGTGAAGTTGACCGGCGTTTTGCCCTTGTGGGCGATATTGCAGGGGAAGACGCTTTCGAGTTTGTCCTCGTAACCCGCGAGCAGGTCGTCAAGCGAGACGCGCTCGCCGCGGTACGCAATCACGGGATCCCCGGTCACGCGCCCGATCTCGCGCCCCTGCGACACCGTCGGGTCGGAAACCTCAACGAGGAACGAGGCGTAGGCGTACCCGAAGAGATCGGACGTCGACAGGTCGTCGGAACAGGTGAAGCCGAGTCGGTTGCCGAAGCCCATTTTCATGATCGCCTCGGCGATACCCCCCATTCCGGGGGTGTAGCAGGCGACCCCCTGCCCGTTTTTGAGCAGAGCGGCGACGGTGTTCGCCGTCGCGATCCACGATGCGGGATCGGGGAGACCGTTCTCGTCTTTTGCGGGGGTGAAGAGCAGGACGCGGTCGCCCGCTCGCTTGAATTCGGGCGAGACGATCCGCCCGGTCTTCGACGTCGTGACGGCGAACGAAACGAGCGTCGGGGGGACGTCAAGCCCCTCGAAGGTGCCGCTCATCGAGTCCTTGCCGCCGATGGCGCCGATCCCGAGACCCATCTGCGCTTTGAAAGCGCCGAGGAGCGCGGCAAACGGCTGTCCCCAGCGGGACCCGTCGCGTCCGGGGTGTTTGAAATACTCCTGGAAGGTCAGGTAGACGTCCTTGAAGTCGGCGCCGGTCGCGATCAGGCGCGAGACCGACTCGAAAACGGCGAGATACGCGCCGTGGTAGGGGCTCTTCTCGGACAGATACGGGTTGAAGCCGAACGCCATCAGCGAGACGTCGTCGGTGTGTCCCTTTTCGACCGGAAGTTTCTGCACCATCGCCTGGATCGGGGTGAGTTGGCGTTTTCCGCCGAAGGGCATCAGGACGGTGCCTGCGCCGATCGTCGAGTCGAAGCGCTCGGAAAGTCCGCGCTTGGAGCAGACGTTGAGGTCGCGCGCGAGGGCTGCGTACCCCGTCGCGAAGTCGGCGGGAATCTCCCGTCCGATCTTTCCGGGCTTCTCGGTCTCGATCGTGATATGCTTGTCGGCGCCGTTGGAGTTCAGGAATTCGCGCGAAAGATCGACGATGGTCTTCCCGTTCCAATGCATCACGAGCCGCGGGATCTCGGTCACGCGGGCAACCGGGGTCGCGGATAGGTTCTCGCGGACGGCAAGCGAGAGAAACGCCGGCACGTCGTCCTTTGCGACGACGACCGCCATCCGCTCCTGGCTCTCGCTGATCGCGAGTTCGGTGCCGTCGAGCCCTTCGTATTTTTTCGGCACGGCGTTGAGGTCAATGTCGAGCCCGTCGGCAAGTTCGCCGATGGCGACCGACACGCCGCCCGCGCCGAAATCGTTGCAGCGTTTGATGAGACGGCTTGCCGCGGGATCGCGGAAGAGCCGCTGTAATTTTCTCTCCTCGGGGGCGTTCCCCTTCTGCACCTCGGCGCCGCAGGTTTCGAGCGAGTGGACGGTATGGGATTTGGAGGAGCCGGTGGCGCCGCCGCATCCGTCGCGTCCGGTCGCGCCGCCGAGCAGGATCACGACGTCGCCGGGGATCGGGGTCTCGCGCCGGACGTTTTCGGCGGGAGCCGCCCCGACGACGGCGCCGATCTCCATCCGCTTCGCGGCGTAGCCGGGATGGTAAAACTCGTCGACGATCCCGGTCGCGAGCCCGATCTGGTTGCCGTAGGAGGAGTAGCCCGCCGCGGCGGTCGTGACGATCTTACGCTGCGGGAGTTTGCCGGGAATGGTCTTCTCGATCGGGGTCAGCGGATCCGCCGCCCCGGTCACGCGCATCGCGCCGTAGACGTAGGCGCGCCCCGACAGCGGATCGCGGATCGCGCCGCCGATGCAGGTCGCAGCTCCCCCGAAGGGTTCGATCTCGGTCGGGTGGTTGTGGGTCTCGTTCTTGAAGAGGAGAAGCCACGGTTCGCGCTTGCCGTCGACGTCGATCTCGATCTTGACGGTGCAGGCGTTGATCTCGTCGCTTTCGTCGAGTTTGTCGAGTTTGCCCTCGGCGCGAAGCCCCTTGACGGCGACCGTCGCGATATCCATCAGGCAGATCGGTTTCGTCCGGTTGAGTTTTTTACGGAGGGCAAGGTATTCGTTACAAGTCTTTTCGAGCAGGGGATCGGCGAACTTTACCCCGTCGATCACGGTCAGAAACGTGGTGTGCCGGCAATGATCCGACCAATAGGTGTCGATCATCCGGATCTCGGTCAGGGTGGGGTCGCGCCCCTCTTTCAGAAAATATCCCTGACAGAAGGCGACGTCGTCGGCGTCCATCGCCAGCCCGTATTCGGACACGAACTTTTCAAGTCCGGCGCGGTCCAGCTTCGTGAAGCCGGTGAGCGTCGGGACCTCGGTCGGGACGTCGTACTTCGCCGTAAGAGACGCGGGCAGGTCGAAGGACGCTTCGCGCGCCTCGACCGGGTTGATGACGTATTTTTTGATCTTTTCGATCTCGCTTTTTCCGAGCGCGCCGTAGAGCAGATAGACCTTCGCCGTCCGGATCAGGGGACGAACGCCCTGCGAGAGGATCTGGATGCATTGCGCGGCGGAGTCGGCGCGCTGGTCGAACTGACCGGGCAGATATTCGACGGCGAAACGAACCGCCCCGTCGTCGGGAAGGTCGCTCGTGACGGCGTCGAGCTGCGGCTCGGAAAAGACCGTTTTTTCGGCGTCGGAGAAGAGTTTTTCGGACAGTCCCTCGGCGTCGTAGCGGTTGAAGATCCGCACCCCTTCGAGCGCGGAAACGCCGAGCAGGGTCTTCGCCTCGCGGAACAGCGACTCCGCCTCGGCGGCAAGCCCCGGTTTCTTTTCAACGTAGCATCTGTAAACCATCGTCACACCTTTTTCGCCGCGAGGGCTCTCGCGCCGACGTCCTTTCTGTAAAAGGCGTTTTCAAATCCGACCTGCGCGGTCTTCTCGTACGCTTTTTTGATCGCTTCTTCAAGCGTTTTCCCCGTCGCGGTGACGCCGAGCACGCGCCCGCCGGACGTGACGAGTTCCCCGTCCTTCTCCGCCGCCCCGGCGACGTAGACGTCGGGCGCGACCGAGTCGGGCAGGGTGATGGGATACCCCTTCTTGTAGGAGACGGGATAGCCGCCCGAGGCGACGACGACGCAGCAAGCCGCGCCGTCGTACCACTCGACGGGCGTTTCTTTCAGTTTGCCCGCCGCCGTCGCCTGCATCACGGTGAGCAGGTCGCTTTTCAAAAGCGGCAGGACGACCTGCGTTTCGGGGTCGCCGAAACGGCAGTTGTATTCGATCACTTTGGGTCCCTTCGGGGTGAGCATCAGCCCGAAGTAGAGGCAGCCCTTGAAGGGGCGTCCCTCGCGTTTCATCGCCTCGATCGTCGGGAGGAAGATGGTCTTCATACACTCCTCGGCGATCTCGTCGGTGTAGTAGGGGTTCGGGGCGATCGTGCCCATCCCGCCGGTGTTCGGTCCCTCGTCGCCGTCGAGGGCGCGCTTGTGGTCCATCGAACTGACCATCGGTTTCACGCACTCGCCGTCGGTGAAGGCGAGCACCGAGACCTCGGGTCCGGTCAGAAATTCCTCGATGACGAGACGGTTTCCGCTCGCGCCGAATTTGCCGTCGCGCATCGCCTCGATCACGGCTTCCCTTGCCTCCTCGCGGGTGGCGGCGACGGTCACGCCCTTGCCGAGCGCAAGCCCGTCGGCTTTCACGACGATCGGGATCGGGGCGGAGTCGAGATAGGCGAGGGCGGCGTCCATATCGTCGAAGGTCTCGTACGCCGCCGTCGGGATGCCGTACTTCTTCATCAGATCCTTGGCGAAGACCTTGCTTCCCTCGATGATCGCGGCGTTGGCGCGCGGTCCGAAGCAGGGGATCCCGTGTCCTTCGAGCGCGTCGACGCAGCCGAGGACGAGCGGGTCGTCGGGGGCGACCACGGCGAAATCCACCTTGTTTTCATAGGCGAACGCGACGATCTTGTCGATCTCGGTCGCGCCGATGGGGACGCAGACGGCGTCGCGCGCGATGCCGCCGTTCCCGGGCAGACAGTAGACGGTCTCGACCGCCGGGTTCTCTTTCAGTTTCCGGATCAGAGCGTGTTCGCGGCCGCCCCCGCCGACAACGAGCAGTTTCATAGTCCCTCCGACGACCGGGGTTCCCCGGTCCTGACTCTTAATGATGGAACAGACGCATTCCGGTGAAGCTCATCACCATGCCGTATTTATCGGCGCACTCGATCACGAGATCGTCGCGGATCGATCCGCCGGGTTCGGCGATATAGGCGACACCGCTCTTCTTGGCGCGCTCGATATTGTCGCTGAACGGGAAGAAGGCGTCGGAACCGAGCGAGACGCCCGACTGTTTTGCGAGGAACGCCTTTTTATCGGCGTCGGTCAGCGGCTCGGGACGGCTGGTAAAGTATTTCTGCCAGTTGCCCTCGGCGGTGACGTCCTCCTCGTTCTGGTTGACGTAGCCGTCGATCACGTTGTCGCGGTCGGGTCTGCCGAGCGTGGGCAGGAAGGGCAGGTTCAGCACCTTGTCGCATTGACGGAGGAACCAGGTGTCTGCTTTGCTTCCGGCAAGGCGGGTGCAATGGATGCGCGACTGCTGACCCGCGCCGACGCCGATCGCCTGCCCGTCGTAGGCGAAGCAGACCGAGTTCGACTGGGTGTATTTGAGCGTGATGAGCGAGATGATGAGATCGCGCGCCGCCGCCTCGGGCAGATCCTTGTTCTTGGTGACGATGTTGGAGAGCAGGGCGCGGTCGATCTTGAAGTTGTTTCTCCCCTGCTCGAAGGTGATCCCGTAGACCTGCTTGCGCTCGGCTTCCTCGGGAACGTAGGCGGGGTCGATCTTCACGATGTTGTAGCCGCCCTTGCGCTTGGATTTCAGAATTTCAAGCGCCTCGGGTTCGTATCCCGGCGCGATCACGCCGTCCGAGACCTCGCGCTTGATCATCTGCGCCGTCGTGACGTCGCAGACGTCGGAGAGCGCGACCCAGTCGCCGAAGGAGCACATCCGGTCGGTGCCTCTCGCGCGGGCGTAGGCGCAGGCGAGGGGGGAGTCGTCAAGACCCTCGATGTCGTCGACGAAACAGGCGCGTTTCAGTTTGTCGGACAGTTTGAGTCCGACAGCCGCCGACGTCGGGCTGACGTGCTTGAAGCTCGCGACGGCGGGAAGCCCCAGCGCCTCTTTCAGTTCCTTGACGAGCTGCCAGGAGTTGAAGGCGTCGAGAAAGTTGATGTAGCCGGGTCTGCCGTTCAGGATCTCGATCGGGAGGTCTTCGCCCCCGCGCATATAGATCTTCGCAGGCTTCTGGTTGGGGTTGCAGCCGTATTTCAGTTCAAATTCTTTCATTTTCGTTTCCCTTCCTTTTCAGGCGTTCCGGTTGATGAGCCGCTTGTCCTCTTTGCCGGTTTCGAGGTCGGTATAGCGGACGAAGAGCGAGATGCGGTTGTCGTGGTTGAGCGCGTCCCAGAGCGAATCGGTGAAGAGGTCGATATCGTCGCCGATCGCGACGCGCTCGGGTTCGCCCTGGAAGGTCGGGAGCGGAGAGCCGTCGCCGACGTAGGTGTGAATGAAGTGTCCCAGCCCGGGGAGAGCGGTGTAGGAGAAGGTGTAGCGGTTGCAGGCGGAACCGTCCGCGTCGGCGCTTTTCAGAATGCTCATCTCGTAGGTGAAGTCCTTGTCGGCGAAGGTGAGGATCCCGCTGATACGGGGGGTGAAGTTCGGGGAGTCGGGCTCGAACGAGCGACTTTCCAGCGACTTCTTGAAGCACTTGCCGGCTTTGAGTCCGTCGTAGATCGTATCGGTCTGGTCGCCGTTGGTGACGATCAGATTGTTTTCGTAGTTGCGTTCGGCGGCGTAGATGATGAGAGACGGATCCTCGACCTGCGAGGGATCGAAGGGCTCGGTGAAGAGCGCCCCGTCGCGTTCGACGAAAACGCGGTTCCGGCTGTTGCGGCTGCGCCCCATAATGAAGTAGGCGGTAACGGCTTTCTTTCCGTTCTTGCTCTTGCCGATGATGATGCCGCGTCCGACGTAGGAATTGTCGCGGATCAGTTCGGCGACGTCGTTGATCTCGTAAACGTTCATCTCAATTCTCCTTATATCTCATTTGTTTGGATACCAATTCGACGGCGGCGGGCAGGATCTTCCATTCCGCCTGACGCATCACGCGCTTTTGCAGGGTTTCCGGGGTATCGTTCTTGCCGATCTTCACGGCTTTTTGCAGGATGATTTCCCCGCCGTCGGGGATCTCGTTGACGAAATGCACCGTCGCGCCCGTGACCTTCACGCCGCGGGACAACGCCGCCTCGTGGACGCGGAGACCGTAGAAGCCCGCGCCGCAAAAGGCGGGGATCAGCGACGGGTGGACGTTCAGGATCCGTTTGTCGTAGCGACGGGTGAAGTCCTCCGAGAGGATCGAGAGGAATCCGGCGAGCACGATCAGGTCGACTCGGGCGTCGGTAAGCGCTGCGCGGATCGCAGTCTCCATACCCTCCTGCCCTCCGCACGCCTTCTTTTCAAAGGTCACGGTCGGGATCCCGGCGGCTTTCGCGCGTTCAAGGGCGTAGGCGCCCGCCTTGTTCGAGATCACGAGCACGATCTCTCCGTTCTCGATGATCCCGGACTTTTCGGCGTCGATCAGCGCCTGCAAGTTGGTGCCGCCGCCCGAAACGAGGACGGCGATCCGCGTCTTATCCCTCATTCGTTTTGCCTCCATTTACGGGGGTTTCGGTCGAAATCGGGGTTTGATCCTTCTTTTTCGGGAGCGCGCCGAGCACGCCGAGGAGCGGTAGGATCGCGCTTCCGATTGAGTTGCCGAGCACCGCCGCAAGTTCAAACAGGGCGATCTTGCCGTCCGCGATCCCCGACGCGCCGAAGTAGAACATATCGGCGATCGAGTGCTCAAATCCCGCGAGGATGAAGACCGGGATGCCGAAGAGGACGCCGATCGGACTCTTCTTCGAGCGGTAGATCTCGACGGCGATATACATCAGAACGCCGCAGAAGATCGCGCGGATAAGGGTCGAGCCGAAGGTCTGTTCGAGTTTGGCTTCGCAGATCGCCTGCGCGCGCTCGCCGAGGGCGGGGATCGCGCGGCGGATCAGCATCCCGACGGGGAACGTGACGGCGAGGTTGCCGACGAGCCCCACGCCGAGCGCGGCGAGGTTCTTCGGGGTGTGGTCGGCGACGACGTAGCCGATCTTCCCGGTGTAGAGATAAAAGCCGAGGTAACAGATCGAGAGCAGCGCGACCGAGAAGAAGATCGCTCCGTAGTAGCGGTTGTCGGAGCAGGCGAGAAACACGCTCCCGCCGATGGAGATCATAATCGCGGCAGAAATACTGCCCGTTACCGTTTTCAGCATATTCTGATCTTTTCGGCGCCCAACTCGATCCGTCCGATCACGTAGGCGTCCTCGCCCGCGTTTTTCAGGATCGACAGCGCCGAATCAACCTCCTTTTCCGGGACGACGACGCTCATGCCGACGCCCATATTGAAGGTGTTGAACATATCGCGCTCGGAGATCTTCCCCGTTTTGGCGATCAGGTCGAAGATCGGGAGAACGCGCACCGCGCTCCGGTCGATCACTGCGGTGAGCCCGTCGGGGACGCTGCGCGGAATGTTCTCGTAGAAGCCGCCGCCCGTGATGTGCGAGATCCCGCGGACGGTCACTTTTTCCAGCAGGGCGAGGATCGGCTTGACGTAGATCTTCGTCGGGGCGAGCAGCGCGTCGCCGAGCGAGACGCCGCCGAGTTCCTCTCGCGGGCTCGTCAGGTCGCATTTTTCGACGTCGAAGACCTTGCGCACGAGCGAGAAGCCGTTGGAGTGTACCCCCGACGAGGGGAGCGCGATCACGACGTCGCCGGGTCTCATCGTCGCGTTGTCGATGATCTTCCTGCGGTCGACGATCCCGGTGCAGTAGCCCGCGAGGTCGTATTCGTTTTCGGGATAGAAGCCGGGCATCTCGGCGGTCTCGCCGCCGATCAGAGCCGCGCCCGCCTGCACGCATCCGTCGCAGACGCCCGACACGATCTCGGCGATGCGCTCGGGAACGTTCTTGCCGCAGGCGATATAGTCGAGGAAGAAGAGAGGTTTCGCGCCGCAGCAGATCACGTCGTTGACGCACATCGCGACGCAGTCGATCCCGACGGTGTTGTGCCGATCGAGCAGGAACGCGAGTTTCAGTTTCGTGCCCACGCCGTCGGTGCCGCTGACGAGGATCGGCTCGGTGATCCCGGAAAGGTCGGGGGCGAACAGCCCGCCGAACCCGCCGATGCCCGACACGACCCCGGGGGTCGTCGTGCGCTTGATGTGGCTCTTCATCAGATCGACGGCGCGGTAGCCGGCGGTGATGTCAACGCCCGCGTCGGCGTACGCCTTGGATCTCGAATTCTCAATCATCGTTCTTTTCCTTTCCGTTCCAGCAGTAGGTGCAGAGTTTGCATTTCGGAAGTCCGATCGCCGCCGAGAGTCCGTCGAGGGTCTGGAACTCCACCGACGCGAGGTGCATCTTCTCGCAGATCGCCTCACGCATCCGCTTTCCGCGTTCGGTCGATCCGTCGCTGTACTCGTCGAGGTGGTTCATTCCCTCCTCGCCTTCGAGTTCGAGGATGACGTTGCGGGTGAGCAGTTCCATATCGCCCGTCGAACGGGTGAAGTTCAGGTATTTGCATCCGTACATGATCGGCGGGCAGGCGGAGCGCATATGTACCTTTTTCGCGCCGCTCTCATAGAGGAATTCGACGGTCTCGCGGATCTGGGTGCCGCGGACGATCGAGTCGTCGACGAAGAGCAGTTCGCGTCCCTCGATCAGCTCGTCGACCGGAACCTGCTTCATCCGGGCGATCCGGTTCCGCTCCTTCTGGCTCGACGGCATAAAACTGCGCGGCCAGGTCGGAGTGTACTTGATGAAGGGGCGGGCGAAGGGGATATGGCTCTTGTTCGAGTAGCCGATGGCGTGCGGGGTGCCGGAGTCGGGGACGCCCGCGACGAAGTCGGCTTTCGGCAGTTTGCCGTTCTTTTCGTCGTTTTCCGCCATAATGCCGCCGTTGCGGTAGCGCATCGCCTCGACGTTCACGCCCTCGTAGGTCGAGGTCGGGAACCCGTAGTACGACCAGAGGAAGGAGCAGATGTGCATTTCCTCGTAGCCCTCGAACAGCACCTCAATCCCGTCCTTCGTGATCTCGACGATCTCGCCGGGGCGAAGGTCATAGGCGTTCTTGTAGCCGAGTTTTTCGTAGGCGAAATGCTCGAACGAGACGCAGTAGCCGTCCCGGTTTTTGCCGACCCGGACGGGCAAGCGCCCGTCTTTGTCCCGCGCGGCGATGATCGTGCCGCGCTCGGTCAGGATCAGGATCAGCGCCGTTCCGTCGATCTTCTCCTGCGCGTAGCGGATCCCCTCGACGAAACTGTTTTTGCGGCTGATATACGCGCCGATCAGTTCGGTCGCGTTGACCCCCCCGCGCGAGGTGGCGTTCATCTGCCCGTTGGTCTCGGAAAGATAGGCGCGCACCAACGCCTCCGCGTTGTTGACCGTCCCGACGAAGGAGAGCGCGTAGGTTCCCCACGACGAACGCATCAGCAGCGGCTGCGGGTCGGTGTCGTTGATCATCCCGATCGCCGCCGTGCCGTCCATCTGTTCGAGGATGCCCTCGAACTGGGTGCGGAAGGGGGCGTTCTGGATGTTGTGGATCTTTCTCTGGAACCCCGCTTCGGCGGAGAACGCCGCGATTCCGGCGCTCTGCGTGCCGAGGTGGGAGTGATAATCGGTGCCGAAAAAGACGTCGGAGAGAACGCTTCTCCGGCTGACCGCTCCGAAGAATCCGCTCATCCGCTTACTTCGCGGCGAAGAAGAGGTCGGAGAGGGTCATCGGATCGACGTACTTGCCGTCCTTGTAGACCCGCATATTGCCCGACGCGATCTCGTCGATCAGCATCACGTTCCCGTCCTTGTCGTAGCCGAACTCGAACTTGATGTCGTAGAGGACGAGCCCCTTCGCAAGAAGATCGTCGGCGACGATCTTGGTGATCTTCTTGGTCATATCCTTGATCTCGTCGTACTGTTTTCCGGTCATCACGCCGAGGACTTCGAGTCCGTCGCGGGTGACGAGCGGATCGCCCTTCTCGTCGTTCTTGAAGGTCATCTCGACGTAGGCGGGCAGATCGGCGCCCTCGGCGACGTATTCGCCGTAGCGGCGGAAGAAGCTCCCGACCGCCTTGTAGCGGCAGATGACTTCGAGCCCGTGTCCGAAGACCTTGCCGGGGATCACTTCCATCGTCGTGTCGGCGAGATTCGCCTTGACGTAATGGGTCTTGATGCCGGCGGCGTTGATCTTCTCGAAGAAGTAGATCGACATCCGGAGATTGACGTCGCCCACGCCCTCGATCGTCAGACCGACCGAGTTCTCGCCGGGATCGAAGACGCCGTCTTTTCCGGTGCAGTCGTCCTTGAATTTCAGAAGATAGTTGCCGTTGTCGAGTGCGAAGACGTTTTTGGTTTTCCCGGTGTAGACGAGTTTCATGGTGGTTCTCCTTATATTATAATAAAATTGATACGGCGTCAGATGCGCTCGGCGATCTTCGCGTCCTTTTCAAGGACGGCGGCGGCGTCGCGCGCGCGCTTGGCTTTCAGTTGCTCGGCGAGCGCGGGCTCTCCGAGCGCGAGGATCTCGACGGCAAGTAAAGCGGCATTGGCGCCTCCGTTGATCGCTACGGTCGCCACCGGGATCCCGGAGGGCATCTGTACCGTAGAGAGAAGAGCGTCAATGCCGTCGAGCGTATTCGATTGGCAGGGGATCCCGATCACGGGAAGGGTGGTCTGCGCCGCGATGGCGCCGGCAAGGTGCGCCGCCATCCCGGCGGCGGCGATCAGGACTCCGAACCCGTTTGACTCCGCCCCGCGGGCAAACTCCGCCGCCTCCGCAGGCGTGCGGTGCGCGGAGTAGACGTGGGTCTCGAAGGGTACGCCGAAGGCGCGCAAAGTATCCGCCGCTTTCTGTACGATCGGCAGGTCGCTGTCGCTTCCCATCACGATTCCGACTTTTTTCATCATCTTTCTCCTTTCCGAAAAACGAAAAAGGGCGCAGTCAAGTTATGGAACAAAACTGAACCCAGACGGTCGGCTGCTATTGCCCCCCGCTCCCTTGCAGTACTCTGCAATTACCCGTCAGTCACGGGGGACCTCTGATTACGGTTTCATTATACCACGGAAAGGGCGCGGAAGTCAAGTTCGCATAATCGGGAAAATCGGGAGGCTTTCGGTCGTTTTGTTGCACATATTCACCAAAAACCGAGAAAGGGGAAAAAACGGAAATTGGAAGATATGAATGCGGAACGCGAAGCGTTCCGCGCGAGATGTCCGCCGTGCGGACGCGATATGTTTTGCCGCACCGCGGCAAAACGCGAGACGTTGCGCGGGGCGCAACGCGAGATACGGCGGGGGACCCCTTGACCCCTGCGCCGCGCGAAAGAGACAGAAGGGGAGGCGGAACGCGAAGCGTTCCGCGCGAGATGTCCGCAGAGCGGACGCGATATGTTTTGCCGCACCGCGGCAATACGCGAGATGTTACGCGGGGCGCAACGCGATATGCGGCGGGGGACCCCTTGACCCCTGCGCCGCGCGAAAGAGACAGAAGGGGAGGCGGAACGCGAAGCGTTCCGCGCGATATGTCCGCCGAGCGGACGCGATATGTTTTGCCGCGCCGCGGCAAAACGCGAGATGTTGCGCGGGGCGCAACGCGATATGCGGCGGGGGACCCCTTGACCCCTGCGCCGCGCGAAAGAGACAGAAGAAAGAAGGGGAGAAAAGAGGAAAGCGCCCGGTTGCGGGCGCTTTCCTTTGTTTGCGTTATGCCGTAGCGAATCCGCACGGAGCGGAAAACGGGATCGGATTTGAGATAGTCCCTTTCGCTTTTCGTCCGTGCGGCGCGGGTTCATCCTCAGCCGAGAGAGCTGAAGTTGAATTCGTCCCAATCGTTCTCTCCGAGCGATCCGCCCGAGGTGATGAGCATATCACGACCGAGAAGTACGATCTTGATCTCAGCAGATTCGTAGGTCTTTTTTTCGTTCATTGCCATATCCCCTTTCGATCAGTTGTCGTAAATGTACCAGATCTTGGTGGAGTAATCGTTTCCACCGAGATTGATCGTGCCGTCCGCTTTCAGGGAAGCGGGGCTGACCGGATGAGCGAAACCGTCGCCGCAGGTCCAGCAGACGTCCGCAATTCCGACGTAAACGGTCGCGGAGGACAAAGGAAGATCTTCCATACGGGATTGGACCTGCAGCGTGTCGTGATCCTTGTAATACAGACCGTCGTACAGGGTCCATTCCGCGGGATCGTCCCCGACTTCCAACTCGGTCTTCGCATACCAGAGCAGCAGATCGTTATATTTCAGGTCCGCCTTGCCTTTGCCGCCGTAACCGGTCTGCTGGTTCCATTTGGAGTTCTTCCAGTAGCCCTGCATATCGGTCTGGACCTTCCAGACCTTGACGCCGTCGATATAGAGTTCGGTGTAGCCGGAGTAAACGACGCCGCCCTTACCGTTGTCGACCGTCGCTTCCTGGTGATAGCGAACGCCGAGACGATGCCAACCGCCCACGGTCTGGCTCTCTTCATCATAGATGTAGGGAGAGGAAGCACGCGAGATGGGGCTGTCCCAACCGGCTTTGTAAAGACCAATGCCGTTGCCCTCGGAGGTCAGATCGAATGCACAGTTGTAACTCATGTTACCCATATAGGTCGAGTAGTCGAAGTGCCCCAGATACGGGCAGTCGCCGGACTGACCGTCGTTGGTGTAGAGATAGTAGAAATCGCGGTATTTGCCTTCCGGGTTCCGGAAACCGGCGATCATCATCTCGGATTTGCGCTGATCCCAGTTCAGGAGGGATCCGTTCCAGAAGAACGAATACTCGAACCAGAGGTCGTTGCCGTCGGGATTCGCTTCGGTCGGGTGGAAGGAATTCTCACCGCGGATCTCCGAGACGTTCTTTCTCATATAGAAGGTATTATCGTGAGCATAGGGTCCGGACGGAGCCGAGGAGTCGTAAATGGCGTCCTCCGCCGCGCAGATTTTGTCAAGGGTCAGCGCTTCGCAGACGGTGAGGGTCCCCACCTCCGCGCCGTAGGTGTACTCTTCGCCCGTCTTCACGTACGGACGAACGTAGATCGTATCCTCGAAGTTTGCAAGAGGAATCTCGCTCAGTTTAACCGAAACCCACCAGCGTCCGCTGCCCGCGTAGAGCGGCGTACCGTTCGCGGTGACGGTGCTGTGAACGACCGTCGTCGAGTAGGTGGAGTCAACTCCCGCAACCGGAGTCGCGTTGGAAGTCGAGAACACGAAGCCGACCGAGTCGTAGTCGAGCGTTCCGATCGTGAACAGGAAACGTACGTCGGTGTTCGCGTCGTTCGGATTAGCCGACGAGAGGGTCTGGTAGCTGAAGTCCTGGATTTCCCCCTCCGCCGAGGCGGTCATGGGAAGAAGCGATACGACGCTGACGACCAGCATCGCGAGAACGAGGAGTAAAGACGTTACTCTCCGTTTGCCGAAACGTTTGTTCATAATGATCTCCTTTTCTGTTTGGTCCCTTACGGGGAACCCTTTGATGAGTTGTTGCATAAGGTCAGGCAAAACAGTTACGCAAGGGGAAACGCGGTTCCGGCGCTCCCGCCCGCGGGCGGGAGCGACTGTCGAACGGATCAGTTCACTTCGTAGAAGATGGCGGCGGAGACGATCAGGTCGTCTTCGGCGTCTTCGGTACCCATATCGTTGAGGGTGATGGTTCTCGCGGCGGGGTCAGCGATCGGAGTGACGTTGCGGACAAAGCCGTCGCCGCAGGTCCAGATCACGTCGTAGAACGAAGCGTAGGCGGCTTCGGTGGAATTGGCGAATCTATCCATGGAACCGTAAACGATCATATCGTCGTGATCCTTGTAGTACACACCGTTGTAGAGGGTCCACTCGTCGGCGACGTCGTTTTCGTCCAGTTCGGTCTTCGCGTACCAGAGAAGAAGGTCGTTGGATTTGAGGTCCGCGGTGCCCTTGCCGGCATAGCCTTTGTTGATAACCCATTCGGACTTGGCGCTGTCCCACTTACCCTGCATATCGAGCAAGACCTTCCAGACCTGGACGCCGTCGACGTAGAGTTCGCTGTAACCCGTGTAGACGATTACGCCCTTTTCATCGTCTTCATCGTTGATCTCGATTTCCTGATGGAATCGGATGCCGATACGGTGCCAACCGCCCACGGGCTGGCTCTCTTCATCATAGATGTAGGGAGAGGAAGCACGCGAGACGGGGCTGTCCCAACCGGCTTTGTAACGGGGCTGTCCGTTGCCGATTTCCTGGGCGCATTCCCACTCGTGACCCTTCTCATACCCCTGCAGATAGGTCGAGTAGTCGAAGTGGCCCCTGTACGGGCAATCGCCGGACTGACCGTCCTTACCGTATACGTAGTAGAGATGACGGTAGGATCCATTTTCGTTTTTGAAACCGGTCAGACTCATTTCGGACTTCGACTGGTTCCAGTTCGCAAGCGTGTCGTTCCAGAGGAAGGAATACTCGACCCAGAGGTCGTTGCCGTCGGGTTTCGCGTCGGTCGGGTGGAAGGTCTTGCTCTCGCCGCTGATCTCTCCGACGGTCTTCGAGAAGACGACGGAGCTGCCGGACGCATACGGACCTTCAAACGCCTTGGAGTTGTAAACGGGCAAAGGGTACGCCTCGACCACGGGCGAATGGCAGAGCGTGCAGGTGCCGGTGCGGCTGCCGTCCGCAAGCAGAGTCGGCTCTTCGGTCACGTTCCATTCCTCGATAACGTGCTCGTTGGAATCGAAATCGATTTCCAGAACGGTGTCGGCGACCGGCTGTCCGCAGACGGTGCAATGCTTGGATTTGGAGCCCTTCTCCGAGCAGTTCGGTTTTTGATCGATCACGTACTCTTCACCCGGAATATGGTCGAGTTTCGGAATTTCGGTGATCGAGTCGGGGTCCTGCGCGTCGCAGATCGTGCAGTACTTGGACTTGACGCCGGGGGCGGTGCAGGTCGCCGGGGTGTCAACCTCGAATTCTCCCCAGACGTGGTTGCACTCGGTCTCCGCCGTCGTGGACGCCGGAGTCGTGCCGCCTGCCGTGGTGCTCGCGGGCTTTTTCGGTCCGCAGGACGCGAACGCGAAAACACACAGAACGAGGCACAGGATCAGAACAAGCGCTAATGTTAGTTTTTTCATGTACAATCCTCCTACTTAAAGTCGTCGTTGGATGAAAATCTCCAACTTTTTTGAATTCCATTATACCACGGAACGTTCATTTTTTGCAATAAGTAAAAAGACATTGGCTAAAAATCGTCACAACGAACAAAAAGATGATCCCAGATTGTGCAGATTGACGAACGAAAAGGGCAAATAAAGCGAAAAACGGAGGGTGAAGAGGTGAAAAACGCATGCAAGATAGGCAACACAAGGAAGGCGAAAGAGGAAGGCGTGAATGAAGCCCCTTCCGTCACCCCGCGGATGGCGGGAGCATATCGTTTTCCGTGCTCCGCACGAAAAACGAGTGGGTTCGAGGATCCACTCGTTTTTGCCCACCAAATAAGGCACCGCCACGAGGGGTGGGCAATCGGAGACTCGACGCGCGGCGTTCGCCGCGCTACCCACGTTGTCCCGCCACGCTCTGTTATAACGAAAACCGTTGAGGATGGCGGGACAACAGAGTTTTTCGCCCGCAGGGCGAAAAACTCGCTGGGTTCGAGGCTCACCGAGTGAACGCCAATGCCCCCCGCCCCGCGCGAGGCGGGGCGGGGGGCATTGGTGGGCAATCGGGGACTCGAACCCAGGACCAACCGGTTATGAGCCGGTAGCTCTAACCAACTGAGCTAATTGCCCGGATAAGGCGCGCAAGGCGCCGTAATTGCCGCTGCGCGGATCTGAAACGGAGAGTGTATCAGATCGACACGGAGACGGCGGTGCCGGCGGCGGCGGAGTTGAACGCCTCCTCCATCACGCGGAGGACCCGGCGCGCCTCGGGAAGGGTGACGATCGGCTCGGCTTTGCCGTCGACTGCGGCGACGAGGTTGCGGTAGAAGTCGTGAACGTCGGACGCGGGTTTCTCCCACTCGTACTCGTCGAGGGTGATCGAGTCGCGGGGCGCCATCGTTTTGGTGATGCCCGCCGCGGTCTGCACCGGGAGGACGTCGGCTTCGTTCCACGCCTTGCAGTAGGCGACGCGCGCCTTCTCACGCCAATCGGTGAGCAGGGCGGTTCCCTTCTTCGCTTGCAGATAGAAGCGCGGGAGGGGCAGGAAGTTGTAGGTCCCGACCTCGACGAGCGAGCGGACGCCGCCCTCGAAGGTCAGAAGAAGTTTGAATCCGTCGTCGACCTCGTCGGTCGTGATATGCGTCGTTTCACAGTAGACCTTCTCGATCTTTTGGGGGATGATCTGCAAGATCTGGTCGATCAGATGCACGCCCCAATCGAGGATCATTCCGCCGCCGTACTGCTTCTTGCAGCGCCAGTCGCTCGGAATGCCGCGCGAGCCGTGGATGCGCGATTCGAGATTGATCGGCGCGCCGATCTTGCCGGAATCGACGATCTCCTTGATCGCGAGGAAGTCGACGTCCCAACGGCGGTTCTGGTGAACCGTAAAGAGTTTGCCGGACGCGCGCGCGGCAGCCGCCATCCGGTCGAAGGACTCGACCGAGAGCGCCACCGGCTTTTCGCACACGACGTTGTGTCCCGACGAGAGCAGGCGCACGACGATCTCCTCGTGCACGTCGTTCGGGGTCGCGACGACGCAGATCTCGGCGTCACGGTCGGCGCAGATCTCGTCAAGAGACGAATAGACCTTGATCCCGCGCGAGCGCGCGAGTTCGTTCCGCTCTTCCTTGATATCGTACACGCCGCGGAGCGTGACGACGTCGCTCTTCTCCGCGTGAGCGGCGTGCCAGGCGCCCTGCCCGCCGTATCCGATCACGACCACGTTTTTCTTCATGTGCGTAAACCTCCGTCGCGCGGCTTTTCCGCGCGTTCCAAGAGAACATTATAGCAAACCCTTGCGCGTTTGTCCATAGAAACGGTAAAAATATTTATAATTATAAGAAAGGGAGAGGCATTCCGCGGGGCGCGGCGTGGGGGACGCCCCTTCCACCGCTATCGCGGTCCCCCTCCCCCGCAGGGGAGGCAATGAGGGGCGGGCGCGGCGAGATATTGCGCGGATACACCGCGCAATTCGATATAACCGCCGCAAGCGGCAGTTTCGATATATCCCGCGCCGGGCGCGGGATTCGATATGCCGCGCGGGGCGCGGCGTGGGGGGAACGAGGGGCGGAGCTCAATCGACGAGGTCGGTGAAGTCGGAGAACGTCTTGTCGGTCCGGACGAGGACGTCGGACGAGATCTCGCCCCAACTGTAATCGGCGGCGTAATCGGAATAGACGGCGCTGCCGACCCGGATCTTAAAGCCCGCGCGGGCGCCGCCGAGCATATCCTTGCCGGCGGTGAAGTCCCTGACGGGGCAGAACAGGTAAAGTTCGGAAACCGACGAGCCGGCGAAGGCGCGCGTACCGATCAGACCCATCCGGCTTTCGTCCCCGATCACGACCCTTTGCAGCCGGGTCGCGCCGGAGAACGCCTCCGACGAGATCGAGGCGACGGGACGGGTGAGTTCGCGGTCGAGTTTCGCGTCGTAGACGGTGATCGACGGCGGAAGGACGACGGTTTCCCTGCCCTCTCCCGCGTCGCTCAGTCCGACGACCGAAAAGGTCTCGGAATAGGTCAGGCGGTAGCGGAGATCGCCGACCGAATAGACCGTCTCCATATCCCCGAGCGGAACCGTCAAGTCGGGCAGCCGCGCCATCCGGGGCAGCGGCGTTTCGTCGGTCCCGGTCTCGGCTCGGTAGAGCAGGTTTCCGATCCCGCGGGTGTGCCATTCGACGCCGGTATCGTTCAGGTGAAAGTTGGTGTCGAAAAAGTAGTTCGGGGGATAAACGAAGTCGGTCATACGGCCGAGAAGGGCGCAATGCAGGTTTTGCGCGAGGAACGCTTCAAACGCTTCACAGCGCGAAACCGCCGTCGCGTCAAGAGATACGCCCGTGACCGTGAGGGTGGTTTCCCCGACCTCGGTTTTCAGGGCGTCGAGGGCGAGCGGGATCTCTTCCCCGTTCTCGTCCCGGGCGGTCAGCGCCATCGCGTTCATCGGGCAGAAGGCGAAATAGACCTTCGCGCCGCGCTTCTCTACCCTGTCGATATAGGCGTTCAGGTAATCGAGAAAGTCGGGCGAGACGGTCGATTCGTCGGGGATGATCGGAGTCGTGGGATCGTAGTAACCGTCCATCGCGTTGGTCTCCCGCGGGTAGACGAGATCGCCCGCGGCGTTGAAGTTCCGGCTGTTGTAGACCGAGGCGGGGTCGGGCGCGCCGTTTTTCAGGTAGCGCAGTTTCTCGCCCGCGACCGACCAGAGAGAGCCGAAGAGCGACGGGTAGTTCTCGCGGCGGATCCCGGCGAGCATCGCGGGCTTTTCGTCGATGGCGCGCAGGGTCGCGGCGCCGTTGAAGTAGAGCGAGAGCGTCTGCGCGTCGAGTTCCGGCGCGAGCAGGACGACGTCGCCCTCTCCGATCGCGTCCTCGGAGAGATCGAGCATCAGTTTGGTGCCGAGGGCGGCGTAAAGCCCGAAGTTGACGACCGGGCGTCCGAAGAGGTCGGAGAGCGTCTGACTGTCGTAGCCGAAGGCGACCGAGGAGCCGCCGACGACGACGATCTTCTCGCCCTCAGCAGAATAGAGCGCGTCGTATTTGTCGTCGAGTTCGCCGTAGAAGGTGTGCCTGTAAACCGGCTTCGTCCAAAGGAACGAGCCGACAAGAAAAACGAGGGGCGAACAGAACAGAAGCAACGCGAAGACCGTGACGAAAACCCGGAAAAGGCGGGAGCGCGTTTCGTTTTTCAAAGCCGCCTCCCCGTCAGAACTGGAAGTAGATGAAGGTGGACGTCAGGTCGTTTGCCGACAGGTACATCCACGCGAAAACGATCATCCAGGTCACGGCGACGAACGCGCCGCGAAGAACGAACGCCCGGTTGCCCGCGGGTTCGTCGTGGTGCCGGATCAACCGGTCGAGGAAGACGAGAAGGACGATCGAAAGGACGGTCAGGAGAACGCCCGGCGCCGTCAGTTCCATCATCGAGAAGACGTTTTGGATCGGGACCTTCCAACTCGCGGGAGAAACGAGCGAAGAGAGCAGTTTTGTAAGATCCGAGGTCGAGTTGGCGCGGAAGAAGAGCCACGCGAAGTCGACGAGCAGGAAGGTGTTGAAGGTGCGGAGCGCGCCGACGACCCGCCCGTCGGGCGAGAGTTTCATTTTGGAGAGCAGGCGGTTGCGGGGTCCCAGCGTCAGGATCCCGATCACCTGATAGAGCGCGTGAAGCGCGCCCCAGATCACGAACGTCCAAGCCGCCCCGTGCCAGAGCCCCGAGACGAGGAAGACGATCGCGACGTTGATGAGATGCCGCCATTTGGCGCACCGGCTTCCGCCGAGGGGGATGTAGAGATAGTCGCGGAACCAGGTCGAGAGCGAGATATGCCAACGCCCCCAGAACTCGCGGATCGTTTTCGCGGTGTAGGGGTGATCGAAGTTCTTCATCAACCGGATGCCCATGATCCGGGCGCATCCGATCGCGATGTCGGTGTAACCCGAGAAATCGCAGTAGATCTGCACGGCGAAGAGCAGGGTCGCGATCACGACCCCGAGCGCGGGGACCGTCCCCATCCCGTCGAGGTTGTTGTAGATCGAATTGACGTAGACCGAGAGCAGGTCGGCGACGGCGATCTTCTTGAAGAAGCCGAGCATCATCTTCCGCAGTCCGAATCCGACGTCCTCGCGCGAAACGGGCAGGCGGGTGCGGAGTTGCGGGAGCAGGTTGGCGGGGCGTTCGATCGGTCCGGCGACGAGCTGCGGGAAGAAGGAGACGAAAAGGGCGTAATAGCCGAAATGGCGTTCCGCACGGATGCTTCCCCGGTAGACGTCGATCGCGTAGGAGAGGGTCTGGAAGGTGTAGAACGAGATGCCGACCGGGAGGATCAGGTTCAGGTTGATCTTATACGCCGCGCCGGTGAAGTGCCCGACGATCCCGAAGACGGTCTCGCAGATGAAAACGAAGTATTTGAAGAAGAAGAGCACGCCGAGCGAGGTGACGAGGGTCAGGGTCAGGTAGAGTTTCTTCTTTCGCTTCGCGCGTTTGACTTCCCCGTCCGGAAGGTCGCCCGCGGCGATCCTCCCGTTCAGGCGCTCGATCAGGAGCGAACTGACCCACGAGACGACTGTCGTGAAGAGGATCAGGACGATCAGCGCCGGCTGGGTATACATATAGAAGAAATAACTGGCGAGGAGCAGGAAGATCCAACGCACCTGCGCCCCGATCCGCTCGGGGAGCCGCCGGCTTCCGAAATAGCCGAGCAGGACGCAGGGATAGAAGATCAGGAAGGGGATCGAGTTGAAGGTCATGCTTCGTCACCCCCCTCTTCTCCGCCGTCGGACGCGGCGACGTCAGACCCGGCGCTCTTTTTCTCCTGACGCGGAAGGACAAACGCTTCGGCGCGCTCGCGCGCGATGCGGGCGGACGCCTCCGCCTTGGCTTCACACTCGGTTTCGACCTCGGCGCGATTGAACCGACGGTACTCGACAAGCGACGAGACCGAGGCGATCAGGGCGGCGACGGCGAGAACGAGCAGCGTTTCGGGCAGGGTCGCCCCGAGATAAAGACAGGAGATCAGCAATCCGACCTGACACAGGAGCGACGCGGCGGTGAAGCCGAGGCGCGCCGCGCGGGCGCGGAAAAAGAACGGCAGGATCTCAAACAGGAGAATCCCGGCGAGAAGCGCGTCGAACCACGGGGTCGCAAACGGGGACCCCGCAAGCCATTTGACAAACGACACGGGTACTTGTCTCCTTTCCTTGCTTTGGTTTGATTTCAGGTGTTTTCAGTCCTCGAAGCGACAGCCGGGGAAGGTCGTTCCGTACGCCTTCATCCCGACGGGGGTCTGCCCGAGTTTCTCGCAAAGATGGGTATACATCCGGTAGGTGTTGTACGCCCGACCGTAGTCGTTCAGGTGGAAGTCGGAGCCGTCGGTGCCCTTGAACATATACTCCCAGCGGTAGACGTGATCGGAACAGGAGCCGAGCGTCTCGAACCCGAAGGTCTCCGTGATCAGGGCGTCGAACGCCGCCTGCTGTTCCGAGGTCTTCGCCTCGCTCGTCAGGGCGTTTTCGTTGACGGGACAGAAGCCGAAGTAAACCGTCGCCCCGGTCGCCGTCACCTTGCCGAGAACGCGGCGGACGTCGGCGGCGTAGGTGCCGATCCCGATCCATTGATCGGGGTTTGTAAGCGAGATGCCCTCCTGCGTCGGGCAGGTCGTCGAGTTGACCATCCCGTTCAGCGTGACGGTAAAATAGCCGTGGTCGTTTTCAAACTGCGGCGCGTATTTTTCGCAGTACTGGGCATGTTTTGCGCTCTGGAAATCGCCGTTCCGGTCGGCGTTGTTCGAGGGGTGCCGGGAATAGTTCTCCTCCGGTCTTGACCAACGGTTGCTCTGGTACTCCGCGAAGGCGCCGAAGAAGTTTTCATAGTGCTTCACGTCGATATAGCGCCAGACGTTCTGGCTGGATTCGAGGTCGCGGAAGAGTTTCCAGGTCAGTTCGGTACAGCCGAACTGGTAGATCGAGTTCTCGGGGGCGTAAACTACGATATCGCCCTCTCCGACGAAGTTCGCGACCGCCTCCATATAGACCATATTGTTGGTCGTGCGGATGGTGCCGTACTCGACGACGAAATACTCGCCCCCGAGCAGGCGTTCGAGGTACCCGGTCGCGATCCCGTGAAAGGAGGACGAGCCCGAGACGAAGACGACCATCTTCTTTCCCGACGCCGCCCCGCGCATCAGCCGGTCCCACTTGATCCGGTAGCCGCCGTCGTAACTCGACGCGTACCGGGGCGCCGTCGTCGCCGACAGGCGGAGTTCCGACCAATTCTCACAGGTCGCCGCGTCGAACGCGGCGTTCGTGACCGAGAGGATCCCGTCGCCCATATAGACGGTGCGGAGCGAGGAGCAGCCGGTGACGGCGCCGTCCTCGATCGCGCGGAGAGTGCGCGGGAGAACGAGGGTGGTGAAGTTCTTGTTCGCGACGGCGCCCGTCTTGATCGAAACGACGTCCCTGCCCCCGATCTTTTCGGGGACGACGAGCGTTTCGTCGTCGCCGATATAGCCCGTGATCGCAACGCCCGAAAAGAGTGCTCCCTTATAGGACACGAAGGCGGGTTCCGTCGTGAAGCCGGACGATTCCGGCGCCCAGACGCAGAAGAGGTCGAGTTGCCCGTTCTCGGCGTTCGCCTTGCTCCCGGGGGAGTAGGCGTCGCCCGTGCCGTCGGCTTTCGTGTTGTATTCGAGCAGAACGTAGCCCTCGCGGGTGAACGTCCCGTCGTCGATCTGCGTATTCGGGGCGGTGAAATAAGACGTATCGACGGTATCGACGAAGACCTCTTCCCCGTTTGCCGTGCCGCCGTTCAGGTGGTAGGTCAGCGTAGTCGACGGCGGATAGGGGCTGGCATAGTTGGCGTAGAGGTAGGTCGTCTTTCCCGTCACGGCGACGGTATAGGAGAGGTCGGTCGAAACGATCTCTCCCCCGGCGGAAGCCGTCTTACCGACCGACCAGCCGAGGAAGGCGTAGTCGGAGGGGACGACGGTCTCGACACGGAGCGAGGTGTTCTCGGGATACAGGGTCCCGTTCTGCGCCGCCCGCCCGTCGGCGTAAAAGACGCTCGCGGCGCCGGGCAGGGGCGAGACGCCCGCCTCTTTGACCTCGAAATAACACGTGGCGTCCCCCGCCGGTTCGGTCGCCTTTCCGCCCGCGCCGCCCGGCGCGTCGGTTTTGCCCGGTTTCACCGAAACCAGCGAACACGAGGCGAGGAAGACCGTGGATAAGATCAAAATAAAAGAGAGCGCGATCCTCTTTACAGAACCGGTTTTCATTCGTTTTCGGTTCCCCTTTCCGTTTCCGCGGCGTGCGAAATCCGCCCGCCGATCCGTTGACGTTATAACGGTATAATTATATCATACGGTTCCGGATTTGTAAAGCGGGACTTTCCGACCGGACGAAAAAACCCGTCCGGGGATCGCCCGGACGGGGGAGCGTTTTCAGTTTTTGAAGGGGGGCTTGAACTCGCCTTTCAGAACGAAGGTGAAGATCAGGATCGCGGCGACGGCGACGACCCCGGCGACCGTCGGGATCACCCACGCGGGGACGCGGCGTTTCTCCTCTTCGGGCGGGAGCAGTTTCACGCGGTGGAGCGCCTTTGCGACCGGCTGGAACAGAAGGGCGGTCACGGCGGCGTTCAGCGTGCCCTTTACGGCGTTGAAGGGGAGGATCGTCTTGGGGATCAGATTGACGACGGCGGAACGCGGCGCCCCGGTGTAGAGGGGCGTGATGAGAAGGTTCAGCGGGATCATCATCAGGGTCATAAAGACCGCCGAGAGGACGAGTCCGATCATCGCGCTCGGACGGGTGCGCCGGAGACGGAACAGAACCGACGCCGGAAGGATGAAACTCGCGCTGGCGAGGAAGTTCATCAAAAAGCCGTAGAACCCGGTCGAACTGACCGAGACCATTTCGAGGAGCGCGACCGCCGCGGCGATCGCGACGCCGGCGACGGGTCCGAGGAAGACGGCGCCGATCGTCATTACGGCGTCTTTGAGATCGAAGGTGAGGAAGCCCGCGACCTGGATGCGGAACACGAAAACCACGAGGTACGCGAGCGCGGCAAACAGCGCCGCGGCGACCGTTCTGCGAACGTGTTCGTCGGTTGCGGAAACGCGCCGCTTGGCGGGCGCGGAGTCGGTTTGCGCGGACTCTTCGGAAACGGTCCGCTCGTCTTGATTCAGATTGTTTTTCATTGTATGATTCGCCTTTCTCCTGCTGTGCAGGTCATAACCGTTCGGCAGGATCTCTCTTCGGCGAACTGTACGTTTTGCCCGGAAAAAGAGAAAAACCCCCAAAGTAAATATACCTCGGGGGTTACTCTTGCCGAATCTTTTATCATCCGGACTATAACCGTCGGTGCAGGAATTTCACCTGACTCGGCGGGGAAAGATCCCCGTTCGCAGACTGTACTGCCGGTATGGAATTACACCAAACCCCAAAGATTCTTTTACGAGTCGTCCTTTTCGCGCCGGACGAAAAAGCACGGGCAGATGATGAAAAGCAGAACGTTTCATTCTTTTCTTACAGGAAGAAAAAGAGATTGAAAACCTTCGGTTTTCTTCATTATTTTTCAAGTGCTTTTTCTATCTCCGTTCTCTCCCTCTCGGCGTATGGAAATACGCCTTCGGGTCGAGAACGAAGATCCGGCATCGAAAATGCCTTCCTCGTATTTGACGGGCGCCGTCAACTGACGGCAGCCCGTATTTGTGTTTGCGGATGCGGAGTCGAATTACTCCTTGATGTCGGCAACGACGCCCGAACCGACGGTTCTGCCACCCTCACGGATAGCGAAACGGAGTCCCTTCTCGATAGCGATCGGGGTGATCAGTTCGACGGTCATATCGACGTTATCGCCGGGACGGCACATATCGACGCCATCGGGGAGCTTGATCGAGCCGGTAACGTCGGTGGTCCGGAAATAGAACTGCGGTCTGTAACCGGAGAAGAAGGGTTTCTGACGGCCGCCTTCCTTCTCGGTCAGGACGTACACCTGTCCGACGAAGATGGTGTGCGGGTGGATCGTGCCGGGTTTGCAGAGAACCTGCCCGCGCTCGATCTCGTTCTTCTGGATACCGCGGAGCAGAGCGCCGATGTTGTCGCCCGCCTCGGCGGCGTCCATGAGCTTGTGGAACATTTCGATACCGGTGACGACGGTGCTCTTCTTCTCATCCGAGAGACCGACGATCTCGACGGTGTCGTTCATTTTCAGCGTGCCGCGCTCGACACGACCGGTGGCGACGGTGCCGCGCCCGGAGATCGAGAAGACGTCCTCGACGGGCATCAGGAAGGGCAGGTCCGCCTTGCGGTCAGGGGTCGGGATATAGTTGTCGACGGCGTCCATCAGCTCCTTGATGCAAGCGTACTCGGGAGCGTTCGGATCCTTCGACGCGGACTCGAGCGCCTCACGGGCGGAACCGCGGATGATCGGAATGTCGTCGCCCGGGAAATCGTACTCGTTCAGAAGATCGCGGATCTCCATCTCAACGAGGTCGAGAAGCTCGGGGTCGTCGACGATGTCGGTCTTGTTCATGAAGACGACGATCGCGGGAACGCCGACCTGACGGGCGAGCAGAACGTGCTCGCGGGTCTGCTGCAGAGGGCCGTCGGTACCGGCAACGACGAGGATCGCGCCGTCCATCTGAGCCGCACCGGTGATCATGTTCTTCACGTAGTCGGCGTGGCCCGGGCAGTCGACGTGCGCATAGTGGCGCGCCGCCGTCTGGTACTCAACGTGACGGGTGTTGATTGTGATACCTCTCGCCTTCTCTTCGGGGGCGTTGTCGATCTGATCGTACGCCATGAAGTCGATCGTGCTGTCGGACAGGGAAAGGTACTTCGTGATCGCGGCGGTCAGAGTGGTCTTACCGTGGTCAACGTGACCGATGGTACCAATGTTCACATGGGGTTTGGTTCTTTCAAACTTCTGCTTTGCCATTTTGGTTTTCCTCCATAATAAATATTTTTGTTCTGGTTATTTAACGCACGGAATCCGTGTTGTTAAATCGGGTTCACGCTTTCGCGCGGAGTTTGACGATCTCTTCCTGGAGCGACTTCGGCACCTCTGCGAAGTGACCGGGCTCCATCGAGTAGACGCCGCGTCCCTGCGTCCGGGAACGGAGCGCGGTGGCGTAGCCGAACATCTCGGAGAGCGGGACGTTCGCCTTGACCTGCTGTCCGCCGGCGATCGGTTCCATCGACTCGATCTGTCCGCGGCGGGAGTTGAGGTCGCCGATGACGTCGCCGAGGTAGTCGTCCGGGGTGGTGACCGAAACCTTCATGATCGGCTCGGTAAGCACCGGATCCGCCTTCCGCATCGCGTCCTTGAACGCCATCGAACCGGCGATCTTGAACGCCATCTCGGAAGAGTCGACCTCGTGGTAAGATCCGTCGTAAAGGGTGACCTTCACGTCCACGACGTTGTAGCCGGCGAGAACGCCCGACTGCATCGCGCCCTGGATACCGGCGTCGACCGCGGGGATGAACTCCTTCGGAATGACGCCGCCCGTGACGGCGTTGATGAACTCGTAACCCTTGCCGGGCTCGTTCGGTTCGAGCTTGATCTTGACGTGACCGTACTGACCTTTACCGCCCGACTGACGCGCGTACTTGGTCTCCTGATCGACCGCCTTGCGGATCGTCTCTTTGTAGGCGACCTGCGGGTTGCCGACGTTGGCTTCGACCTTGAACTCGCGGAGCAGACGGTCGACGATGATTTCGAGATGGAGTTCGCCCATCCCGGCGATGATCGTCTGACCCGTTTCCTCGTCGGTGTAGGTGCGGAAAGTCGGGTCCTCCTCGGCGAGTTTCGAGAGGGCGATGCCCATCTTCTCCTGCCCCGCCTTGGTCTTGGGCTCGATGGCGACGCGGATAACCGGCTCCGGGAACACCATCGATTCAAGGATGATCGGGTGCTTTTCGTCGCAGAGCGTGTCGCCCGTGGTCGTGCTCTTCACGCCGACGACCGCCGCGATGTCGCCCGTGTAAACGGTGTCGATATCGGTTCTGTCGTTTGCGTGCATCATCAGGATCCGACCGAAACGCTCGTACTTGTTCTTCGTCGAGTTGTAGATCTCGCAGCCCTTGGTCAGGGTTCCCGAGTAGACCCGGAAGAAGCAGAGTTTTCCGACGTAGGGGTCGGTCATGATCTTGAACGCGAGCGCCGAGAACGGTTCGTCGTCCCCGGGGTGACGTTCGTCCTCCTCCTCGGTCTTGGGGTTGACGCCCTTGATCGCGGGGATGTCGAGCGGCGAGGGCAGATAGTCGACGACCGCGTCGAGCAGTTTCTGCACGCCCTTGTTCTTGTACGACGTACCGCAGCAGACCGGAACGATCTGGTTGGCGATGGTCGCCTTGCGGAGCGCCGCTTTCAGTTCGTCGATCGAGATCTCGTCGCCGTTGCAGAACTTCTCGAAAAGTTCCTCGTCGGTTTCCGCGATCGACTCGATCATCTTGTCGTGATACTCCTGCGCGAGGTCCGCCATATCGGCGGGGATCGCCTCGACGCGCATATCCTTTCCGAGGTCGTCGTAGTACACGTCGGCTTCCATCGTCATCAGGTCGATGATCCCGCGGAAGGTGTTTTCCTTGCCGATCGGGAGCATGATCGGAACCGGATTGGTGTGCAGACGCTCGCGCATCATGCGGATCACGCGGAAGAAGTCGGCGCCGGTGATGTCCATCTTGTTGACGTACGCCATCCGGGGGACCTTGTACTCGTCCGCCTGCCGCCAGACGGTCTCGGACTGGGGCTCGACGCCGCCCTTCGCGCAGAAGACGGTCACGGAACCGTCGAGCACGCGCAGCGAACGCTCGACCTCAACGGTGAAGTCGACGTGTCCGGGGGTGTCGATGATGTTGATGCGGTGGGTGTTTTCCTTGGTCGCTGCGGGATCGTTATGATAGCGCGTCGGCGCCCAGTAACAGGTGGTCGCGGCGGAGGTGATGGTGATACCACGCTCCTGCTCCTGAACCATCCAGTCCATGGTAGCCCCGCCGTCGTGCGTCTCGCCGATCCGGTGGATCCGTCCGGTGTAGAACAGGATCCGCTCGGTGGTGGTCGTCTTTCCGGCGTCGATGTGCGCCATAATCCCGATATTGCGAGTATGGGCAAGCGAATATTCTCTCGGCATTCTGAACTCCTCTTACGCGACGCGAATCAGAATCTGTAATGCGCGAACGCCTTGTTCGCTTCCGCCATACGGTGGGTGTCTTCCTTCTTCTTGAAGGCACCGCCCATTCCCGCCTTGGCTTCCATGATCTCGTTCGCGAGACGTTCCGCCATCGTCTTTTCGGAGCGGGACCGCGCATACGAAACGATCCAACGGAGTCCGAGGGTCTGCCGTCTCTCGGGACGGACCTCCATCGGAACCTGATAGTTGGAACCGCCGACGCGGCGCGCCTTGACTTCCAGAACGGGCATTACGTTTTCAAGCGCGGCGGTGAAGACCTCCAACGCGTTGACGCCCTGTTTCGCTTCGATCTGGGCAAACGCGCTGTAAACGATCTTCTGCGCGACGCCCTTTTTGCCGTCCAGCATGATGTTATTGATGAGTTTGGTGACTAACTCAGAATGGTACATCGGATCCGGCAAAACTTCTCTTTTTGAAATTTGACCTCTTCTCGGCACTGTACTTCCCTCCTTCACAATTATTCTGTGTTCTCACAGGTACTCGAAAAAATCAATTTCCGCAAGTGCTCATCAACTCGGTAATCTATAAACAATACTTTTCTACTGTTTCAGGTGCGCGAGGACGGCACGGTGATCCCACGCGGGATCGGGGATTACTTTTTCTTCGGGCGCTTGGCTCCGTATTTGGAGCGGCCCTGCATCCGGTTGGCAACGCCCTGTGCGTCCAGGGTGCCGCGGATGATGTGATACCGTACGCCGGGGAGATCGCGGACACGGCCGCCGCGGATCAGCACAACCGAGTGCTCTTGCAGGTTGTGACCGATGCCGGGGATATAGGTCGTCGCTTCCATCCCGTTCGTCAGACGGACTCTCGCGATTTTGCGGAGCGCGGAGTTCGGCTTTTTCGGAGAGACGGTGGTAACCTTCGTGCAAACGCCTCTCTTCTGCGGAGCGGACAGGTCGATCGGCTGATTCTTCAGCGTGTTGACGCCCTTCTGCAGAACGGGGGCCTTCGATTTGTAGACGGGTTTCTCGCGTCCGTTCTTGACGAGTTGGTTAAAAGTCGGCATTGTTTTCCTCCTTCTTCGAAAAATATTGTTTATAGTCACGGCGGTCACCATCCGCCGCGATATAACGGTGTCGGGACGATATGGGCATAGTACGCCCTTGTCGTGCGTTTCCTATTTTACCACGGGGAAGCGCGATTTGTCAAGAGTTTTTTTATTATATATAAGAAAAAGCGCGGGTTATGCGTCGTCCGATGCAAAAGCGAAGAGCGCGAAGAGCATTTTTGCTCTCCGCGCCCTGTCTTTGTTTGATCGTTTTGTCGACGGTCAGATGTTCACCGTCTCCATCTCTTCAGCCATCTCCTCGTCGAAGACTTCCTCGGAGACGTCGGGTTTGTCGACGTTCTCGACCACGCCGATGCTCCGGTAGTATTCGAGACCGGTGCCGGCGGGGATGAGTTTGCCGATGATGACGTTCTCTTTCAGTCCGAGCAGACGGTCGGTCTTTCCGTGGATCGCCGCCTCGGTGAGCACCTTGGTGGTCTCCTGGAAGGACGCGGCGGACAGGAACGATTCGGTCATCAGAGCCGCCTTGGTAATGCCGTGCAGAACGGGCGCGGAAACCGCCTTGCGGAGTTCCTTCTCACCCGCCGCGATCCGGCGGTCGATCTCTTCGTTCTCCTCGCGGAATTCGAGCAGATCGACGATCGAGCCGACGAGCAGCGACGTGTCGCCCGGATCCTCGATCTTGACCTTTCTCGTCATCTCGCGGGTGATGACCTCGATGTGCTTGTCGTTGATGTCGACGTCCTCGCCGCGGTACACCTTCTGCACCTCGCGGACGATATAGTCGTAGACCGCGTCGACG
>JAGCXA010000042.1 GCA_017961575.1 Clostridia bacterium | reverse complement strand
TCCTTGCACTTTCACCTTCGTATTTCTACCAAGTATTTCGGTGCTTGAAATTCTGTTGTTCAATTTTCAAAGATCGTGCGCCCAACCCTCTCGGAAGTTCCCTCCCTCTCGGGGCGAGCTTTTCTATTTTACTATCTCACCCCCGATTTGTCAAGAGGTTTTTTTATTTTTTTTCGGGATTCCCAAAAAAATTGCCGGGACGGTTCCCCGTTCGCCGGAGCCCGTAAAAAGTCGCTTGCGTCGGTTTTTTTGCCGTTTTTCGACGATCTTTTCCCGACGCGCGTCCGAAAAAAGCAATTTTCGACCGTATTTCCGACAATTCTTCTACAAACTATTGCCTTTTTTGACCAAATTGTGATATAATAAAAAAAACCGTTTCCGCGCACGTTCCGCGCACGTTCTCTTTTTACCCGGAATATACTGAACGGAAACGATGCTCGTTCGTAGCCGCAAATCGCGGCGCGGGAAAGGAGTTCGGGTGGATCACGCCAATCTGTTCCTTGATATTTTCGGGCTCGCGTTTCTCTTTTTCCACGCTCTGCTCTACCGCTGGTCCTGCACGCACCGGGAAAAGCAATCGCTTGCCTATCGGATCATGATCATCCTGATTTCCGTATACGTTTTTCTCGACCTCGCCGCCTGGGCGCTCGACGGGCGGGACTTTGCGGGAGCGCGCGGACTCTATACGGCGATCCTTCTGCTCTATTTTGCCGTGATCGGGTGCATTCCCCCGCTCTGGCTGATCTACTGCGACGAGCGGCTTCGGTTCAACGAACAGAAGCGGCGCCGCCGGGTGATTCTCTATCTGATCTTCGCCGCCGTCAACCTGCTGTCTCTCATCGTACACGCGGCGGGCGTGCCGATCTTCCGCCTGAACGAGACGAATCACTACGTCCGCGGACCGCTCTATCCCGTCCACCTCGTCCTCTCGTTTGCCTGCATCATTCTATCAATGATCCTGATCTTCCGTCAATGCCGCGGCCTGTCTCCCCTGCAAAGACAGGAGTATCTGGTGCTCTCGATGTTCCTGCCGCCGATCCTGATCGCCTTCGTCATTCAGGCGAGTTCCTACGGCGGATCCTTTCTGCCGATCTGTCTCTCGATTTCGGCGATCCTGGCGTTTCTCTCCGAACAGGAGCATCTGCTCCGGGTCGACCAGATGACGGGGGTGCGCAACCGATTCTCCTTCGAGCCGCAGGTCGCGTGGCTGCTCACGCACGTTCCGTACAGTCAGACGCTCTTCTGCCTGATGATCGACGCCGACAAGTTCAAGTCGATCAACGACCGCTTCGGGCACTCTGAGGGCGACCGCGCCGTCCGCTTCATCGCGAAGGCGCTGATCTCCTCCTGCGAGCGAGCCGACCTGATCTGCCGCTTCGGCGGCGACGAGTTTATGGTGGTGGGGCGGCGCTTCACCGAAGAAAACGTCAAGCAGCTCGTCCGCGACATCCACACGGCGATCCAGGAGATCCAGAGCGAAGAGAGTCTTCCCTACCGTCTCTCGGTCAGTATCGGCGTCGCGCTCTTCGATACCGGGTTCTCGGGCACGCCCGACGAACTGCTCCGGATCGCGGATACCGATATGTATAAAAAGAAAGCCGAAAAGAAAGCGCTCGACCGGGGCGAAAATACGTAAAAAAGCGGTGATTGAATCACCGCTTTTTTAATGCTGTCCGTTCGACGATACGTCATTGAAAGAGCGCCCTCGACGCGGGGGCGCTCTTCATTAGTATATACGCGCGGGCGCGTGGGTCAACGGAGCAGGAAAATTTCGGGGGACAGGATCCCCGCCCGAACGGCGAGGGTCAGTACGTCGCCGTCCGCCGTGAAGGAAACCTCCTCCCATTCCCCCGAAGGGGTCAGGCGCAGGATCTTCGACGGGATCCGATCGACCGTCAGCGTCACCTCGTCGAGGTCGTCCATTCCGATGTTGAAGAACCCGCAGAAGAGCGCCCCGTCGGACGTTTGTCCCGCGCGAAGGTAGACCTCGGCGTCGCCGGGATAGTAGACCGGCAGGAACCCGGTCGGACGCAGGATCCGCACCAATTGCTTTTTCCGCGGCGCCGACAGGAACGAGAACGCCTCGCTCAGATTGAACTGCGTGTCGGGCGTGCCGGCAAAAACCACAGTTTCGCCGCCCTCCCGCGCGAAACGAGCGGTTCCGGGCGCCAGTTCCAGACGGTTTCCGCGTTCCAGCTGTTTGAAAAGCATCGAGTCGACCGTCGTGCGATCCGACGACGGGACGAGTTTTTGCACCCTGATCTGTTCCCGGCAGAGCAAGCCGTCGTTTTGCAGAATCTCTCCGTTCGGAAGGACGCCCGTCCAATCCTCGACCGTAACGCCGATCCGATCCCCGTAACCCGCGCGGATCAACGACCGCGCGGCGACCGAATCCAGAACCAGCGTCCCGGAAAACAGACCGTCCAGCTCCTCTTTCGTATAGTCGGAGGCAAGATCGCCGTCTAAGAAAGCGATCCCGCCCGGACGGGAGGAAAAGTACAGCGGGAGCCCCAGCCGTTCCAGAACGCATTGAGCGAAGGCGTGCCTGAAAAACGCGCCGTTCGAGGGCTGATAGAGCAGATCCTCGGAATAGTAATAGGACGGAACCGAGGAGAGCGGGATCCTGCATCCGACGGGTTCCGTCTCTTTTCTCAGGTCGGCGAGCGCCTCGTAGAACCCGGCGTACTTCGCCAGTTTCCGGCGGTACGCCTCGCCGTTCTCGACGTCGGCGTTCACAAGATCGGTGATCCAATGCTTCGCGCCGGAGGCGCCTTCCAAAATGCTCCCCGTAAAGTGCGCGTGCAGCATCGACGCGGAGGTGCTGTAACGGAGCTGCGGACAGGTGTCGGTTTCGGCGAGCATCGCGTCTACCCGATCGCCGAGCACTTCGCGCTGATACGCGAAGCGAAGGAACGGGCGCGACAGGCTTCTCACGCCGACGGCGGTATAGTTGGCGTTGTTCAGCCGGACGGTAACGGGATTCCCCTTCCCCGCCAGAGCCGAGGCGATCTCCGCCGCCCCCTCGCAGCTGTTGCCGCAGGTGCAGTAAACGCCGGGGATCGACGGGTCGATCTCGTCGACTCCCGCCCGCATTTCCCGGGCGCATCCGACGAGCGCGTCGATCTGCGTTCCGATAAAAATTTTCGTCAGCGGGTCGTTCGATCCCTTCTTTGCTATATGCTCCCAGAGTTCTTCGCGCGAAAGGTTCGTCCCCGCGCGGCGGTTGAACTCCGCCAGATGCCGCGCGCAGGCGCATCCCCTGCCGGGGCGCGCCATCAGGCGAAAGTCGTCGTCCAGCATAATGAGCGCGGGCTTGTGAGACGCGAGCGTGCGGAACACGTCGCGAAAATGCGCCCGGAAGTCGGGATCGAGCGGGCAGCAGATCTCGGGGCTCTCCCCGTCCGACAGCCGCACGATCTTGGTAAAGGGCGAGGGGGCGGGCAGATGCCGCCCGTCGTGACCGAGCGACGCCTGCACTAAAACGCCGGATCGGATCCCGCGCGCGGCGAGCCGATCGCGGAAAAGATCGTACTTTTCACACAGGTATTCCGCCTCGCGCCGCGGCGGCGTGCCGACCGGGACGAGCACCATCTCGAAGAGCGGCGCCGAACAGATCCGTTCCTTCACCTGTCGCTCGACGTCGCGGCAGATCGCGTCGATCCGTTCGACGCAGAGGGGCATCACGGAATAATTCTGCAACTTCATATCGTTTTCCTCTCTAACACCAACGGAGCCACGCGACGATTCGGGCGGTGGCTCCGTATCATTCGGTTGTATCGGACGGATCCGGCTCCGCCCCGGTTTCTTCCGCGATTACCGGCGACGGTTCGGGGTCGCCTGCCGGCGGCGGATCGGGCGGCGGTTCGTCGGGCTGCGCCGGCTCGTTGGTCTCTTCGACGGGCGTTTTCACGGCTTCCTCCGTCCCCAAATCGACGATCTCCTCCGCCTCGGGAAGATCGGCTCCGGCGTCCTCGCCGGTCTCCGCGTCGGTCCTGCCGGCGCGGACGATGGAGCGGATGTGATAGCTCATCGTGATATAGCCGCAGAAGACGATGGCAAGATAGCCCGAAACGCTCCGCGACAGGATCATCACGTACATCAGAAGCGAGGTGTTCCCCGTGAACGCCGGGAAAGCCGAAAACATATCGACGAACAGCGTCTCGGAGATCCCGACCGCTCCGGGCAACGGAATGGCGGAGGCGCCGACGGTGCAGTACGCCTGCATCACGAGCGTATCCACGAATCCGACCTCGACCCCGCAGGCGACGAAGGTCAGATAGGTGATCGGCATGAGCAGCACCCGCTGCATCACCGAGTAGAAGAGCAGCCGGAAGATGATGGCGGGATTTTCGCGGATGATCTGCACGCACGCGCGGTAGTTCGCGATCGAAGCGCGGTACGCCGCGAGTTTCGCGTCGCGATCCTTGAAGATGTGCATCGCCGAAAGGAGCCGGATCACCAGATTGCCGACGAGGAGCACCGTCTTCTTCGAGAACATAAAGAGCAGGCACGCCAAGATCAGCAGCCCGTGAAACCCGAGCCCGAGCCAGAAGCAAAGCCGTTCGTTTCCCGCGAAGCCCGTATAGAAATCGGGGCGGATGAACAGAGCGAGCAGCCCGATCACGAGCAGTCCGAGGGTGTAGATCGAGACGTTCAGCACCAAAATCGCCGACGACTGCGAGAGCGGGACCCCGTCCTTCGTCATATAGTAGGCGGCGGCGGGTTGTCCGCCGGTCGCGGACGGCGTGATGGCGGAAAAGTAGAGGTCGGACGAGGCGTAGACGGTGCAGGATTTCAAGGATTTTCTATGCCCGATGAGTTTCAGGATCATCCCGAGGTTCCGCGCCTCGCAAAGGACCGACAGGACGAGAAAGACGACCCCGAGCGGCAGAATCCACCATCGGGTCGTGCGGAGGTATTGCTTGTAGGAACCCGGATCGTTGAAATCCGAAAGACTGTTAAACAGGAAGATGAACGTCACGACAAGGATCAGAACGACGAATCCGATGTTCAGGATCTGCTTCCTTGCCGAGAACATTGCCTCCCGGTTCTTCTTTTTTTTCATGAGCGGCACCCTTAATTATCATAAAACCCGCCTGCGCGGAGCAAGAATTTCTTAGAATACAGTATACCATAACGCGCGCGAAAATGCAAGCCCGGAAAAACAAAAATGGCGACCGACCGAAAAAACGGCTCCCGACGAAAAAACACGCGCGTTCCCTCTTGCGAAGCGGGGCGGGATCGCGTATAATAGAAAGCGACGATTTTCTTGAAAGGATCGACCGCATAATGAAAACCACCGTGCTCCTTCTCCGCCACGCGCAAAGCGAGGGAAATCTGCGCCGGATCTACGTCGGGCACAGCGAACTTCCCCTCACGCCGCTCGGACTTGAACAGGCGAAGATCACCGCCGACTTCGTAGCGAAGGGCAACCTTCCGCGTCCCGACGTCATCCTGTCGAGCGACCTTGTCCGCGCGATCCAGACCGCGTTGCCGACCGCCCTTGCCCTCGGGCTTCCGATCCTGCCCGATCCGGCTCTGCGCGAGATCTATTCGGGCTGTTGGGAGGGGAAATCGCTCGACGACCTCGCCGCCCTCACGCCCGAATGCTTCCGGCTCTGGCGCGAAGATCCCGCGAACAGCCGCCCGGGCGAGGGCGAAAGTATGCGGGAACTCTACCGCCGGATCGGCGACGAGTTCGACCGCGTCGTAAAAACCTACCGCGGGAAAACCGTCCTGCTCGTCACGCACGCCACCCCGATCCGGTGTCTGCATTGCCGGGCGGTCTACGGCACCGTCGAGCGGATGGCGGAAACCGACTGGTTCCCGAACGCCTCGTTCACGGTCCTGACCGAAGAGGACGGCGTGATCCGCGAAGAGCGCGGCGGCTTCGCCGGGCACCTGACGGGCGATTATCTTTTCCGCGAATGAGGTCCGGGCGTCCCGGAAAGGGGCGTTCTTACCCGGCTTCCCTTATTGACAACCGCCCGGCGGTGTGGTATACTTATTCAAGATATTCGGCGCGGGCAGACCGTTTTCTGCCCGAACGATCATACAAAAAACGGCGGCAACCGCCGGGGAGGAACTATGGCGATCCCGCAGATCGGCGACCTTCTCGACCTCTCGCACACGCTCGCCGCTCCCCTCTTCGAGGGCAAGCGTTATCCGTGGGAGATCCTGTCGGAACTCAAAGAATTCATCCGAACGCTCGGCGCGTCGCTTCCCCGCGAGGAATACGCCGAGATCGCGCCCGAGGTCTGGGTGCATAAGACGGCGAGCGTCGCCCCCTCCGCCCTGATCGCGGGTCCGACGGTGATCGGCGCGAAAACCGAGGTGCGCCATTGCGCCTTCATCCGCGGCTCGGCGCTCGTCGGCGAGGGCTGCGTCGTCGGAAACTCGACCGAGATCAAGAACGCCGTGATCTTCGACGGCGTGCAGATCCCCCACTACAACTACGTCGGCGACTCGATCCTCGGATTCCGCTCGCACATGGGCGCGGGCGTCGTCGCCTCCAACTTCCGGAGCGACAAAGGCAACGTCGCCGTCCACGACGGAGAGACCCGGATCGAGACCGGGCTGCGCAAACTCGGCGCGATCCTCGGCGACGGCGCGGACGTCGGCTGCAACAGCGTGCTCTGTCCCGGCTCGGTCGTCGGGCGCGACACGATCATTTACCCGCTTTCCCGCGTTCGCGGATTCATCCCCGAACGCTCTATCCTGAAAGGGAACGGCTTGATCGTTCCCCGCAAAATCTAATCCCGAACAGGAGATTCTTTTATGTGCGGAATCATCGGTTATACCGGCCCGAAAAAAGCGGACTCCGTGATCCTCGGCGGACTTCACGCCCTCGAATACCGGGGGTACGACTCCTCCGGGATCGCCTTCTTTGAGAAGAACGGTCAACTCCGCTCGGTCAAGTCTGCCGGCAAGATCGCGTGCCTTGAAAACAAACTCGCGGGCGAGGAGAACGTCAACACCCGCTGCGGGATCGGACACACCCGCTGGGCGACCCACGGCGCGCCGACCGACGTCAACTCGCATCCCCACGGGAACGAGCGCCTGATGCTCGTCCACAACGGGATCATCGAGAACTGCCGCGAGCTGAAACTGGAACTGGAAAAACAGGGCTACGCCTTCCGGTCGGACACCGACACCGAGGCGGCGGCGCTCCTGATCGACTCCTGCACCCGTGAAGGCGACCGCCTCGCGGGCATCAACCGCGCGCTCGGAAAGATCCGCGGCTCCTACGCCTTCGGCATTCTGTTCGCCGACGAGCCGGGCGTGATCTGGGCGGCGCGGCAGGACAGCCCCCTGATCGTCGGGCTGGGTGAAAACGAGAACCTGATCGCCTCCGACGTGACGGCGATCCTCGCCTATACCCGCCGCTATCTCGCGCTCGAAAACGGCGACGTCGCAAGGATCACCCGCGACGCCGTGACGGTCTACCGTCCCGACGGGTCGGAGGTCAACCGCGAGCCGCAGACGGCGCTCTGGGATCTTGCCGCCGCGATGCGCGGCGGACACGCGCACTTCATGCACAAAGAGATCTACGAAGAGCCCGACGCCGTGAAGAAAACGCTCTTCCCCCGTATCTCGGACGGACTTCCCGATTTTTCGCCCGAGGGGCTTTCCCCCGACGCGATCAGATCGGTGCGTTCGGTACGGATCGTCGCCTGCGGGACCGCGTATCACGCCGGACTTGCCGGCGCGGCGGTGCTCGAACGGGTGGCGCGCGTCCGCGCCTACGCCGAGATCGCATCGGAATTCCGCTATCGGAACCCGGTGATCGAGCCGGATGAACTCGTGATCCTGATCTCCCAGTCTGGCGAGACCGCCGACACCATCGCCGCGCTCCGGCTCGCGAAAGCCGCCGGCGCCTTCACGCTCGGGATCGTCAACACGGTCGGTTCGACCGTCGCGCGCGAGTCCGACGCCGTGCTCTACACCTACGCGGGACCCGAGATCGCCGTCGCCAGCACCAAGGCGTACACCGTCCAGACCGCCCTGATGACCCTGTTCGGGATCTGGGTGGGCTACATCCGGGGAAGCGTCTCCGAGACGGTCGCGCGCGGCTACGTTTCGGACCTTACTTCCGCCCTTCCGAACGAGATCAAGAAGATCCTCGCCCGCGAAAAGGAACTGAAAGCGATCGCCGCCGACGTCGCCGAAAAGAACGATATGTTCTTCATCGGACGGCTCTTCGATGCGTCGCTCGCCGCCGAGGCGTCGCTCAAACTGAAAGAGATCTCCTACATCCACAGCGAGGCGTACGCCGCCGGAGAACTCAAACACGGCACGATCTCGCTGATTGAGCCGGGCACCCCGGTCGTCGCCCTGTCCTGCGAGGGCGGGATCCGCGAGAAGATGGTCGGGAATATGAAGGAGGTCGTCGCCCGCGGCGCCAACCTCTTCGTCTTCGCCGCCGGGAAAGAGGGCGTTTCGGAACTCTCCGAGATGGCGAAGGTCGCCTTCCTCTGCCCCGACTGTCCCGAGACCGTCGCGCCGATCGCGCTGGCGACGGCGTTGCAGCTGCTCGCGTATCAGGTGTCGCTTGCCAGAGGGTGCGACGTGGATCAGCCGCGGAACCTTGCTAAGTCTGTCACCGTCGAATGACGGTGACAGACGGCACGCGGATGCACGCGCAGACCGAAAAACGAATGGATTATTTGATGATCCGTTAAAGCATTTCGCTCCGTGCAAATTCTTCGCATTGTGAAACGCATTTAAGGTTGAAACCCGTTCGCGGACGCGAACGGGTTTCTTCTTTCTTTCAAATTCGTTTTTCTATCCCCGTTCTCACCCTCTCGGAGTATGTAGATACACCTTCGGGGTGAGAACGGGGATTCTGCACGCACCTGCGCGCGCCTGATGGCTTGGCTGGCGCGGTTAGTTTTTTTAAATGTTTCCATTGCCGCGCGAGCGCGGCACATCATTTGTCCCGCAGGGACAACATCATTAGCCCCGCAGGGGCGACATCATTAGCCCCGCAGGGGCGACATCATTAGGCGCGAAGCGCCTACATCATTGGGGCGAAGCCCCACATCATTGCGAACGCAAAATGCGTTCGCACGTTTCCGGACGCTTGCTTTTTTATGGGCGGTGCGGTATAATGGTATCGGATAAATGAAAGGGGTTGCTCCGATGAAGAAACGGTTTTTGGCTTTGGGGATCGTTCTGCTCTTCTGTCTTCTGCTCTTTGCCGCGTGCGGCAAAGAGGACGACGGGATCTATACGGTCACTTTCTCGATCAACGGCGAAAAGACGAAGGTCGAGGTCGCGAAGGGAGAGATCCCCGTCTGCCCCGCGGAGAAACTTTCGTGGGAGACGCCGGAACACTTCTACAAGGTGACGGGGTGGGACAAAGAGATCGTCCCTGCAGAGCGGAACGCGACCTATACCGCGACGGTCGGCGAATACGGGCTGACGCTCTACGACGTGACCTTCGTTATCGGCGGGCGTGAGACCGTCACGGTCAAGACCCACGAGGGCGAGATCCCGACCCCGCCCGAAGGATACGAAACCGACCTGACGAAGATCGCCGAGATCGGCGCGTTCACGGGATGGGACAAAGAACTTGTCGCCCCGACGCCCGAGAATACGGCGAGCGGCAAGCCGACGATCTACGTCGCGAGCTATACCTACTCGACGCGGTACTACGTCGCCACGTTCCGGATCGGGGGTGAGGAGTACAAGGTCGAGACCGCCGCGTACGAAACGCCGGCTTGCCCGGTTACGCCGCCCGCAACCGCCAAGGGATCGGACGGCACGACCCTCTCGTTCTTCGGATGGGACAAGAAGATCGCGCCCGCGACGAGAAACGCGATCTATACCGCGTGGTACGGGAGCGAGGACGACGTCTCGATCCTGCCCGCGAAGGACGGCGCGCAGGCGATCCTTACGATGACCTACGACCGGAACACGACCGGTCCGAGCGACACGCGCTGGATCCTTACGATGAACGAACGGTACGGGCTGCGGGGGTCCTGCATGCTGATCCCCGGACGGCTGAACGGCGATCTTGTCAGCGGGTGGAAATCCAACTTCGCCGACGGATCGCTCGAACCGGGCAACCTCGGTATGGAACACAAATCGGAAAGAATCGAGACCACGCAGGCGATCTACCGGAACGAGATCGTCGAATCCAAGACTCTGATCGAACGGTATTTTCCGGGGACTTCCCTCGTCTGTTTCGCCTCCCCGTACGCGCAGCTCCGGGATTTCAGTTACAAGGCGAACCCCGACGGAACGCCCGACAAGTCGCAGAAGATCTACGACGGCGGCTCGAAAGCCATCGCGCGGGAAACCTACTTCGCCATCCGGAACGGCGACAACGGGCTGAACACGCTCGATCCCGCCTGCACCGAAGAGACGGGCGGATGGTACAATCTCGCGGTGCATTGGTTCTACAACGCAAGCAACGGACAGACCGACGCGGAGCGGACCGGGTGGATCGACGAGGCGGTCGAAAACGGGGGCTGGCTCCTCATCCTGGCGCACGATTTCAAGGGCAGCAGCGATTACCTCAGCATCACGGAAAGTCAGGGCGAGACCTTCTTTTCGCACGCTTCGCCCTATATCAAGTCGGGCAAACTCTGGTCGGCGACCTTCGGCGAGGCGACCAAGTATCTCCGCGAGAAACAGGGCGCGACCGTCGCCAAACGCAACGAGGGCGACTCGATCGTCGTCGGACTGAAACTGAACCGCACGACCTCCGACGGAAAGTATATGGACGAAAACGTCTTCAACTATCCCCTCTCGGTCGAGGTGCGCATCCCGCGCTCCTGGACGGGCGCGACCTGCACGGTGAACGGCAAGGAAGAGACGCTCGCCGTCTATACCAAGAACGGCGCCTCCGCGAAATACGTGACGGTCAATATCGTCCCGGGGGGCGACGGCGCGGTGTCGTCGGTGACGGTTCGGAAAGCAAAATAAACCGAACGCGCGGAACCCTTCCGCCGCGGAACGCATAAAAAGCGGAAAACCGCCCGTGAAAACGGGCGGTTTTCCCTGTTTTGCGAGGTGAATTATACTATCAAGTGATTCTCCAAAAAACGCAAGCGGTTTCAAACAGCGACGCCTGACGCTGAAAACGTCCGCGCCGAATCAAAAGCGGAGCGGCGGGACACAATAAGACAAAAAAGGAGTTTTCGGAATGATGATGCTTTGTAAAGATAAAAAGAAGCGGCGGGAGTGCTGTTCGCCGATGACGCTTTTCTGGATCGCTCTGGCGACGGGGATCGGCGCTATGGGGACGCTGCTCTGGTGCAAGCGGGGCGAGGCAAAACGCGCGATGAAAAAGGCGGGCAAAAAATGCGCCGAGGCGGTCGACTCCGCCGTCGACCGGATGTTCGGCGACGGCGATTGCCCGTGCGACTGACCCGGTATCTTTAAAAAATCCACCCGCGCCAGCCGTCTCGGTATCTTCAAAAGACTAACCGCGCCAGCGCACGACATGGGACATTTTTAAAACCCAACTGCGCCGGCAAATAAAAACAAAGAGGGGTTGCCTTTACCATTTGAAAAGATGCCATCTATTCAACCGCTTTTTCTTAGCCAGATATGCGGGGAATTGGAAGGCGGTTTTCGGTTTCAAGCGCTATTCTCAACAGTCACCAACGTCTCTACTCCGGTAAGGTGGGTGGGTCTCCCGTTTACGGCTTGTGATCCGTTCATCCGTTTGATCACCGTCTGAAGACGCTTGTCTCGCTCCAAAAAGATTGCGAACCACCCGGACAAAAGCCCGGTGACCAGAACCGAAACGAACGTCCGAACGGTCGCGCCGATCTCGCCGTATTGTCCAAGAGGCGTTTTTGCGATCTGATTTCCGATGAACATCCCCGTAAGTTCGCTTGCACCGAGGCCGAGGGACAACAAGATCGCCTTGAGTTTGTCGCCGGGAAGCAGTTTGTTCGGATTTACGAAGAGGATGGTTCCGGTTCTGACCAAGATCATCGCGAACTGCCTGACGTAGCGGATCTTGTTGACGCCGGTAACAAAGAAACAGTTGAGTAAGGTGACCCCCAGCCCGGAAAAGAAGCCCGCGACGAACCCTTCTCCAAACTGCTTTAAAACTTCTTTATACTTCTTCTTGCCGTTCTCAAGACCGTTTTTGATTCCTCTCGAGATCGCGCTCCGATACGTCTTGAACGAGTTGCCCGAAGGAAGCATCTTGATTTCTTTCTCACAGGCAAACCAGATTTCGATGAAAACAAAGCCGATCGCCTGACGCAATCCCATCTTCAGCCCCAGATCCGCCGACGCGCGGGCAACGTCGGAGAGAAACTGCGGGCTTGCGTAGTATCTCCGTTCGATCTCACGATTGTACTCTCTCCGAGCGATTTCGTCCTTTTCCCGCATACACGCTTTCGTTTCTTCGGACAGCGGTTCTCCTCGTTTTTCGCGCCATTGGGTAAACTCTTCAACGCTCTGATCACTTTTGCTCGAATTGAATTGTCGGTTCGTGAAGGCGTAGTTGGAATCCCGGTTCGCCAGTTCGGGACCGTCCAACCCCGCCATCACTCTCGCGGGGTCGTCGTGTATCTCCTTTGCAGGGATCACGTGATCGAGCGACGCCTGTTTTTCCGGATGCTGTTTCAAAAACGACGCTTTCCCGTAATAGATGGTCTTTCCGGGGCAGTATTCATCGGAAAGTTCGGTCTTTCTTTTCGCGTCGCGCCGGAACTGCCGATAGTTTTCATTCTGCCCGTGATAGGCGCGGCTGTCGTAAGCGCCGCGGGCGGAGTAAGCGGCGGCATTTTGTTCGTTCCGAAATACGCCCGTTTCCCTGACGTTGCAAACGGTGTCCACGTCCCCGCCCTCACGGTCCCGGATGATGGAATCCAACCCGAAGGTCGTGAGAACGCCGTGCAAGAACACTGCGCGGGTTTCGTCGCGCATTTCTTCGTAAAAAGAACGCTCTTCCATTATTTGTTTCTTCCTTTCTTTATTGATCGATTCAAATTACTGTTCCGGATCAGGCAAACGCACTCTCGAGAAAGAGTTGCCGAAGATCCTCACCGGAGAGTGGGGCAACGGGTTCTCCGTTTCGGTGCTCGTCGTCCGACAAAAGTTCGAGGCGTCGGATCGCGGTTTGGTAACCGCCAAAAGGCGTGACCGCGGACGTAAGCGGAAACGCGCGACTTATATCGTCCGCTTTATCGACCAGCTTGCGAAGATCCCGAATGGTTTTCACCTCTTCGGCCGCGGGAATGAAAGTCTCGGTCATAAAGCGTACGAACTCCGCGACACTCCCCCGATCTTCTTCGTCGCATTGTTCGAGAACGAACGCGCCGAGTTCGGAGAAGGTCAAACCCGAATCCCTCACCATCTCGTCGTACGAATAATCGAGGCCCAAAACCGACGTCAGGATCTCCCGATAGTGCGTAGCCGCAAGCGCGGTACCGAGCTCCGCCGGCGAATCACCCCAGTACCAGATCCCGATGGCGAACGGGCCGCATACGCTGAAACTACACCCCTCCGCAAGCGCCAGAATGGTCTTTTTACCAATAGGCTTCGTTCGTCCGACTTCGTCGAAGGATCGCTTTCTGTGCTCCGCCCAATACTGCTCGTCAAACATATTTTTCCTTTCTTCGGTCAGGCACAGGCGGAGGTCTTGTCGACCTTCGCCCGGCATTCGCGTTTGTTCTTGTAGTTTGCGTAAAGGCGCATGACTTCTTCTCTTCCGAGGGAGTAGTTCTTCATCAGGCGGCGTGCGATTGCGTTCGCCAGCGTGCGATGCTCTCGGATGGTCTCGACCGCATCGCGGTAGCAACTGTCGAGCAGTTCCTCGCACTTCTGGTCGATCAGGTCCTTTTTCCTTTCAGTGTTGTCCCCGCCAAACGCCGAGGGAGAATCCTTCCGCGGGACGTACTGAAAACCGAACGCGCCCTCGGTTGCAACCAGGTTTTCAGCGTAGAACATAGCGCGACGGATATCCGAAGAGGAGTTGAGAAAGACCTTGTCGGGGAAGAACACGCTCTCACACGCCTTGCCGCCGAGCAGTTCGGTAACGACGTCCAGCATTTTCCGAAGATCGGGATCGGTTCCCGAACCGGCGGGCGCGACCCCGCAATGACCCTCGGACTCTCCCTGCGGCAGGATCGAGATCGTGTTCAGCCGTTCCGGATTACGGATCAGAGCGATGACGGCGTGTCCCGCCTCGTGCGTCGCGACGATCAGTTTCTGCTCCTCACTCAACGTGACCTCGCGGCTGACGCCCTCGAAGAGTTTCTGCTCGATCGCGTAGTCGAAGTCCTGTTGTCTGATGGTTTTTCCCTTCCTGAGCAACGCGTGAATCCCCGCCTCGTTAAAAAGGCATTCGATGTCGGCACCGCTCATCCCGGCAGTCAGTTTCACCAGCATTTCGCGGTCGACCTCTGCGTGAATTGGTTTGTTCCGTCCGTAGAATTCAATGATCTCGCGCCTGTCGTCGGCATTCGGCAGCGGGATGGTCAGGATCCGGTCGAAGCGCCCGCTCCGCTTCAGCGCGTGCGAGAGCATATCGATATCGTTGACCGTCGCCACGACGAAAACGTCGTCGTCCTTGTGGTCGTTCAAGACCTGCAGGATCTTCCGCGTGTTTGCAAAGTTGTAGGACGAGCGATAGTGGTCGAGTTCGCCGACCAGTTTGTCCATCTCGTCGATGAACACGATCGAAGGCGTGCTCTCCGCCGCCTCCCGGAACGCCTGATCGAGATGCTCGTAGATTTTGTTCTCCTCGATCCTGCCGCAGGCGACGCGAACGCAACGGACACCCGAGCCGTCGATCAGCGTTTCCGCCATCACCGTCTTCCCGACGCCGGGATCCCCGACGAGCAGAAGCCCGTGCGGGAGCCGGACGCCCATCGCGTGCATCTCCTCGAATCGGTGAAGCAACGTGCTGAGGTTCTGCAGCTCTTTCTTCTCGCTCTTGTAACCCGCGATCCTCTCAAAACCCAACTCTTTCATAGCAAATCCTTTCTTTTCTTGTTCGTTTTCGTTTTTCTTCATGCGACCGTCTCCCATTCTCCACGGAAAACCGGGATCCTCCGTTTGCCCTTGGTGTATTTCCGCCCGAACGCGTGCGGCAGAGCGAAGACCGTCACGCAGAGCGCCGTCTCGCGGTCGAAAATGTAGCAGACCCCGTTAAAAGCGACCGCTTCGCGGTCCTCGGTCGAGCGATTCGCAAGGTACTTCCGATCCAGACTGCGGTTCAAATCCTCGGCCCGCTTGCCCCTGGTAAAAGCCAGATCGACGCGTCGTTGAAACTCCCGCGTGTTTTTGACCGAGAGGCGCTCGTTTGCCCGCTCTTTGCTGTGATAGGTGATCCGGACGCCGGATCCGTCGTTTTTTATCACATGTCCCTCCTCGTTTCGCTCAGGCGGACCGTTTCACGTCGCCGTCCGGCATCGCTTTTTTGAAACGGCGGCAATCGAACCCCTGCGGGACGGGATATGCCGTGATGCAGACGTTCGTCTTCAGATTGCAGATGAAGATGAAGTCCCGGTACACGATCGGTTCGATGCCTTCTTCGCGGCACAGACCGGCAAGGTAGGTCCGTTCGTACTTGCTCCGGAACTGCGACATCCGGATCCCTCTCTCAAGTGCGAGACGTACGATACGCTCCGAAGCGCGGTCGTTCTTGATGCCAAAGCGCTCTTTGACGCGCTCGACGCTGTGTTTGGTTGCGTGGTAACCGAGATCCTGCATGTGCTTGTCCTCCTTTTTGTTCTCGTATGCGTTTCTGTTCCATTCGTTTCTCATCGCGGTTTTTCTCCTTCCGTTTTGATCTGTCTTCGGCGCCGTTCCCGTTTGGCGGGGTGAGTATATCACGGCGAGGGGGCGGTTGTCAAGAAAATTGACACATCCGACACTGTCAGGTTTGACACGGTCGCTTGCCCCCGCTCGTTTCTCCCGACGCTCATATCATAACACCGTCTGTCCGATTTGTGTAGACCCCACTTTTGTCACTGACAGAACTGTCATTTGGGCGTTTTTTCGCATCGACCTCGTTCTTTTCCGAGCGGGTTCATTATACCGCCGTTTTGCCGTTCTGTGTAGACCCCACTTTTGTCACTGACGGACCTGTCATCCTCCTTCAGATATAACAAAAAGCCCTCCGCTCCCGGAGGGCTCTTTTCGTTTGTACAATAAAAAAACCGTCACTGCCATCCTCGGAGGGATAGCAGTGACGCCCCACACTCCTGCAGAGCATCTCGTACGTTTCGAGAGAGGGGAGGATTTGCGCCTCCATCCCTTTCGGGACCTGCAGGTACCGGTACAGGCTTTTCAGCGAGATACCGACACGGGCTGCAGTTTTCTCCCACGTCCCGTACTTTGCCTTTGCTTCGTAAAGCAAGGCGCGAACGGCTTTGGACAGATCAAGTCTTTCCATTTGGTTTCTCCTCGGGGCACAGTTTTGTCTGCTTTGCAGACGGCCCCTACATACAAGGAGAATACCCTGCTACGTGCGGTGGAGTTTCATTATACACAGAATCAATCGAATTGTCAAGAGGAAAATCGAATTTTTTTACAATTTGTCGCTTTACGGAACGAAAAGCGCCCAAAAACGGGCGCTTTTCGCTCTATTTCTTTTTCCCGGATCACCGTTTCAAAGAGAGGTAATATCTCGCACAAACAATGGCAAACGTCACTTTTCACAGCACGTTTTAGAACCCCCCCATTTTCAGAAGGGCTATAGTTCTACTCATCATCAAAAACGAAGACAAGAACGGTTTTAGACCCCCCCATTTTTTGAGGGGCTATAGTTCACAACGAAACCGAAAAGCTGACTATCGAGTCAGTTT
>JAGCXA010000041.1 GCA_017961575.1 Clostridia bacterium | reverse complement strand
TCGAGTTGCGTTGAACGATGGGTCTTCCGCAATCGGCGGCTGTGAACCATGTCAGGCGGGGAACCGAGCAGCATTAAGCGGTTTGTCCGATGTGCCGGAAGGGCGCCTGTCCGGAGCAGCGAGGGCGGTTAACGTATGTAGAAGCACACTCGACGGAGCGGTGTATGGCTCTGTCCGACGTCCGGAATCTGCCGTCCGGCAGATCGGGGTCGTCGCATTTTCGGTCTGTATCCGATGCGACGCCCCTTTTTCTTTGTTCCGAATCCGTGAAAGGAGACCGAGAATGTACCGAGCCCTGTACCGTAAATGGCGCCCCTCGACCTTCGACGACGTGGTGGGTCAGCCCCAGGTGACCGACATCCTGAAATATCAGGTGGCGGAGAACCGCGTTTCTCACGCGTACCTCTTCTGCGGCTCCCGCGGAACGGGAAAGACCACCTGCGCCAAGATTCTGGCGAAGGCGGTCAACTGTCTCCATCCGGTGAACGGCAACCCCTGCAACGAATGCGAGGCGTGCCGTTCGATCGACGCCGGCGTCGCCACCGACGTGATCGAGATGGACGCCGCCAGCAACAACGGCGTCGACAACGTCCGGGATATGAAGGAGGAGATCGTTTTCACCCCGGCGGAACTGAAATACCGCGTCTACATCATCGACGAGGTCCATATGATGAGCGGCAGCGCCTTCAACGCGCTCCTGAAAACGCTCGAAGAACCGCCCGCATACGTTCTCTTCATCCTCGCGACCACCGAACTGAACAAACTGCCCGCGACCATCGTTTCGCGCTGTCAGCGATTCGACTTCCGCCGGATCCCGTCGGAGGGGATCGTCGGGCATCTCTCAAAGATCGCGAAAGCCGAGGGAATCGACCTGACCGACGCCGGCGCGCGGATCATCGCGCGGATGGCGCTCGGCGGGATGCGCGACTCGATCAGTCTGCTTGAACTCTGCGCCGGAACGAACGAAGCGGTAAACGAGGAACTTGTGACCCGCGTTCTCGGGATCGGAAGCCGGGAACTCCCCGGGCAGATCGTCGACGCCGCGAACGACCGCGATTATCCGACGCTCTATCGGCTCGTGTCCGACGTTGTGAACTCCGCGCAGGATCTGACCGTCTTCTTCACCGAACTGATCTCCTATTACCGGGATCTGACGGTTGCGAAGACGCTCGGGGACGGGGCTGCGACCTACCTTGACCTTTCCGACGCGGCGTTCCGCTCGCTCTCCGAACGTGCGAAACGGATTCCGCTCGCTCGTTTGCTCTATCAGAGCCGATTGCTTGAAGAAACGCTGGAAACGCTCCGCCGCGGGAGCGGAGACCGTCGGGCGGCGGCGGAACTCGCTCTGACGCGGCTTTCGGAACCGCGGCTTTCTACCTCGCCCGAGGCGATGCTCGCCCGGATCGAGGAACTCGAAAAGCAGGTCGCGCTGCTTCGCACGGGCGGCGTCGCGCCGCAAACGACGGCGAAGAAAGAGTCTCCCGCCCCCGTCCCCGGTAAGCCTGAAAAGGCGGACGGAGCGAAAGAGGAGAAGATGCCCGAACAGCCGCCGGAAAAATCCTCCGACGCTCCCGCAAAGAAGGAGCCGAAGAAGAGCGCGGAGAGCGCCGAACCGATCTCCAAATGGAATCTGATCCTTGAAGAATTCGGTCAGGTGAAACCGGCGATGCTGCCTTTTATGCGCGGATCAAGCGCGACGCTCTCCGACGGCGTAGCGACGGTTTCCCTTACCGTCGGGATGTTTTTAACGCTCGTCGACGGGGATGAAACGGCGAAGACCGTGCTGCTCAATCTTTTGTCCGAGCACGGCGTCAAGGCAAACGAAGTTCGGTTTGTTTCCGGGTCGCAGAAAAAGAATAACGACGGTCAGATCGAATTCTGACCGGGGAGGAGCGAGATATGAAAGTCAGACTTCCGCAAGGGAACGGCGGCGCCGGCAATATGCAGCAACTGATGAAGCAGGCGCAGCAGATGCAGGAGGATATGGCGAACCTGCAAGCGGAACTCGAAACGCGCGAGTACGAGGTTTCGGCGGGCGGCGGAGCCGTCAAAGTGAAGATCAACGGGAAAAAGGAGATCACGGGTCTTGAAATCGACCCCGAGATCGTCGATCCCGACGACGTCGAGACGATGGCGGACGTCATCATCGCCGGCGTGAACGAGGCGATTCGTACGGTGACCGATACGGCGAACGCCGAAATGGAAAAAATCACGGGTCAGATGCCGGGGCTCGGCGGCGGGCTTCCCGGCGGGTTCGGCTTCTGATGGCTGAGTATATCGCGCCGTTACAGCGGCTGATCGACGAGTTTCGCCGTCTTCCCGGTATCGGGGGAAAAACGGCGGTTCGCCTCGCTTTCTCCGTGATCGCGGGGAGCGACGAGGCGGCGGAGTCCTTTTCCGAGGCGATCCTTCGCGCCAAACGCGAGATCAGAACCTGCGCGCGGTGCTGTAATATGTCGGAGGGCGACCTTTGTCCCGTCTGCTCCGACCCCGACCGCGACGGCGGGATCGTCTGCGTCGTCGAGGACGCGCGCGACGTGATGGCGATGGAACGTGTCCGCGACTATCGCGGAACCTATCACGTTCTCGGCGGCGCGCTCTCTCCCATGAACGGGATCGGTCCCGACTCGCTTCACATCAAGGAATTGCTTGCCCGGCTTGAAAACGAGGAGATCAGGGAAGTCATCCTCGCCACAAACCCGACGGTCGAGGGTGAGGCGACGGCAATGTATCTGGCGCGCTTGATTTCTCCTTACAGCGTCAAAGTGACGCGCCTTGCCTACGGGATCCCCGTGGGGGGAGACCTGGAATACGCCGACGAGGTCACGCTTCACCGTGCGATGACCGGACGGCAAGCGATCGACTGACAAGTCCGAAAGGAAGAGAATTCTTATGCCCGTATTTATGCCCTATCTTTGGCTCGGCGTGGTTCTGTGCGCTGCGATCGCGGAGGCGATCGGAAAAAGAATGATCGCGCTCTGGATGATCCCGGGAGGGGTCGTTGCGTCGGTGCTCGCGTTCGTGCGTCTTCCCGTCTGGGCGCAGATTCTTGCTTTCATCGTCGTTTCTACCGTCTGCTGCTTCCTCTTTTTCCGTCTGATGACCCTGCGGAACGGCAAAAGAGCCGGGAGCGGCGGAACCGAAGATCTGATCGGGAAGACCGGAGACGTGATCGAGAAAATCGACAATCTCGCCGGTTGCGGACTCGTTTCGGTCGGCGGCGAGGAGTGGGCGGCGAGGTCTGTCGAATACGACGGGATCATCGAAGAAGGATCGTCCGTCTCAATCGTTGCCGTCGAGGGCGTCCGCCTGATCTGCCGTCCGGCTTGACCGCGTTCGTCCCGATCCCGGGAACGCACATCTTTTCTCGGTTTTTTCGCCTTTTTTTATTTTGAAAACCACTTGACAAAGGAAAGGCGATTTGTTATAATAATTGTCGTTTCACGGAAATGTACCTTTAGCTCAGCTGGATAGAGCAACTGCCTTCTAAGCAGTAGGTCGAGGGTTCGAATCCCCCAAGGTACGCCACGGTACGGAGGATGTAGCTCAGTTGGTGGCAGCGCCAGGTTGTGGCCCTGGAGGTCGTGGG
>JAGCXA010000040.1 GCA_017961575.1 Clostridia bacterium | reverse complement strand
GCGGATGACCATACAGCCCTTCACGCCCGAATAGTCGACCAGTTCCGCCTTCTTCACGACGTCGGTATACCACTGCCCGAAGTCTTCCTCCATCGGGGTGATCTGTTCCACGAATTTCTTGTCGTTTGCCATACTTTTTCTCCGAATGCTTCACGTTTTGCGGGAAAACCCGCCGTTTCAGTTTATTATATACCTCTTTGCCCCCTCTGTCAAGCCCCGCGCGGGCGATTTGCCCCGCCCGGACGCACGGAAATAAACGCCGGCGCGAAAAATGTGCGGGATTTTCACGGTTTGGACACAAATCCGTGCTACAATAAAATGAAAAGTCATCCGACCGAACGGGAGAACCGCTATGCTGAAACGAACCTGCTTCGCGACCCTCATATCCCTGATCGCGCTCCTCGCGATCGTCTTTTCGCTCGCTTCCTGCACGAAAAAAGGCGATTATCCCGAGATCAAGTCGTCAAAGGAAGAGGCGACCGTCGTCGCGACCCTCGGCGGGCACGAGGTGAGATACGAACTCTTCCGCGCCTTCTTCTCGACGATGTATTCGGGCAAGACCGACGGGATGACCGAGGAGGGCTGGAACGCCGCCGTCTCCGACGTGATGCGCGAGATCGCCTACCTCTACGCGGCGCTCGACGTAGCGGAAGAGAACGGGGTCGATCCCGAGGGCGACAAGATCGACGACGCCGTCGCCGAACTCGTCCGCGTCCAATACGAGGGCGGAGTCACCGACGACGGGCTGATCGTCGAGGGCTTCGAGACGCGCGAAAAATACAAGGAGGCGCTTGCGGCGGCGAACCTGACCGACGCGGTCAACCGGTTCATTTTCCGCTGCGACGCGACGAAGAGGGAACTCTACGAGTATCTGGTGGAGAACTACTCCTACGGCAAGGATCCCGGAGACCTCGGCGATCCGCGCGCCTTTTTCGATTCCGACGATTGCGCGCACGGGATCTGGGTCTTCGTTTCAAACGATTATCGGGGTTCCCGCGCCGACGGGCGCGCGTTTGCGGAGGGTCTGCGCGAGGAGATCGCAGCCGCGGGCGACGCCGACACCGTGAAGAAGATCCTGAGAAAAACCGAACTGTCGGTGAGCGAGATCGAACACGGGATCTACGTCTCGAAAAACCGGGGGGACATCCCGCTGGATCGCGCGCTGGTCGCAGACCTCTTTTCACTTGCGCCGTATACCTGCGGCGAGATCCGCGAGGACGCAGACGGCGTCTGGTTCGCCGTGGGTCTGCCCAAAGACGAGGCGGATTACGTCGCCGCTTCCTTCTTCGACCTGATGCTTGAGGAGACGAAGATCGCTCGCCCGATCGCCGAGAAGGCGGCGGCGTATCTTACCGGCGTCTCCTACGCCGCGGCGTTCCCGACCTTTTCGGCGGAGACGCTCGGTAAACTGACCGTCCGATGAAACTGAAACTGTCAAGCCGTTCGCCCGAACCCGTCCCCGAGAGCCGACCGCACCCGTCGGCGCGCGACGGGGAAGAGGCGAAACCGCTTCTTCTGATCGATCTGCTCCGCCGTTGGGCGGAGGAGATCCGCCGCGCGATCGACACCGAGGTGAAGATCGAGGACGTTCTGCCGCGTGAAACGGCGATCGAAGTGCCGGAGGAACGCTTCGCCTATCTTTTGACGCTGATCTACCGGCTTCTGTCGCACTCGCCGAAACTCGGCGATCCGTCCGTCAAAGCGTTGCCGCGGGGAGATTCGATCGCCGTCGTTTTAGCGGCGGAGAAAACCGGGAGCGAACCGATGCGGCTCTCGGAACGCGAGGCGCTCGGGGTCTCGGATCACTACTTACGGCTGATCGCTCGCGATCTTGCCGCCTGCGGCGCGAACTGGTACTTCGACGAGACGCGCGACCGCTTTTCGGTCGTGGTTTCGCTCGCCGGGTCGAAAGCCGACGTCAGCCGCCTGCTCGCGCCGATCCCCGACGGGATCGCCCGCGCCGTCCGTGCGGCTCTTCGCAAAGCCGACGAGCTTCTGCGCCGCTCCCGCTGATCCGAGCGGAACGCCGCCCCCTCAAAACGAGGGGGCGGTTGTTGTTTTTTTCGCGTTTATCGTCTTTTTTGATTTCTCGCAAGTCAGAAAATGGACGTCGGGTCAAAAGATTACCTCGGATAAAGAAAGCGCCGTCGCGCATAGTAATCGCAACGGCAAAACGACGCCGAAACGAGGAAAGGACGCTTTCGCCCGGCGGAAGCGGAGAGCGGGATATGAGAATCAAAAGAGGATGGAGAGCGGCGGCGGGATTCCTTGTGCTTCTGCTGCTGACGGTCTGTTTTACGGTCGGAGTCGCGGCGGCGGAGACCCCGCCTTCGGAGCCGTGTCTTTCGACGCGCAACGGGACGGAGATCGGTTTTAGGATCCCGGGGATCCTGTTTCCCGACGCGGGGGAGAACGCCGGGTGTACGCCGACCGAGCGCCCCGGGTCCGGTTCCGGCGAGACGCGGAAACTGATTCCCGGCGGGGGCGTGTTCGGGATCCGGATCGCCTGCGACGGGGTGCTGGTCGTCGGGCAACGCGAGGGGGGATCGGTCGGGTTTGAAGCGGGTCTGCAACAGGGCGACCTGATCGTTTCGGCGGCGGGCGCGAAGGTCGGGACCGTGCGGGATCTGACCGACGCGGTGAAGGGATCCGGGGGTCGCCCGCTCGCGCTCTCCGTCCTGCGTGACGGCGCGACGTTCCCGATCACCGTGACGCCCGCGCGCTACGACGGCGGGGATTGGCAGCTCGGGATCTTCGTCCGCGACAACGCGGCGGGGATCGGGACGGTGACCTTCATCGATCCCGAGACCGGGGCGTTCGGCGGGCTCGGTCACGCCATCGGGGACGGAAAGAGCGGGAAGCCGATCCGTTTGAAACACGGCACCGTGACCGGAGTGATCCTCGACGGGATCAAGCGCGGGCGAGCGGGCGATCCGGGCGAACTCCGCGGGATGCTCCGCCCAGGCGGGATCGGTTCGGTCGAGTCGAACACCGAGTGCGGCGTGTTCGGACGGCTCGCCGAGATCCCCGCGGGAGAGCCGATCCCCGTCGCGCCGCAGGACGAAGTGAGGGCGGGGAGCGCGACCATCCTCTGCACCCTGAAAAACGGTTCGGTCGGCGAGTATGCCGTCGAACTCGGCGATCTTTCGTCGAAAACCGGCTGCGCCCGCTGCTTCTCGGTCAGAGTGACCGATCCCGCCCTGCTCGCGCTTACCGGCGGGATCGTGCGCGGGATGTCGGGAAGCCCGATTATACAGGACGGACGGCTCGTCGGCGCCGTGACGCACGTGATGGTGAGCGATCCGACGCGCGGCTACGGCGTCTTCATCGACTCGATGCTTCGGGCGATGGAGGGCGGGGACGCCTGATTTCCCCGCGATTTGTCGCCGATTCTCTTGCATTCGGGCGCGGGATATGGTATACTGAAACGGGGAAGCGAATGCGCTCCCGAAGAAAGGAACCGCCCTATGCGAATGAGGATCAAAAAGCACGGCGCCGAGCGCCTTGCCGCCTGCAAGAACCTGTTGCTCGACCGCCCCGCCGCCCCCTTCGCGTCGTCGTGCGACGTGATCGGGGAGGATCTGCCGCTCTGGCTTGAAATCGGGTGCGGCAAGGGCGATTTTGCCTGCGGAATGGCGGAAAAACACCCCGACGTCTGCTTCGTCGCTCTCGAACGCATCTCGAACGTGATGGTCAACGCCGTCGAGAAGGCGGCGGCAAGGGCGTCCGCCCGCCCCGACCGACTCCGGTTCGCCGTCGCCGACGCCGCGACGCTCGACGAGTGGTTCGCGCCCCGTTCGCTCGACGCGATCTATCTCAATTTCAGCGACCCGTGGCCGAAGAAGGGGCATACCAAACGTCGGCTCACCCACCGCGCGTTCCTCGAACGCTACTTCACGCTTCTGAAACCGGGCGGGCGCCTGTGCTTCAAGACCGATAACGTCGGGCTGTTCGACTTCACCTTGGAGGAACTCGCCGCCCTCGGCAAGACCCCCGACGCCCTGACCCGCGATCTGCACAACTCGCCCCTCGGCGAGGGCAACGTCGAGACCGAGTACGAAAAGAACTTTTCACAGAAGGGCTTTCCGATCCACTACCTCTCGGTCACGCTCTGACGGGGGAGCGCCCCCGGATCCACCGTTACTTATCGTGAAAGGAATCCGCGAAAGATGAAAGAATGGCTCTCGTACGAAATCGGACACAAATACGAAAAGACCTTCGCCCTCTATAAGAACGGAAGCGACGACAAGCCGGTTTTCTCATCGACCGTTTCGGGGGATCGTCGCGTCCCGATCCGTCGGCTTCTGATCGCGGCTGCCGTCGCCGCAGGGATCGCGCTGCTCGCCGCCGTCTCCGCGGAACTCGACTGCCCGAAGGCAAAGAACTGACCCCTCCGCTTGACAATCCCCTTGGTGGTTGCTATAATAAAACAGATAACCGCGCGCGTTGCGCGCGGCGTCATCCGGGTGTAGTTCAGCTGATAGAACGCTTGGTTTGGGACCAAGAGGCCGTGAGTTTGAGTCTCGCCACTCGGACCATATTTTTTAAGGGAGAGATACAAGCGATCTCTCCCTTATTTTTGCCTATTATCAGCCGAAAACAGTTGTTTTTCGGTTGTTTTTTTTGTATTTTTTGTCCTTCGCCCCGGCAATTGTCTAAAATTGGAGCTTTTCTAATCGTTCTGAGCAAAAAGTAATCGTGTGAAAGTAGGTAATCGTGTGTTTGTCGAGAGTAATCGTGCGAAAACTGATTTTCCGCTATTATTTTTCCGAAAGCAGTAGATTTTTTCACATTCTTATGTTATAATAATGTTATAACCTTGCAAGTTGATGGAGGTGCCGTATGAGCTTCTGTGATAATATAAGAGAACTTCGTCAAAAATGTTTTCTCTCCCAAGAGGCTTTTGCCAAAGAACTTGGAGTGTCTTTTGCTACGGTTAATAGGTGGGAATCCGGAAAAACGAAACCTACTTATAAGACAATGAAACTGATTGATGATTTCTGTAAAAAGCATAAGTTTGATTTTGATATTATGCACGAACTGGTGGATAATTCGTGATAATATTGTGGTTTAAACATCTTTGGTTTTGAGGATACCATATGATATACGCTGATATTCGAAAAAAAAGAAAAGAATACTCCATTAGCCAAACGAAACTTGCCGAGGCTTCAGGCTATAGCAAGGCTACAATCTCAGCATGGGAGCTTGGGAAAAGCATTCCTTCTAATTATGAACTGTCTCGATTGAATGAAGCATTATCTTCCATCATTAAGGACATTGAGGATTGTATATTTGATGTACGGAAAAAAAGAATCACGCATTACAAAGTAGAAAAACGTGATTTGCCCTCTCCTATAAGAAGTGCGGATGATTACAAAGAACGGCTTTCTCTTCGAGCAGTAAAAGAGACCCCGTATTCAAAAAGCTTATCAGACCTTTATCATAAGGCGCAAAAACAAAAAGACAGTAATGCGCCGAAAGCAATTGCGCTGTTTTCTGGCTGTGGTGGATTATCATTGGGTTTTGCTGCGGAAGGATTTAACCTTGTTGGTCATGTTGAAATAGAAGAATCGGCAAACAGGATTTACGATGATAACTTCTCTGGAAGTCGACTGCTCGGAACCGATATATGCAAAATATCGGATGGTGATTTGCGCGAATGGATTTCCGAGTATGGAAGCATAGATGTCCTCGTTGGTGGACCGCCTTGCCAAGGATTTAGTTTGGCTGGAAAACGAGATCCCGAAGATATTAGGAATCAATTGTATAAATATTATGTGCATATCGTTTCCGTATTGCAACCGAAAGCATTTGTCATGGAAAACGTACGGCTATTAACTTCCATGAAAAATTCTGACGGACGCTTGTTTATCGATTGTATCCTCGAATCGTTTTCGAAAGCAGGGTATCATGTAATTCGACGAGAAATAAATGCTTGTGACTACGGTGTTCCTCAGTCGCGAGAAAGAGTCATTCTTATCGGCATACGCAACGATATTAAAAAAGAATTTGAATTCCCTGTGGGCGAGTATACTAATGATAATCAGGTCAATATGCTTTTTTCACCTAAGAAAAGACTCTCATTCAGAGATGCAACCGGCGACTTACAGCCGTTGGAGTCCGGTGAAAGCTCGTCAGATCCGCTTCATTGGAGCATTGTTCACCCAGAACACGTGATTAAGTGGTTAAAGGATGTTCCAGAAGGATGCAGCGCCCATGAAAACAAAGATCCTGCCATGCGTCCACCGAGCGGGTTTAATACAACATATAAAAGAATAATGTGGGACGAACCCTGCTCCACGATATCAACAAATTTCAGTATGATATCTGGCTGCAGAAATGTCCATCCCACATCAACAAGATCACTTACTATTCGCGAAGCAGCTCGAGCGCAGTCTTTCCCGGACGAATTTGTTTTCTCCGGGAAATGGGGGGAAATAAGGAAGGCAATTGGGAATGCCGTACCTCCAATTTTAGCTGCAGCAATTGCGAGATCTATTCTTGATCAGTTGTTTGTGGATTAATATGCCGAAAATAGCCCGCTTTCAGATTGAATTGCAGTTGGGTTGGGTGTTGTCTCTGCCCCCCACGCTGGAATTGAATAAAACCAAATCGCGGAGCGAGATGCTCAATATCGGCTTTGTATGAACCTTTCCGAACTTTGTATGTAGACAGTACATATCCGCAATGAGCATGGGAGCAAGCAACTATTTCTTCCATTGAGAAGATGGCTGTTTCACAATGATCAAAATCAGAATATTTTACAGTCTGGTGCAATAGATATTCTGGAGAGTACGGGTCATCTTTGTAAGCTTTTTGGAAAAGAAGCATCGATATTTGATCTTGTTGTCCTTCAAAAATTTGTTTCCAGTCATCCTGGGCTCGTTCGCTTAGTTCTTCCCAATAGTACCGGTTTGGATCTGAGGGGCGGAGTTTCAATTCTTGTTCACTTAACAAATCGAGAGGTCTATAGCCAACATCCCCACAGAACATAGATAACCCTTTTTCCGCCTCATCACTAACAACTATTCCGTTAGAACTTAACAATAGGCAAAAAGCGCGCGCGGTTGTAAAAAACATCTGATCGTTAGTTGGAGTTTTCTTATTACAGGTTTTTACCGAGATGCCTACAGTCTCAATGCCTCTGTCAGTTGTAAGTTTAATTAAAACATCCGATTTGCTTTTAGTAATTGGATTTCCATGTTCATCTAAGAGAGCATCTCCCAATCCTGATGTAGCGAGCCCGCCAAGCCACGACGCTTGTGCATCCATTATTTCGATACCTCTATTATTTGAAATATATTGCAATAATTCAGCAGCGGGATTCCCTTTATAAATATGGGTTTCATTAACGGCAGGAACAAAATGCTTAGAGGTCATTGAGTTGATTGCTGATGACAATGTTGACTCAAATTTGTGTCCTCTATTACGTCCTACGGTACCTGCCTCGATTTGTTTTTCGTGCCGTTGATCTCTGGGTGTGAGTGCCATAACTATTCTCCTATATAAATATAGAAACTGAGAAAAAACCTGTGTATTATATCATTAGAATTCTTTATTCAGCTTCATTCTCTAAAAAGAGTTTATATGTTTCAATTTTTAACGCATCAGCAATTTTTTGAATATTATCAAGAGAAATACTTCTCCGGAAGCACTCGATGTCACTTATATATGTTCTGTGCAAACCGCAGAGTTCGGCAAACTTCTCTTGCGACACTCCTGCTTTTGTGCGCAATTTACGCACATTAGTACCAAAAACCTTTATAATATCCATTGAAATCCCCCCAAACAACCATATTCTATATAAAATTGTATAATTTAGAACACAATAAGTCTACAGACAATAAGTGTATATTCGCGTTCACAATAATTTATCAACTCCCCCGCCTACCTATATAATGCCGCCGGATTTCGGTAAAACCGACGCTTGACTTTTCCGTTTTTCAGAGCAATATCTATTCTCCGAGCCGAAAAGCAAAAAAGAAAGGAGAATAGAAAATGCCGATTTCAGATGAAAAGCGGAAGGGTCAAGAGGATTACGCGGTCGCGATGGCGATCATGAAGGAAATGAAAGCCAAAGGGATCATCAACAAAGAGGACATTTTGTTCGCCGAAGCGAAGCTCGCGGAGCGGTTCAAACCGTACTGGCGCTATAAAGAGTTTGAGTTCGATCCGTAAAAAGCCCGTAAAATCAAGGGTTTTCGGTACAATGCACCCCACCCCTAAAAGTGCACCCCATTTTAACAGGTGGGGTGTATTTGTCTAAAATTAGAGTTACACTTCATTGAAAAAAGCGCTTTTGTCTACCGACAAAAGCGCATTTTTCAATGGTATCCGTTCCTCGCCGGAACGGGTGATATACCTTCGGTACGGTATCGCGCTTCGCGCGGGTTACTCGATCGACGCGGCGAACTCCCCGGCGCGTCTGAGATCGTCCTCGGACGGGAGCCCCTTGTTGATGAAGATCCACGACGCGGCGCAATGGAACTCTTTTTCGCTTACCGCGATGCCGAACTTGTCCGCCGCCCGTTTCACCGCTTTCCGCGTCGACGCGCCGGAGGCGGCGGTGTTCATGTTGACGATCTCCCCGATGTTGTCCTTGTTCCTTTCGAGGAACGAAACGACCTGCTTGTCGATCTGCGCGGCGTACATCGCGTTGAGAAGGAACAGTTTGTCAACCTTCTCCGTCAGGTCGACCGAAACGTCGATCGCCTCGACGCCGAGCGCCGCCGAAACGGCGTCCGCAAGTTTCTTGGTGTTCCCCTTCTTCGATTTGGTGAAATAACGAATTGCCTTTGTCATTTTGTTTTCTCCCTTCGGTTTTATTTATTTGAAGCCGCGAGCAGGGACTCGACGAGCGCCCGCTTTTCAAAAAGAACGCATCCGCCCGCGTGATCTTCCTTTAAAACGTTCCCCTCCCGCAAAGCCGTGAAAAGCGGCGAGCGCATCGCCTCGCGAAGAGACGCGGTTTTCACGTTGACGTCGGAATACGGCGAGAACGGGCAGGGTTCCGCGCTGCCGTGGGAGTTGATATGGAAAAATCCTCTGCCCGCCGCCACGCATCCGCCCGAGGTCTTTTCGTCCCCCGGAAAAGAGATATAGACCATCTCGGGGCGCTCGCGGCGCAGCTGTGCGATCCGACGTTTCAGGCAGTCCCTTTCTTCTTCGCCGGGGGCAAGGTCTTTGCCCTCGTTTGTCACGGGCACGAACTCAACGAAAAACACCGCCTTGCATCCGCCGTCCGAAAGACGGTTCAGAAAGTCGTCCGACGAAACCTCCCGGACGTTTTCGGTCGTCACCGTGACCGACGCGCCGAAGACGATTCCCCTGCGGTGCAGTTCGTCCATGTTGGCGATGATGCGGTCGTAGATTCCGTCGCCGCGCCTTGCGTCGGTCGCGTCGCGTCCTCCCTCGATGCTCATAATGGGAAGCAGGTTTCTGTTTTGATTGAACAGATCGAGATAACGCTTGTCCATATACGTTCCGTTCGTGAAGACGGGGAACAGGATGTTCGGTTTTTTCGCCGCGGCTTCGATAACGCCGCGTCGGATCAGCGGCTCTCCGCCCGCAAGCAGAATAAAACTGATTCCCAACTCGTCCGCCTCGTCAAAGATTCTGAGCCATTCGCCGTCGGTGAGTTGGGCGATCGGCGCGGCGTCCACCGTTGCGTGATTGCATCTGGAATAGCAACCCGCACAATGGAGATTGCATTGACTCGTGATGCTGGCGATCAGGAACGGCGGGACGTGTTCCCCCGCCCTCTCCGCCTTTTTTCTTTTTTTGGACGCCGCTTTGCCGGCGGCGGCGAAGCGCAGCAGGAACGCGCTCTCGCGCGGATTCTTCAAGGTGGCTTTCAACGCATCCGAGACGATGCGTTCCACCCCCCTCGTCATATACTCCTGAATATCAAACTCTTTCTCTTTCGTTTTCATCTTCGTGACTTCCCGTTCGGTCTGCTTGACCGTATTGAAAATAGAAGTATCGGTCGTCATGACCCACCTGTGAAAAACCGCTTGCCTGGATCATCCGGCGCGACGCCTCGTTTTCGAGGCGACAGCGCGCCGTGACCCTCCGTTTCAGACGCCGCGCCGCGAAGTCGGCGGCGGCGCGAAACGCCGCTTTTCCGTATCCCCTCCCCTGATAGGCGGGCAGGATCCGACATCCGAGTTCTGCCGTGCCGTCGTAGGTAAAGTTCCACAGGATCGCCTCTCCGATCATCTCTCCGCCCGGGGAGAGACGGATCGCAAAGTTTACGGAATCTCCCGCGCGCATATCGTAGACGACGGAATCGTAAAAGGTGTTTTCGTCGATCGGCGCGGTGATCGTGGGATCCTCGCGGTAATCGTAACCCCAGTAGCGGTTGTTTTCGACGTCGACGTTCAGTTTCAGATACGCTTCCTTGTCGCTCTCGCGGATCTCGGTCAGAACGACGTCTCCGTAAGAAACCGTGAACGCGGGTTTCATTTTCGCCGCCGGGGAACCGACGTGGACGAGATACTTGTTCGCCATCAGGATCGGATGATACTGCGTTTTGGAGGTGCGAAGTCCCGGATCGCCCGAATCGTCCTCCCGGTTGACGTATTCCAAATCGCGTCCCAACCGATCGCGGACCAAACGCACGAACCCCGAAAACATAGTCGGATAGACTCCCTCGTAGCGGGTCAGCGCCTTTTCCACGTGGATCAGGAGCGATTCGCCGACGACCTCCCCGATGCTGATCGCCGCGAGTTCCCCCGAAACGAACAGCCCCGCCGCGTAAAGACCGAGCGCGGGATATACGGTACAGAGTTCCTTCGCGCGTCTCAGTTCGATCTGTTCGAGGGAAAGCGCGCCCGCGTGTTCCGCCCCGTATTCGCCCAAAAACGCCTCGACGCTCGCCCGGTCGGACGGAGCGAGAAACCGGATCTCGGGTTCTCCGTACAACTTCCGGAACTTATTGACGTGATTCCGTTGCCCGCCGAACTTTTTACCTTGGAAGGACGCCATATCCTGAAAGGAATAGACGTAGTCGCTCCATTTCCTGTCGTACGCCCACGCGGCGGCGGAGAGACGCCCGTCGGAACGGATCTTGTCGAGGGTCGCTTCGTCCACGGCGTAAAAGCGAAGCGGCAGACGGTTGCAACGGACGTATTCTTTCAGCTCGTCGATCATCCGGTCGGGCTCCGCGCCGATCGGATAACTGAACGCGGGCTGCTCTCCGATGTTCTGACGCACTATAAGCGTGCCGTCGCGGATGCAAAACCGCGTATCCGCCCCTTCCTGCCAAAGAAACAGGTACCCGGCGGAAAGGTCGCTGCAAAGCGACGGGTTCTGTCGGAGATAGGGCAGCGCCCTTTGGAGCGCGGACAGGGAAAACGGTTCAAACTCTAACAAACGGATTCTCCTTTTTCCGACGTTTGACGCCGGACGGCTGCTTTCTTTTCGAGCGGGGCGGGGTCAGACCGCGCGGAACGTGCCGACGTATTCCGTGTCGTCCGCCGTCGGGATCTTCGGATCCGAGATCGAAAACGACACGGCAAGCCCGCACGCTTTCGCCGAGAGTTCAAAATGGCAGAGCGCGATCCCCATATCGATCTTCTGAATATCCCATCCGTCGTCGGACACGAATCCCCGATTGTGCTTTTCGTAAAAATGAACGTCGTTCCCCGCGACGACGACGCGCCACGGCTGCCGATTGACGGCGGAGGGGGCAAGCCGCACCGCTTCCAGAGCGGCGGTCAGATCTCCGGCGTCTTTTTCGGTCAGGGGAGCGTCGAACGCGCCGTCGAAAAACAGTTTTCCGAAATCGAGACGGACGTCCGCTTTCACGCCTTTGCGCATCAGCGTTTCCCTCAGCGACATCTTTTTCGCGGGATAGCCGAGCGGACTGACGCAGGGCATCACCTCGCCCTCCTCGACGGAGAGGGCTTTTTCAAAGGCGTCCCGGTTCATCGTCCCCGCGATCCACGTCGTTCCGACGCCGAGCGACTGCGCGTAGAGGACGATCTTTTCAAACGTGTATCCGAACGCCTCTTCGGCGTGCGGAACGCGGCGCATTTTTCCGGCGATAAAGGCGGTTGCCCCGACGATCACCGGGCTCGTCAGCCCCTCTTTCCCGGCGTCCAGCAGTTTCCATGAGATCGGGAGGTCGTAGGGGTTTTCGACGCCTTCCGCAAAACGCAGGATCTTTCGGGCGTCTTCTTTCAGCGCCGTTCCGTCGAAGGTGCGCACGCTCCGCCGCTCGCGGATTACGTCCAATATGTTTTGAATCATAACTCTCCTTTACGGCTGCTTCTGCAGCTCGGCTTCGATCGCCGCTTCCAGGGTCTGCGGCTTGGCGGTGGGGGAGAATCGGTCCGCGACGTTGCCCGTGCGGTCGATCAGGAACTTCGCGAAGTTCCAGCCGATCCTGCCGGGCTTCTGCTCTTTCAGGTAAACGTAGAGCGGGTCCGCGCCCTTCCCGTTGACCTTGATCTTCGCGAAGCGCGGGAAGGTGGTGCCGTAGTTCAACTTGCAGAAAGAATCGATCTTTTCCGCGTCGCCGGGCGCCTGAAAAGCGAATTGGTTGCAGGGGAAATCAAGGATCTCAAACCCTCTGTCCCGATACTTTTCATAGAGCGCTTCCAGCCCTTCGTACTGCGGGGTCAACCCGCAGCGGGTGGCGGTGTTGACGATCAGCAGAACTTTTCCCTCGTAGTCTTTCAGCGAAACCCGCGCTCCCTTGTTGTCGGTGACGGTGAAATCGTAGATCCCCATATTTGTTTCTCCTTTTATCGGTTCTCGGTTTTCCGATCTTCGTCGAGCATCTTGTAAAGAACCCGGTACAGGAGCGCCGCTTCCTCTTCCGTCAGGCGGAATTCCCGCGCCATCGCTTCCGGGACGCAGAGCGCCTTGTCTTTCAGTTCTTCACCCGATTCGGTCAGCGTGATGACCAGATTGCGTTCGTCGCTCTTGTCTTTCTCCTTGCGGATGAAACCCTTGTCCTCCAACTTTTGAAGCAGGGGCGTGATCGTGTTGGTTTTCAGGCAGAGCGCTTCGCAAAGGAATTTTTCGTTGACCTGCTTTTCCTCCCACAGGACCATCATCACGATATACTGCGTGTAGGTCAGGTCGATTTTGTCGAGCAACGGTTTGTACTTCCGCGTAATCATATTCGATACGGCATACAGCGGAAAACAAAGCTGATTTTTCAGTCGGATGGCAGCGTATTTGTCGTTCATTTCGTTTCACCTCAAAAAATGTCGTGTGCGATCTGATCGGTTCCATTATATCGCACACGACACAATTTGTCAAGGGGTCCGGACAATTTTTTTGCAAACGGTTGCAAACGGGGGCTCGCGCCGCCGCCCGTCGCGTATATGACGACAGCCACGGTTGCCCGTGGCTGTGCGTTTAACGCGACGGTATCGGCGGCCGTCTTCTCAAACGCTTTTATTCGTTGCGGTTTTAAATAAACAAACTCATATCCGACTGTTCGCCGGAGCCGAGGAAGGTGGACACGCCGCCGAGATCGACTCCGTCGATGAGTTCCTCCTTGCGGATACCCATGATATCCATGGACATCTGGCAGGCGACGAGCCGTACGCCGTGCGCCTTTGCGGATTCGATCAGTTCTTCCAGCGAACTCACGCCCTTGCGTTTCATGATGGAGCGGATCATTTTGGCGCCCATTCCGCCCATATTCATGCGGGAAAGCCCCAGTTTTTTGGTGCCGCGCGGCATCATTATGCCGAACATTTTTTCGATAAACGGCTTTTTTACCTTCACTTTATCGGTGCGTCTCAAAATATTGAGTCCCCAGAAGGTAAAGAAGATCGTGACCTTTCTGCCCATGGCGGCGGCGCCGTTTGCCATAATGAACGCCGCGATCGTTTTGTCGAGGTCGCCCGAGAATACGACGAAGGTTTTGTCGTTCTGCTCTGCCTGCACGGTTGCCGGCTTTTGAGAGATTCTTCGCGTGATCTCCGCCTTGATCACGCCGTTTGTAAAGGAAATGCCGTCGAGCTTATTTCCGGTACGCTCGCACCAGATCTGAACGTCGGAATAGAAGGCGTCCTCCGTCGCCTCCACGCGGATCTTCGTTCCTTCCGGCTTATCGCGCAGATAATCCGCCACCTTGACGATGGGACCGGGGCATTTCAGTCCCTTTGCGTCGATAAAAGCAGGTTCTGTTTCCGTGCTTGACGCGGCTTTCGGCTCTTCGCTCTTATCTTTTGCAACGATTTTCCGGTATGCGTTGTAGCCCCCTTCCACGTGAGAAACGTCGTACCCGCGATCGGCGAGGATCTCCGCGATCTGCTCGCTGAAATCTCCGACGCGGCAGTACACGACGACCGGCTTGTCCTTCGGTACGGTATCCAGTTTTGTCGCGAACTGCGAAAACGGGACGTTGATTGCGCCTTCGATACCGCTGACGATCAGTTCATCCGGCTCGCGCAGGTCAACGAGCGTGTATTTTGAGTAGTCAAGCGCGGCGAATTCCGCCGCCGTGATGGTTTTGAAGTTTTCCTCCATGATATGTTCCTCTATTCCGTTATCACAAGATTTTCTTTTCTGCTTTCCGCTCCTTCGACGTGAAAGGCGTTCAGCACGGGTGTGTCGCCCGCCAGCGATAGGATAAAATACGTCGACGTTTTGTCGAACGCAAGCCGTTTGTCTTCCTCCGAAGGGCGCGACGGGGTCGCGGGGTGGGAATGCCAGTTGCCGAGCGGTGTCAGACCGTTTTGACGCATATCCTTGATCGCCGCGAGTTGTTCCTTCGGGTCGAGACTGAAATGCTCCGGACTGCGGTCGGTATTGGTGAGGAGATACACTTTTTTTATGAACCTCGTGCCATCCTCATCCGTCCCGGCGACAAGTCCGCAAGCTTCGTTGGGCGCTTGTTTTCTCGCCTCGCCGAGCATCCGCTCGTAGTCGGCGCGGCGGAGTCTGACCGTTTTCGGCGTTTGCTCCATACGCTCACCCCTTCGCTTTCAGATCGCAGGCGGGCGGGTCGTAGTCGATCAGTTCCGTTACTGTCGGATGATCGGAACAAACCGCGCATCCGTCGCCTCTCGGCGGGAGCTTGACGGTATGAAATTTCATCGTAAGCGCGTCAAACGTCAGAAGTTTTCCGGTGAGCAGTTCACCCGTTCCGGTGATATATTTTACCGCTTCCAGCGCCTGAAGGGAGCCGATCACGCCCGCCATCGCGCCGACGACGCCCGCTTCCCGGCAGGTCGGCACGGCGCCCTTCGGCGGCGGCTCTTTGAAAGCGCATCTGTAACAAGGGCTTTCGCGGGGAATGACCGTCATCAACTGTCCCTTGAAGCGAATGATCCCCGCGTGTGAAAACGGCTTGTTTGCCATCACGCACGCGTCGTTGATAAGGAATTTCGCGGGGAAGTTGTCCGTTCCGTCGAGAACGAAATCGTAATCGGATATGATATCGAGGATATTTTTGCTGTAAATAAACTCGTTGTAGGTCTCGACCTCCACGTCCGGGTTGATCGAGCGCATCGTTTCCGCGGCGGATTCGACCTTCGGTTTGCCGAGGTCGTTCGTCGTATGGATGATCTGCCTTTGCAGATTGGAAAGATCCACCTTGTCCGCGTCTGCGATGCCGATTTTCCCGATTCCTGCGGCGGCAAGATACATCGCGGCAGGGGCGCCGAGTCCGCCCGCGCCGATGATCAGCACCTTCGCGGCGGCAAGTTTTTTCTGCCCCTTGACGCCGATCTCCTTTAAGATGATATGGCGTGAGTAGCGCTCCAGTTGTTCGTTCGTAAAGCTCATTTTGCGCCACCGCCCATATAGTACAGGAATTCCACCTCGTCCCCGTCCTTTAAAACGGTGTTCCCGAAGTCCTTGTGC